>NZ_CP143423.1:3571186-3887430 GCF_014337925.2 Roseobacter fucihabitans | reverse complement strand
GCTAGACCAGCGATTGGAATTGGAGGGTTATGGCATCGTTGATCCGACGAACGTCTATGATTCGGCGATCACGCGTCTGACGGATATACCCATGCCGCGTGTGACGGCGTTTTGCATCTGGGAACCTCTGGCGATTATGACGGAAATCTGGGCGCAGGGGGGCATCACCAGGGAACGGCTCGACGTGATGGACCGTGCGGATATCAAAACGGGGATTCTGGCGCGTTGGAACGAAAAGCCTGCCGGGACTGCTTTTGCCGCGATCAGCAATGGCATCTGCATGGTTCACGCCGTTGAAATCCTGCCCGCCCAACGACGGCAGGGCGTTGCCGCCTGGACCATGCGCGCGGCGGCGTTTTGGGGGCAACAGCACGGGGCCGAGCGCATTTCGGTTTTATGTACCAAAGCAAACAAGCCGGCGAATGCGCTTTATTCCTCTCTGGGCTTTGAACTGGCGGGGCAGTACCATTACCGGCATAAACCTGCGCAAGGAAATTGAGACATGGCTGAAACCGCAAACTCGACCGCCCTGAACCTGCCTATGGTCGATCCGCTTCCGAGCGAAACGCAGAAGTACTTCGATCTGTGCCAGGAAAAGCTGGGCATGATCCCCAATGTGCTGCGAGCCTATGCTTTTGATACAGACAAGCTGGATGCGTTTACCGGCATGTATAATAACCTGATGCTGGCACCGTCCGGGTTGAGCAAACTGGAGCGCGAAATGATCGCGGTGGTGGTCTCCTCGATCAACAAGTGCTTTTACTGCCTCGTTGCGCATGGGGCCGCCGTGCGGGCGATGTCGGGGGATGCGCGGCTGGGCGAAGCCCTCGTGATGAATTACCGGGTGGCCGATCTGGATGCGCGTCAGCGCGCCATGCTGGATTTTGCCGCCCTTATGACCAGTCAAAGCGCGACGATCAGCGAAAGCGACCGTGATGCGCTTCGGCAAGTCGGGTTTACGGATCACGACATCTGGGACATTGCCAATGTGGCCGGATTTTTCAACATGACCAACCGCGTGGCGAGCGCGACTTTAATGCGGCCCAATGATGAATATCATGCGCAGGCCAGATGAGCCTGCGGCTGGTTTCCTATGCTGTCATGGCCGCTTGTGGGATGGCCAGCGCCGCGTTAGCCGATCTTGTCCTGCCGGATGTGGCCCGTCTTACGGCCCAGCGGGACAGCGCACGCGATAGTTTTGCAGCACCGATAGCGGTGTTTTCAGACGGAGGCGTGCCATCCCAAACGGTGGAGGGCTTCATTGAACGTGCCGCTTGGCGGATCGATACCAGCGGATTGACGTCGCTTCAGGTCATGGCACCTCTGCGCGCGCAACTCGAAACGCTGGGGTTTGACGTCGCATTTGAATGCGTCAGCAAAGCCTGCGGTGGGTTTGATTTTCGGTTTGCCATCGAGGTGCTGCCAGGGCCAAACATGTACGTCAATATTGCCCGTTATCGCTATTTGACGGCGTTCAAGGGTCCGCCTGAGCAACCGGATGAAACTGTCAGCGTGCTTGTCAGCGTAACGGCGGCGGCGGCCTATGTGCAGATCATCACCGCCGTTTCGGATTCCGCAATTGGCGATGTGCAAACGCCGCCCGACGAAGGCGCGGAGGTGGAAGGCCTGGCCTCGACCGCCGCCAGCGTGCAGACCGGTGACCTTATGGCGCGTGGTTTTGTCATTCTGAGCGATCTGGATTTTGCGTTGGGTTCAACCGATTTGGGGCCCGGCCCCTTTGCTTCGCTGGAGCGATTGGCAAAGATCATGTCCGATGACGCCGAGCTGCGCGTTGCATTGGTCGGGCATACGGATATGGTGGGGGATCTGGACGTGAATATCAACGTATCCCGCGCCCGCGCCCGCTCGGTCAGGGCGCGTCTGATCGAAGACTATGGCATTGAACCCGCCCGTCTGGATGCTGAAGGTATGGGGTATCTGGCCCCGGTTGCCACCAACGCCACCGCGCAGGGCCGCAGTCAGAACCGCCGTGTTGAGGCGATCAGCCTCAATGTGGAATAGGCAATTTTTAGCGATCATCATAGGATGTGAGGCGCTGCAAGCTCACCCTAAAAGAGCGCCGATATTACCATTTTGAGGGTCCTTTTTCGGCAAAGGAACGCGCTAGGAAATCCAGAAAGGCACGCACCTTGGGCTGTATAAATCGTCCCGGCGGATAGACCGCGTAGATCCCGTGCGTTTCAAAGGGCAAAGCGGGAATTGCATCTTCGATCAGCCCCTTTTCCATGGCATCCCCATAGAGATAGCTGGGCAGATAGGCGATCCCCAGACCGGAAATCGCAGCGTTCAAAAGGGATTGCCCGTCGTTAACGCTGAGCCAGCCAGCCGTTCTGACCTGGCGCTTTTCACCCGAAGGCGCGGTCAATTTCCAGACATTGCCCGAGGATTGGTTGGAATAATGCAGCAATTTATGGGCGTTGAGGTCGTCGATTTTTTCCGGTCGGCCATATTTCTTGAAATACGCCGGGCTGGCAATCATGCGTTTGGTGGTTTCGGTCAGTTTACGGGCCCGCAAACTGCTATCCTCAAGCTCCCCAATGCGCACGGCCATGTCAAAGCCTTCGGAAATCAACTCCACATACCGGTTGTTCAATTCCATATTCACCGTGATGTCGGGGAAGTCTGACAAAAATTCATTCAACACGGGTGAGAGGTGATTCACCCCAAAATCCGTTGCAACGGAGATGCGCAACAGGCCGGAGGGCTCGCTTTGCATGGACGTCACAAGGGCGTCTGCTTCTCCGGCATCGTTCAAAACGCGGCGCGCGCGGTCATAGTAAGCCAAGCCGATTTCCGTTGGATTGACGCGGCGCGTAGTGCGATTGAGCAACCGGGCACCGAGCCGCGCCTCAAGCGAAGATACATGTTTCGACACGGCCGATTTGGAAATCCCCATCTTGCGGGCCGCGTCGGTAAAACCACCCTGATCCACGACCATTGCGAAGGCTTCCATTTCTGTCAGGCGGTCCATTTGCATCCCTTGCTGATCTAGCGAACAGGGGATTTCTGTCACGCAATTGGGGCAGAAAAGGGGCATGGGTGCGACAGTATCGAGATTTAAGCCTGATCGTTCAGGCCATGGAAACCAGCCCCTACGTGTTTAAGCGGGCTGCAAAATTCCGGTGGCGTCTGGCAAGGGTACTGGGCTCATATCGCCGATCAAGACGAACCCGTGACCGCCGCGCGCCCAACAGTCCAAATGCGTTCCCGGCTCAAACCCTTCGGTTTTTTCAAGAGCCCGCAAACAAGTTGACTGAGCGACTGCCTCAGCCCAGCCCCGGTGCCCGGTCAACGACATGTAAAAACGCCACGGGGCCGGGTATGCCCTGGGTCATCCCGCACGGACGGCTTGTACGCGCGTTTTCCTGTCGACCAGACCGATGTCGTGTCCTCTCGCAGCTTACCTGCGCAGATCAGGTCAGCGGTTTCAACAACGGGTCAGAGCACCGCTGCCAGCCTTGTTCCTTGATCAATCGCTCGCTTTGCGTCCAGTTCCGTTGCCACATCGGCACCGCCGATCACATGGCAAGTGGTCCCTTGTGCTTGCAGCGTATCTGCCAAACTTCGTTCCGATACCTGACCTGCGCAGAGCACGATTGTATCCACCTCAATCAAATCAGGGGTTTCGCGCCCCTCGCCGTAAGAGACCAGAATGCCGCCCGGCTGAATTTGCTCATAATTAACGCCACCGATCATCTTGACGTTCTTCATGTTCAGGGCCGCGCGGTGAATCCAGCCCGTCGTTTTACCAAGGCGTTTTCCCGGTCTTTCCGACTTGCGCTGCAAAAGGGTAATGTCGCGGGCGGGTGCATGCGGGCGTGGTCCTTCCGGGGCCAACCCCGCTCGGTGCTCTGCCGGATCAGCAACGCCCCACTCGTGCATCCATGCGGGAAGGTTTGTGGTCGGGCTGATACCCTCGTGCACCAGAAACTCGGCCACATCGAAACCGATGCCACCAGCCCCGACGATCGCCACGCGCTTGCCGACCTCTGCTTTGCCCCGCAAAACGTCAATGTAATTCACAACATTGGGCGCATCCTGCCCTGCAATTCCCGGATCGCGCGGCAGGACACCGGTTGCAATGATGACCTCGTCAAACCCCCTCAGATCTGGCGCGGTGATTTCCCGACCCAGCTCCTGTACAATCCCCAGATCGCTGAGCATGGTGCGATACCAATCGACCAGCCCCCAGAATTCCTCTTTGCCCGGCACTTGCTTGGCCATGTTCAACTGGCCTCCGATTTCATCAGCACGATCAAAAATCGTTACGTTATGGCCGCGCTCAGCCGCCGTGATCGCCGCCGAAAGACCGGCCGGGCCAGCTCCCACGACGGCGATAGATTTCTGAATGGGCGCAGGCGTGATTTGCAATTCGGTTTCATGACAGGCGCGCGGATTGACCAGACAACTGGAGATCTTGCCGCTGAAGGTGTGATCAAGGCAGGCCTGATTGCAGGCAATGCAGGGGGCGATTTGCGCTGAGCGTCCCGCCATGGCCTTTGACACGAAATCCGCATCTGCCAGCATGGGGCGCGCCATCGACACCATATCTGCACAACCGGTTGTCAGCACCTCTTCGGCGACCTCCGGCGTGTTGATGCGATTGGACGTGATGATCGGAATGGCGACCTTGCCCATCAGTTTCTTGGTCACCCAGGCAAAGGCCGCACGCGGCACGGAGGTCGCGATGGTCGGAATGCGTGCCTCATGCCAGCCGATACCGGTGTTGATAATCGTCGCTCCGGCGGCTTCGATCCTCTGTGCGAGCTGCACCACCTCGGCGTGCGTCGAGCCGTTTGGTACCAGATCAATCATCGAGAGCCGATAGATGATGATGAAATTTGTACCCACCGCTTCACGCACCCGCGCCACGACAGCCACGGGCAGGCGCATCCGGTTTTCATAAGACCCGCCCCAATCATCCTCGCGTTTATTGGTATGTGTCACAAGGAACTGGTTCAGAAAATACCCCTCTGACCCCATGATCTCGACGCCATCATATCCGGCCTGCTGTGCGCGCTTTGCACATGACACGATGTCGCTGATTTGTTTCTCGATACCCTCTTCATCAAGTGCCGTCGGCGCGAAGGGGGAAATGGGAGATTTCACAGCGGAGGGGGCAACGCATTTAGGCCCATAAGCGTAACGGCCGGCATGCAGGATTTGCATTGCGATCTTACCACCCGCGTCATGCACGCGCTGCGTGATGACGGCGTGATTGTCCACATCTTGCTGGCTGACCATCATCGCAGCACCCGGCAAAACGGACCCTTCAAGGTTAGGACCAATGCCGCCCGTCACCATCAGACCGACTTTGCCGCGCGCACGGTCCGCATAAAACTCCGCGACGCGGTTCCAGTCTTTGGTTTCTTCGAGACCGGTATGCATGGACCCCATCAGCACGCGATTTTTGAGCGTCGTGAAGCCAAGATCAAGCGGTGCCAGAAGATGTGGATAGCTGGCCATGAAAAAAAACCTCCCCGGTTATGGTTGCCTGGAGATCACATTTTCACACATCTGCTGTCACGTCGAACGCAGCGTCACTTTTTCTGCGCGTTGGTATCTTGACCCTCCCACCGCCGCAGGACATGCACGTGACCCCTCTGATCGATACTTTGTATCGACTGCCGGGCAATGGATGCTCAAACCGCACTCGGGTTCGACAAGTTTCCTTGATCCGCTGTTATATTGCAGCCTGATCGCGCCGAACCGTTGCCTGGCAGGCGATGCTTGGATCAGTGAGAGATGGACCTTGTAGCGATATGTTTGGGGATCGAACCTGGTAAGCGCACAAGCTCTTCGGATCGACACCCGCCAATCCGTTCTGATCTCCTCGACTAGCGTGCGTTTGCGATCATGCTCCCGGGACATTGCTGCGCAATGCCCTGCCGGGCAACGGGACCTTAGAGTTTTCGCTTCAGAACATCCTGGAGCAATTTCCTTACCCAATACCAAGTCCGCAACGATCTTCTTCAACCGAAAATTCTAATCTTCCAACTCACGCAACGGTTTCTGCCCTGCCCCCCGAAACTTCCCTCAGTTTGATGTAGAGTTTGTTCAGCCTTTGAAGGAGCAGACAAATGCGACAGAGTTGTTTTACCGAGGCCCGGATTATCGGGATGATCAAAGAACAGGAAGCTGGGATGCCGACAGCAGAGGTGTGTCGCAGACATGGTCTGAGCCCTGCGTCGTTCTGCAAATTCAAAGCAAAATACGGCGGCATGCGTTGCACGGCAGGGTATCGCGCAGCGATGTCCCGAGGGTGAACGTTTCTGACACCCACCGCCTCAAATCGCTGGAGGACAAGAGCGCCAAGCTGAAGCGTCTTCTGGCGGACACGATGCTCAACAACGTCATGTTGAAAGATTTGCTGGGAAAGAACTGACGGTGAGCCATTGATGCGCCATTGGTTCGAGCACGATGGCGAACGCATGTGCGACGGGCTGCGGCACGCAAGGCGATGGGAGATCATGATATCTCGCAACGTCGGGCGTGCAGGCTTGTCCCTCTCACACATGCAAGCATGTGTTGCCCGCCAACGGGTGTCGGCCCCAAGACCATCCGGCGCGACAAACCGCCCACTGCCCGGCAGTCGATACGCAGTATCGATGAGAGGGGCCGGATCGGCGTGCTGTTGGAACGCAAAGGCATGATTATGATACTGTCACCCGGCAGTGCATGTTTACATGCATGAGAGGGCACAAGAAGCTGTATCGTCTCTACACCGAGGAAAAGCTGGGCGTCAGGCGGCGCCGAGGCCGCAAACGAGCGCGAGGATCAGGAATACCGATGCCTGTTGCGTTACGTCCTGGTGAACGCTGATCGCTGGACTTTGTGTCTGACACGTTTGGTGCGTCCATTGCCCGGCAATGCATGTTTACATGCATGAGAGGGGCGCAAGTTCCGTATGTTAGCCATGAACAACGACTGCTGCCGCGAGAACCTGTGCCTCCTCCCGGCAGGTTTGGCTTTGCCAAATCGCCTGCCGGGCAACGGATGGCTGATACCAGTATCACTGGTGCGAGGGTGGCACGCGAGCTTGATGCGCTTGTGCGCGTCTATGGAAAGCCCGCCTGTATCGTCAGTGATAACGGCACGGAATTTACCAGTCGTGCGATCCTGAAACGGGCCGGTGATAACGACGTGGATTGGCATTACATCGACCCGGGCAAGCCGACGCAGAATGCCTTCATCGAAAGCTTCAATGGGAGCCTGCGAGACGAACTGCTGAATGAGGAGATCTTCGACACCTTGGATGATGCCCGTCGAAAGCTGGCCCTCTGGCGATACGATTATAATAACGTCAGACCGCATTCATCGCTGGAGAACCAAACGCCGGCAGAAGCGCGCCGGGCGCTTGAGCAATTTGAGGGCTCCGCGCACGACGCGCTTGCCCAAACCGACGACGACGAGTACGACCGCAAACTCTCGTTATGAATGAGGGAGCCTCGGGGGAAAGGTCAGGTCATGTCTGTTGGCGACACGCCCGCGTATTTTTTTGATCAGTACTGTTGCTTTCAGATTGACCACATTGCAGAGCATCAGATGCTCCAAAAACAATCTTTCCATCCTTTTGTGGGGCTCATTTGGAAGGACACCATAACAGGCGGGCTCATTGCACTGAAATGGTCTTGTCCCAAAAATCGGCGGCTAAATTCAAAGCATGGATGCTGAACCGCCGCGTTCCAATAAGCTTATATTGCGGTTCTAATGAAAGCACTTTTTATCTAAGACCGCAAATGAAAGCGACCAAGCCTCCGAGGTCTTGCTTTTATTTCCTAATAGCCAGGTAGTGGACCGGGCTTACGGTACCCATCGCCAAACATGCGTAGACCGCCTCAAAAAACATCATTGGTGAGGCCAATCGGCTTCGTTATTGGAAAGTGCTTATACAAGCAATTTCAGATTATCGAACGATGAATTCCGCGTGCAAAGCACCGGCTGCCTTGATGCTTTTTAAGATGTCTATCATGTCTCTTGGTGCGACGCCGAGCGCGTTCAGGCCGGCAATGACTTCAGACAGCGATGTTCCGTCGGGGACTTCTGCTAGTCCGATTCCTGGTTCTTCTTCGATTTCCGCATTTGTTCTGGGTACTATTACCGTTTCGCCTTCTGCAAATGGATTTGGTTGTACGGCAATTGGAGCTTCCTCAATACGCAGAGTTAGATTTCCCTGCGAGACGGCCACCCGTGAGATCCGAACATCCTCACCCATAACAATCGTCCCTGAACGTTGATCGACGACCACCCTAGCTTTACGTTCGGGTAAAACAGAAATATTTTCAATGCGGCCCAAGGCGTGAGCAACAGAAGCCATTCTCGTTTCAGGGATATTCAATTGAACGGTGCCCGAATCGAGCATAAATGCGACCGGTCGGCCAAAGTCTGCATTGATGGCTTGCTCAATACGTCCAGCGGTGGTGAAATCGGCATCTCGCAGCGCTAATCTTAAATTGTTCAAATTCGATAAATCAAACTCGATTTCACGCTCAACACGTGCACCTGATGGAATGGTTCCCGCTGTCGGGACACCTTGTGTAACGTTGGCACCATTGCCTTCCGCAACAACCCCGCCGGCAATGATTGTTCCCTGTGCGACGGCATAGATCTGGCCGTCAGCGGCATTCAGCGGTGTCATGATGAGGGTTCCCCCCAACAGACTGCTGGCGTCACCGATTGCGGAAACCGTTACGTCAATCTGGCTGCCGCCGCGTGCAAATGGTGGTAGAGCGGCAGTAACAAATACGGCGGCCACGTTCTTTGGCCTGAACTGTTCCCCCGCAACATTGACGCCCAAGCGTTCAAGTATATTCGACATTATCTCTTCTGTGAATGGCGCATTCCGTAACCCGTCACCGCTCCCATTCAGGCCAACGACAAGGCCATAGCCAACCAAGTCGTTACCGCGCACGCCATCAAATTCGACCAGGTCCTTGATTCTTACGGGGCCGGCGAACGCTTGATGTACGTTTAGGATCAAGAGAAGAGCAAATGTCACAAAATGTTTCATAGGAAATTCACGAGGGATAATTGCGAGCTGCGAACCGTAACTGCGTACAGGCTTTGCAAATGAAACTGCACACTCTCCAATTCCGTAGCTGTTTCGAAAGGGTCGGCTTCAAGCAGCGTATTGCGCGCAAATTCAGTGCTGGTGCCTTCGGCTTGATTGCGTGCGGATATGAGTGCTATTCGCTCCTCAGTGAAGCCAATTTTTGCACGCAGGCTCGTGAGCTGGTCTTGGTTGGATTGCAAGCCGATTCCAGTAATGCCGAATAGCTTCGACTGGTCCGGTATATCGAGACCAAGTGCCGGATCACTTCCAAGCGCGGCAACAGTTGTGTGCAACAAGAGCTCTTTGAGCGCATCATCATTTGCGCGAATGTCCAAAGTGACGCGCTCCGTTTCGGACAATACAAAAGGCGCCAGCGCTGTGGTGGAGCCTGCATAGGACATTGCGTCAAATCCGGCGGGGTCGGCAAACCAGGCTTCCGCTGCCGCCACAATATCCTCGGGTGTCGTCTGGCCCGCAACGACGGTCATTACCTGCGCGATTAGGTCTTCCGCGCTTGGGAGCGGTGCCTGGTCCGTCGCGGTCCCTGAAAACAAACTCCGTCCCGCAATGTCACCGTTAAGAGACTTGATGATACCCTGGAGCTGGATGCGCGCGTTATCGGAAGGATTACCGGAAACGACACCGATTGGTCCGCCTCCCGCCATAATCAAATCTAGCCCCAAGTCGCTGCCAAAGGTCTGAACACTGTCTAATGCCGTTTGCATGGCCCCAGTGAAATAGGTGACTTCCGCATTTGCGACGGAATAGCTATCCAGCACTTCTAGGGATCTTTCCAGACCTGTTAGATAGTTGTGATTGCCTGAAAGAACTTCGCGCACATCAGCCACCTGACCGCTCGAAAGTTCGTCAGTAAGACGGCTCATGTTCTCGCGCAGAGAAACGCTGCGTCGTTGAAGCATGAAGGATTGCGCGAGATCACCGAGCGATATAGAACTCATTTTTTAAATCCTCAATATTGTTTGCATCATTTCATCAGCAGCCGAGATCATGCGTGCGTTTGCAGCATAGGCTTGTTCAACAAGAAGAAGCCTTTGTAATTCTTGATCAGTGTCCACACCATCGGCCAAGACCAATTGAGTAAGTTCGTTGAACTGGGTGGATGCGAAGGTTTGACCCTGTTCGGCTTGTGCTCGATCGGCTCCAAGTTTGGATGTCAGCGTAGCGAGAAGATTGCTGCTGGAAAAAGCGCCGCTGCCGAAACTGCCACTCAACGGCGCGCGTTTTGCCGTCATGGTGCTCGAAAGGGTTTGCAAAAGGCGCGAGTCGCCCACATCACCCTGAACGATGGCATTTATTCCGTCGCGTACGCGCCAAGCTTCGCCGCCCTGTTTTTCATCGACCGCCGCATTGACCGCCACGCGTTCGGACAAACCAACTTCATTCAAAGGATCAAACGCGATGCCCGCATCTGTGAACAGACCAGCGTCGCCCACCGCAAGCGTGGCGTCGACGGCCGGGTCTTGAAAACGTTCGATGAGATCACGGGTGAATGCATCCAATTGTGTTTGTGCATCAACCCCAAACTCATCCCGAATCTCAAATTGCGCGCCCAAAGAACCACCGCCGAGTGCACCACGCATGCTATCCGTGCGTATCTCATAGCCGTTTAGGGTCAGACCGGAAAGCTGGCCGCCAGAAAGCGTCATAAACGGCGTCACCTGGTTCATCGCGGAAAATTCGACCTCCGCCGCGCCACCATCAAGAAGAATTGCGCCGCCGGTCGAGTATAAAGCAATTTGACCACGATCTCGTGGGATTTGGCGAACCGATACTATCTCGCTGATCTCTTCTACGAGCGCTTGCCGACTGTCCTGGAGCGCCGACGTGTCGCCACCCAGGGTCTGGGTTCGCGTGATTTGCTGGTTCAACTCCTTGACCCCAGCCAATGCCGTATTGAGTTGGTTCACTTGCAGGTTGATGTTGCGATCCGCCTCGCTTCGGGACTCTTGAATTTTCCGGGAGGCAGATGAGATCAGTTGCGTCAGGTCGCGCGCGGCGTCTACGACGACCTCCAGCCGTTCAGGTGCGTCAGGCCGGCTGCTTGCGGTGATCAGACTGCTCTCGAACTCGGCAATACGAGATGAAAGTGAATTCGGATTATCCGGTGTTCCCAAAGCATCTTCATAACCCCGAAGAAAAGTCGTTCGATCCGTTGCATTGCTGAGTGCGGATTGCGCAAGGCTACGATCCGCTAAAAGGGCCGGATTGACGTTCCTGACGATGCCGTCAACGCTGACGCCGCCGATCTGTGAGGAAGACAGCGAAACTGTTCGAACGCCGTATCCCGGTGTCATCGCATTTGCGATATTGGCGGAAATCGTTTCGGAGTTGGTTCCTGCTGCACGCAGACCGGTCATCGCATTTGATAGCGCCGAAGAAATCGTCATATCTGGCCCTCTTTTCTACATTTTATTGGTTAAAACCTTGATCACCGTTTGATGTTCGTGGTTTCCTGCAACATCTCATCCACGGTTTGGATGACCTTGGCGTTGGAGGAATATGCGCGTTGGGTCTTGATCATATTGGTCAATTCACCCGCGACGTCCGTCGTTGACTCTTCACGCGCGAAAGATGCGATATCTCCTGTTGGGCCGCTGCCGGCATCCCACAAAAAGAATGCTCCGCTATCGCGCGAAGGAAGGTATGTTTGGCTATCCAGAGCCTGCAATCCGTTGAAGTTTGCTACATTTGCAAGTGGCACTTGGTAAATCGTTCTGATTTCGCCCGTATCAAAAGACGCACGAACAAATCCGTTTGCGTCGATGTCGACGCCAATGAAGTTACCGATCGGTGAGCCGTCCTTTGTCACCGCAACGGGGGCAAAACTGTAAGACAACTGAGACAGCCCCTCGTTGTCGCCATATGCGCCCATATCGATTTCAATTGGTCCGGATACGGCCTCAATCACGAGCAGCCCTGTCGTCGAGTCATATGTAGGAGCTGCGCCGGGTGGCGTCGGAAAGACAGCTGGGTTCACCAAAACGTTGTCAAGCGTGCCGCCTGCGGTGCGGCTGTCGTTGAATTCCAGAGCAAGCTCCGCGATGGGGACCAAGGGATCACCCGCCGAATCGTAAATACTCATCGTCCATTCGTTTGTCATCGGGTCTGTTGCCGTCGCGGGTGCGACCGGTGCAAAAGTGATCCGCAAGCTTTGCGAGGTTCCCAAATTGTCGAAATACTCAACCGCCATTTGCTCAGTGAGCGCATCCGCGCCAAAGGCGGTTTCGGTTGCTGGCAGATTGACCCCAAGGTTGATCGCCGTCGTTGGATTGCCAAGCAAGGCGCTTGTATTGATGCGGATTGGCTCAAGACCGTCCGCTGTGTCGCGAGGAAATTGCGGAATCGTGCCATCGGGATTGGCGGGAAAACCCATCAAAACCAAATCTGACTGCGATTTCAGGTAGCCTTCGGCATCCGTGCGGAAAGACCCGGTTGTCGCAAGAAACATCGGCGCATCGGTGCCGCTGGTTTGAACCTGGGCCGCCTGTGCGACAGGGATCATGCCTTTTCCGCGTACTGCGATGTCGGTTGAATTTGATGTGCCGATCAATGTTCCGCGCTGATCAATCAAGCGTTGCGTGCCCGCCCTAACACCACCGGCTGCATATGATCCGCCGCCGGCGGATAAAACCATGGACTCAAAACTGGTTTCCACTCGCTTGTAGCCATAGGTTGAGGAGTTCGCGATGTTATCGGAAATGCCAGCCAGTCGTTGGGCATTTGTCTGTAAACCTGCAACGCCGGCATTGAGCGAAGATGAAATAGTCATGGGCACGCCTTTCTGATGTGATCATTTGTTGACCCATCAGATAGACGTCCCGACTTAACACCGCGCTAACAGATAAAATGCGCCCTATTTATGACATGATTCAGCGAAGCAATACGATTTCGACCCGATCATTCCTTGTGGCCATAGGGTTTACATGGACCGGTTCCCTGTCTGCATGGCCGGTAACGCGCTGCATTCTTTCTGCGTCAAGCCCCTCACCTTCAAGCATCAGGCGCGTTCGCGTCGCACGTTCCGACGAGTTATCCCACACCGGATTGTCGGCGAGAACAATGGGTCCGCTCCTGACATGGCCCCCGATTGCAACGTCATTCGTAACCATCCGGCTGACGCTTGCGACCAGTTCGACCAGAACCTCCATCAATGGCGTGGGTTGGTCGGTGCCTTCAATAAACAATGGCATACCGTCCAGCGCAAACAACTCTATCACCAACCCTTCGTCCGTGATCCGGGTGACGATATGTTGCAGTGCGTTCTCCATGACGGTGCTTTCGCCGCCACGCGCCGTCAACTCCTCGGCAATGGCTTCGAGTTCCGCCTGGGTTATTTCACCTTCGCCGCCGTCTTCACTGACGCCAGATTCCCCAGAAGCCTTGTCTTTTTGGGTGGCATGTTCGGCCGAAGCGCCCAGGCCGTTTTGCGGCAGGGTTTCTTCGGAAAAGATACTATCACCCCCAAACGCACCATCACCACCGCCTGAAACGCGATTGATCGGAATGGTTGGCGAGAAGTAATCTGCCAAGCCTGCACGTTGTTGTTCTGTCGTTGCGTTCAGCAGCCACATCATCATGAAAAAGGCCATCATCGCCGTCACGAAGTCCGCATAAGCGACCTTCCAGGCACCCCCATGGTGCCCACCAGCGATAATCTTCTTTCTCTTGATGATGATCGGTGCCAGATTGCTCTGCGCGCCCATATCTCCACCACTCTTATATTCACCCAACACAATGGATACCGCATAAGGTCTTTCCACACTCTTAACGGTGGGGCGGATTGTTTGCTTGCAACGGCATGAAAGTTGCAGACAGATGTCCGTGAAAGGGGTGCCATGTCCGCAATGCCCATCACAGACAGCACATATTCATGGTGCAGGCTCGGTCTGACCCTCGCGATTGCGATGATCGCGAATGTCGGCATGTGGGCGATTATTGTGATCATGCCGGCCGTGGAGGCAGAGTTTGGGGCAGGGCGCGCCGAGGCCTCCATGCCCTATACCCTGACCATGATCGGTTTCGCTCTGGGGAATTTCGCCATTGGCAAGGCCGTGGACCGCTTCGGGGTGACGATGTCTCTGATTGCGGCGGCAATCGGGATCGCTTTTGGCTTCGCCGTTGCCACGCTCAGCCAATCGATCTTTTTCCTGTCGCTGGCGCAGCTACTGGTGGGCTTTGCCTCTGCGGTCGGATTTGGCCCGCTGATCGCGGATATATCCCATTGGTTTGTGCGCCGCCGTGGCATCGCCGTAGCCCTGGTTGCCAGCGGCAATTACCTTTCTGGTGCCATCTGGCCGATGGTTTTGGCCGGTATGCTGGAAGCAAGCGGCTGGCGCAGCGTCTATCTTTTCATGGCCGTCGTCACATTGGCGGGTGTCATCCCCCTGTCCCTCGCATTGCGCAGGCGCTTGCCGCAAGAAGAACATGCGGCTGCACAAACACGCTCGTTGCTGAATGCAAGCGCGTCGGGCTTGTCTCCTCGCGCGTTACAATACTTGCTTGGCCTGGCCGGAATTGGCTGTTGCGTGGCCATGTCGATGCCGCAGGTCCATATCGTTTCCTACTGCGTCGACCTGGGGTATGGGCCTGCCGTGGGGGCGGAAATGCTGGCGCTGATGCTGCTCGGTGGGGTCGGCTCGCGCATTGTCTCGGGGCTGCTCGCGGACCGGCTGGGCGGTGTGAAAACCCTGCTGATCGGCTCGACACTGCAATGCCTGGCGCTGTTTCTCTATCTGCCCGCGGGGGGCCTCGTGTCCCTTTATGTGGTCAGCCTTATCTTTGGCCTGAGCCAGGGCGGTATCGTCCCCAGCTACGCCTTGATCGTGCGCGAATACATGCCCGCACGCGAAGCAGGCGCGCGCGTCGGTTTCGTAATGATGGCGACAATTCTGGGCATGGCGCTGGGCGGTTGGATGTCGGGCTGGATCTATGACGTCAGCGGATCGTATCAGCTGGCCTTCATCAACGGGATCGTCTGGAACGGGCTAAATATCGCGCTGATGCTGTGGTTGCTGTCGCGTAGCAAACCGCGCAAATTCACGGCTCTACCAACCTGACGTCAGAGCTCATTGCGAGATTTGGCCAGCATCATTTGTTTTTGTCGCTCGCGGAACCTGTCCTTATCCATCTCGCTCGTTTCGCCCACACAGTTGTGACAACTGACCCCCGCCTCATATTCCGTTCGATGAGTATCCTCGGGCAGAATGGGCCGCCTGCATCCATGGCAGAGCATATGCGGACCCTCGCGCAGCCCGTGCTCGACACTGACGCGGTTGTCAAAGACGAAACAGGACCCTTCCCATTTGGTCTGCGCCTCTGGGACCTCTTGCAGATACTTCAGAATACCACCCTTGAGGTGGTACACATCCTCCACGCCCTGACCCAAGAGGTAATTCGTCGATTTCTCACACCGAATCCCACCGGTGCAGAACATCGCGATCTTCTTGTTGTGAAACCGCGCCTTATTGGCTTCCCACCAGGCCGGAAAGTCACCGAAGCTCTCTGTTTTCGGGTCCACGGCACCCTCAAACGTGCCGATGGCGACCTCGTAATCGTTGCGCGTGTCAATCACCGCGACATCGGGTGCCGCGATCAGCGCATTCCAATCGGCAGGATCAATATAGTGTCCCACGCGCGCGCGTGGATCGACGTCAGGCTGGCCCATGGTAACGATTTCGCGCTTGAGCCGGACTTTCATCTTGCCGAAAGGCGCGTCCGCGCTGATGGCCTCTTTCCATTCCAGATCTCCACAACCGGGCAGGGCGCGCAGATGCGCGATCACCGCATCGATCCCGGCGCGCGGCCCGGCGATGGTGCCGTTGATCCCTTCGGGCGCGAGCAACAGCGTCCCGCGCACACCCTCGGCGGTGCAGAGCGCGAGTAGATCGGGTTTGAGCTCCGCCGGATTCCCAAAGCGGGTGAAATGATAGAGAGCGGCGATAATATACATAAGCGCTCAAATATGCCGGTGCAGTGGCGCAGGCAAGAGGGCAGATGCCCCGCCCCGCGCGCAGATGGCATTGACGCACCCCGCACGGACCCTTACCCAAAGGATAACCAAAGGAGAGGCCGATATGTCCCAGGCGTTGATCGTGATTGATGTGCAAAAGGACTTTTGCCCCGGCGGGACGCTTGCCGTGCCCGAAGGCGACACAATCGTGGCCCCCATCAACGCGCTGATGGCGGAAGCAGGGGTGGTGGTGCTGACGCAGGATTGGCACCCAGCGGGGCATTCTTCCTTTGCCTCCTCGCATGCGGGAAAATCGCCCTATGATATGATCGAAATGCCCTATGGTCCGCAGGTCCTGTGGCCCGATCATTGTGTGAAGGGGCGCAAAGGAGCGCGGTTTCACGCAGGCTTGCAGGTCGATCACGCCGATCTGGTCATCCGCAAGGGCAGCAACCCGCAAATCGACAGCTATTCGGCGTTTTTCGAGAATGATCATGTGACGCCCACGGGCCTGACGGGGTATCTGCGCACGCGCGGCGTTGAGGAGGTCGTGCTGGTCGGGCTGGCGCTGGATTTTTGCGTCAATTTCTCCGCCATCGATGCCGCAACCCTGGGGTTCAAAGTAACCGTGCGCCAGGATCTTTGTCGTGCGATTGATCTCAACGGATCGCTGGATGCGGCCATCGTGGGCATGAAAGCCGCCGGGGTGAGCTTGGAGACAGGCAATGGTTGATATCGCCACGCGGGCCTGGAACCACAAATGGAAAATCGACCCGATTGTGCGCTCGCTGATCGATACGGATTTTTACAAGCTACTGATGTGCCAGTCAATTTTTCGCAACAAGCCCAATACGCGCGTCACCTTCAGCCTGATCAACCGTTCCAAGGATATCCCGCTGGCCGAATTGATCGATGAGGGGGAATTGCGCGAGCAGCTCGATCACATTCGTTCCCTGTCTTTGTCGCGCGGGGAAAGCACCTGGCTGCGCGGCAATACATTTTACGGCAAGCGCCAGATGTTCCGCCCTGATTTCATGGAATGGTTCGAGAACCTGTCGCTGCCGCCCTATCATCTGGAGCGCAAGGGAGATCAATATGAGCTGACCTTTGAGGGCGACTGGCCCGAGGTAATGCTCTGGGAGATACCTGCGCTTGCGGTGCTGATGGAATTGCGTGGCCGTGCGGTATTGAACCGGATGGGCAAGTTTGAACTCAAGGTGCTTTATGCCCGCGCCATGACCCGCGTCTGGGAAAAGATCGAAGCCCTGCGCGATATCCCCGACCTGTCGATTGCGGATTTCGGCACGCGGCGCCGTCACAGTTACCTCTGGCAGGATTGGTGCGTGCAGGCGATGCAGGAAGGGCTCGGCAGGGCTTTTACCGGCACCTCGAACTGCAAGATCGCCATGACTCGCGAAGTGGAAGCGATTGGCACCAACGCGCATGAATTGCCGATGGTCTATGCCGCGCTGGCGGAAAATGACGCGCAACTGGCGCAGGCCCCCTATGATGTTCTGTCCGATTGGCACGAAGAACACGATGGCAACCTGCGCATTATCCTGCCCGATACTTTCGGGACAACAGGTTTTCTGGAAAAGGCCCCGGATTGGCTGGCAGGCTGGACGGGGATTCGCGTGGACAGCGGTGATCCTGCGCGCGCCGCACAAACCGCGATCAACTGGTGGAAAGACCGCGGCGAGGACCCAAGCACCAAACGGATCATCTTCAGCGATGGGCTGGATGTGGACAATATCCGCGCGCTGCACGAGACGTTTGCGGGGCGTGTCAACGTCTCCTTCGGCTGGGGTACGTTGTTGACGAATGACTTTCGCAACCTTGTACCGGATGATCGGCTCTCGCCGTTTTCGCTGGTGTGCAAGGCGGTTGAGGCCAATGGCAGGCCCACGGTCAAGCTGTCGGACAACCCCAACAAGGCGATGGGACCGGCCGATGAGATCGCGCGTTACAAGCGTGTTTTCGAAGTGGGCGCGCAAACCGCACAGGACGTCATCGTCTAAATTGCCTCAGAGGCTGTTTTACGGCTGTGATTGCTCAGGGTGCGCAACCTTGATCCCCGCCCTTTGTCCCGACGTTGCCACGAAACGGGCGCAAAACGCTTGATAGGATGGTACGCGGGTCGGTGCGGCGGAAGACGCGCCTGTTTTGCCGATCCGTGAAAATCGACACCTTTGGCCAGGATCAAGAGAATTTCCATTCAAAAAGTGCCGATACCTGCCGCCTCAGCGATCCCCAATTTGCCACGACCCCGGACTATTTTCGATTTTAACGCAAGTTTATGACGCTTTTGCACGGTTTCGCTTGAGAATGGGTGCAAACTGACCCAGAAAGTGCAGAACTTTTCAGACTTTAAGATCAGGAGTTCGCGTGTCCCTCTTCCTCATCGTTGCTTTGCCGTTCTTTGGCGCTCTGCTCCCTGGTCTCATGAATTCCGCCGGCAGGCAGGCCTGCGCGGGGGTGACATTTACCGTCTCACTGGCGGCATTCATCGGGCTTTTGACAAATCTGCCTGCCGTTATGGCGGGCGAATTGGTGACCGCGCGGGTCGATTGGATTCCGGCGCTGGGGCTCAATTTCACGCTGATGCTGGATGGGCTGGGGTTCTTTTTTGCGCTGTTGATCCTCGGGATTGGCTTATTGATCATCGCCTATGCGCGCTCCTATCTGGCGCGCGAAGACAATATGGGCGAATTTTTCACCTATCTGCTGTTGTTTCAGGGCGCGATGGTCGGCATTGTCCTCAGCGATAACATCCTGCTTTTGCTGGTCTTCTGGGAATTGACCTCGCTCTCCTCCTTCCTGCTGATTGGCTATTGGAAGCACCTGCCCGAAGGGCGGCAAGGCGCGCGCATGGCGTTGACCGTCACGGGCATGGGTGGGCTGGCGATGATCGGTGGTATGCTTATTCTCGGCCAGATCGCCGGAAGCTATGACCTCAGTGTCATTCTGCAAAATCGCGAACTCATTCAGGCCTCGCCGCTCTATCTGCCCGCTCTGATCCTGATCCTATTGGGCTGTTTCACGAAATCCGCGCAATTCCCGTTCCACTTCTGGCTGCCCCACGCCATGGCGGCCCCCACGCCCGTCTCGGCTTATCTGCACTCCGCGACCATGGTCAAAGCGGGTATTTTCCTGATGGCGCGCATGTGGCCGGTTTTGTCGGGTACGCCGGAATGGTTCGTGATCGTGACGACCGCAGGCCTCATCACCATGGTGCTGGGCGCGGTGATCGCGCTGTTCAAACATGACCTCAAAGCCGTGCTCGCCTTTTCCACGGTCAGCCATCTGGGTCTGATCACCATGCTTTTGGGCACGGGCACGGCCTTCGGGGCCATGGCCGCGATGTTCCACATCCTCAACCACGCCACCTTCAAGGCCGCCTTGTTCATGTCCGCCGGTATCATCGACCATGAAACCCATACGCGCGACATCCGCCGCCTTGGGGGGCTGCGTCACCTGATGCCGATCACCTTCACGATTGCCTCTCTGGCGGCGCTCTCCATGGCCGGTATCCCACCGCTCAATGGCTTTTTGTCCAAAGAAATGATGCTGGAGGAGACCTATCACACCGTGCTGTTCCAATCCCATTGGTTCGTGCCCGCGCTTGCCGTGTTCGGATCGCTCTTTTCGGCCGCTTATTGTTTCCGTCTGATCGGCCATACCTTCTTGGGCAAGGTGCGCGACGACTACCCGGCCAAACCGCATGATCCCGGTGCCGGTCTGTGGTTGCCGCCCGCGATATTGGTCGTTCTGGTGGTTGTGATCGGCCTGGCCCCGTTTCTGGCTGAGCCCTTTGTGAAAATGGTCACGGCCTCCGTTCTCGGCGATGTGGCTGAGGTGCCAACGGCCTATTTCAAGATCTGGCACGGGCTGGTGCCTGCGCTTTATATGTCGATCATTGCGACGATCGGTGGCCTGATCTTGCTGGCGATCTACAAACCATCGCTGCGGCTCTGGGAGAGTACGCCCCGTCCGGAGGCCAAGGTCATTTTCGAAGGGCTGGTGGAATCAATCGCCACTGCCGCCAAGGGTTTCACACATAACCTGCACAATGGTGCTTTCTCGCGCTATGGCGCGATCATGATCCTGACGGTCATTGTCGCTGGATATTACGCCTGGACCACGGGAACCGTCGGGGCGGCCACAAGGGTCATGCAACCGGTGACGCCCGTGGTTTTTGCCGGATGGTTGATGTTGACGGCGACCGTGGTGGGTATGGTGTTCCTGCACCGCAACCGTTTGTTGTGCCTGATCCTGATCGGGATCGCGGGCCTTATGGTCTCCGTCGGCTTCGTGTTCTTCAGCGCGCCGGATCTGGCGATGACGCAGATCACCGTGGAGGTTGTCACAATCATCCTGCTGTTGCTGGCGCTGAACTTCCTGCCCAATCACACGCCCATCGAGAGCACGGTGATGCGCCGGGCGCGGGACAGCGCGGTCGCCGTCGCGGGCGGGCTGGCCACGATGGCGATGGCCTATCACTTCCTGATGCGCGAGGCGATCACCACGCCGATCTCCGAATTCCACCTGGCCAATTCCTATAAGGGTGGTGGTGGTACGAATGTGGTCAACGTGATCCTCGTGGATTTCCGGGGCTTTGACACCTTTGGCGAAATCATCGTTCTGGGCATCGCCGCGCTGCTGATCTATGCGCTGACCGAAACGCTTCTGTCCGGGCCAGTCCGTGCGCGGCTGTTGAACCGCAAACCGGATCAACCGCGCGCGGGCGACATGCATCCGATGATGATGGTGGTGCTGACCCGCGTGATGATGCCCGTGGTCATGATGGTCGGTTTCTACATCTTCCTGCGCGGTCATAATGAGCCGGGCGGGGGATTTATCGCGGGGCTTGTGGTCTCCATCGGCGTTGTCATGCAATATATGGCCAGCGGGTTCAGCTGGGCCTCTGCGCGGCTGAGATACCCCTATCACGGCGTGATTGGGGCGGGTGTTCTGGCGGCTGGTCTTACGGGCATCGGCTCGTGGTTTGTCGGCAAACCCTTCCTGACCTCCGATTTCACCTATGTGCGCATCCCGCCGTTTGAGAAATTCGAACTGGCCACTGCCGCGCTGTTTGATGTCGGCGTCTTCCTCGCCGTGGTCGGTGCGGTGATGTTGTCGCTGGAAAGCTTCTCGCGACTGGCCCGGCGTGCCCATGTGCCGGAAACCGAACACCCAATGGACATCGATCCATCCCGCGATGATCCGCCCGAACCTTCCGAACCGACGGCAAAGGAGGGTGCGTAACATGGAACTTCTCGTGGCATCTGCAATCGGCATTCTTACGGCAGGCGGCATCTATCTGACCCTGCGCCTGCGCACCTTTCCGGTGATCCTCGGCATATCGCTGCTCACATATGCGGTGAACGTGTTCCTCTTTGCCTCCGGTCGTCTGACGATTGGTGCAGCCCCTGTCTTGAGCGATGGGATGGAGCGCTATGCGGACCCCCTCCCGCAGGCCCTGGTGCTGACGGCCATCGTGATCTCCTTTGGCATGACGGCGGTCGCGGTGATGATCGCGCTCGGCTCCTATCTTGGCTCGGATGATGATCACATCGATGATCCACGCGGGGAGGACGCCACATGACACATTGGATTATCCTCCCGGTTATCCTTCCGGCCATTCTCGCCCCCTTCATTGTCCTGGCCGCGCGCTATCACATCGGGATTCAGCGCACGTTCTCGCTGGCGGGCGTGATTGCCATGATCGGTATCGCGGCGGGCCTGGCCTGGACCGCATCGGACGGCACGATCATTCTCTATCAGCTTGGTGATTGGGCCGCGCCTTTCGGGATCGTGCTGGTCGGGGATCGGCTTTCGACACTCATGGTGCTGCTGACGACGGTGCTGGCGCTTTTTGTGCTGCTTTATGCCATCGGGTCGGGATGGGATGATCGCGGACGCCACTTCCACGCGCTGTTTCAATTTCAGCTGATGGGGATCATCGGGGCCTTCCTGACGGGGGATCTCTTTAACCTTTTTGTCTTTTTCGAGGTGCTGCTGATTGCCTCTTACGGGCTGATGATCCACGCGGGGGGCAATGCGCGGCTGCGCGCGGGGGTGCAATATGTGCTCTTCAACCTGCTGGGCTCAACGCTGTTCCTCTTCGCGCTCGGGGCGCTTTATGCGGAAACCGGCACGCTGAATATGGCCGATGTGGCCCAGCGTATCGCGCTGGCCGATGGCGCGGAGACGGTCGGCATCCGCCTCGCGGCTGTGCTGCTGCTGTTGGTCTTTGCGATCAAGGCCGCTGTGGTGCCGCTGCATTTCTGGCTCCCCTCAAGCTACGCCGAAGCCCCCGCACCGGTGGCCGCGCTCTTTGCGATCATGACCAAGGTCGGTGCCTATGCGATCATCCGCGTCTATACGATGGTCTTCCCGCCGGATCTTGACGTGACGGCGGGGCTGCATACCAGCTGGCTGCTGCCCGCCGCACTTGTGTCCGTGGCCATTGGCATGATCGGCCTGCTGGCGGCCAAACACCTCGACCGGCTGGTCGCCTTTGCGGTGATCGGCTCGATGGGCATGGTGATGGTCGCGATCTCGCTGTTCACCCAGACCAGCATGACAGCAGCACTCTATTACATCGTGCATTCCACGCTGGCGGCTGCGGCCCTGTTCCTGATCGTCGATCTGGTGCGCACGGGACGCGGGGACCTGAGATTGACGGCACAACCTATGATACCGGGGGCGGCGCTGACCTCCGCGCTGTTCATGGTGGCGGCCATTGCCATGGCGGGCCTGCCACCGCTTTCGGGGTTCATCGGCAAGCTGCTAATCCTGAGCGCGGCCTTTCCCACACCGCTTGTGGTCTGGGTCTGGGCGGTCGTTCTGATCTCCAGCCTGATCGCCGTGGTGGGGTTCTCGCGCGCCGGCAGTATCCTGTTCTGGAAAGCCAAATCCGTGCCACCGGGACCGGATACAGGCGATAGGATGCAACGCCCCTCGATCCTGTCTTATTGCGCCGTTGGTGGCCTGCTGTTGCTCTTGGCTGCGCATACCGTCTTCGCGGGACCGGCCACCGCCTATATGGCAAGCATTTCGCAGCAACTCTTCAACCCGGAACCCTATATCTCGACCGTACTTGGCACACCGGGCAAGCTCAGCACACCGACGGAGGGACATTGACATGATGAAGGCCTACCGCTGGCTCCTGCCACATCCGCTGGTCACCCTGTTGTTGGCCGTGGTCTGGACCATCCTGCAAAACGACATCTCCGCGGGTATGATTGTATTCGGTTTGATCCTGGGCGTCATCATCCCCTGGGGCACCTCGATCTGGTGGCCTGATACACCGCAGGGGTTTCACATGGGACGCATGATCACCTACAGCCTGATGGTGATGTGGGACATTATGGTAGCCAATGTGCAGGTCGCCTGGATCGTCCTGACACGCCCAAACTCGAAACTGCGCCCGGCCTGGATCGTGATCCCGCTCGATTTGCGCCAGCCCGAAGCGATCACGGTTCTGGCGGGCACCATTACGCTGACGCCCGGCACCGTTTCTGCAGACCTGTCCAATGAGGGTCACAGCCTGCTGGTGCATGTGCTGGACACCGATGATCCCGACGCGGTGCGCGACGAGATCAAACAGCGCTACGAACGTCGCCTGAAGGAGATTTTCGAATGAGTTTTGCAACCGAAGTGATGAATGCGGCGCTGGTCATCGCATTTGTGACCGTCGCCATTGCGCAGGCGATGTCGATGCTGCGCCTGATCCTGGGGCCGAGCACGGGGGACCGCATCCTGGCGCTGGATACGATGGTGGTGAACGCCATCGGGTTGATTGTCCTGCTGGGTATTGCGCAGGGCGTGCGCGTGTACTTCGAGGTCTCGATGATCATCGCAATGCTCGGGTTTGTATCGACCGTCGCCTATGCGCGGTTCGTCTTGAGGGGAGATATCATCGAATGAGCGCTGAAATCATTGGAACATATGCCGTCGCCGTGGCCCTGTTGATCGGGTCGATCTTTGCCCTTGTCGGGGCCATCGGATTGCTCAGGTTCAACGACTCCATGATCCGGCTGCATGCGCCCACCAAGGTCGGCACCGTTGGCATCGGCTCTTTGCTGCTGGCTTCCATGATCCACGCCTATACCTTTGGCGACGGGTCCATGCATGAGGTGTTGATCATGGCGTTCCTCTTTGTGACCGCTCCGATCTCGGCCAATTTCATCGCCAAGGTGAACATCCACAAGCGCGCCTGCGACACACCGCCCGCACCGCCCCGTGACGAGACCTGGTCGACCTTGAATGTGCCGGAAGCGGATCGGGATATCGACACCTCCAAGGCCGGATAATCCGCGCATCTCATCGTTCTAATCCCGCGCCACATGGGAACATCTGGTGCAGGCCGCAGGTCAGTGAATAGAGTATTGGAGTAGGGCGGGTGTATACCGCCCTTTGCCACATCGTCGAGTGGCAAAGGCCCAATGTCGCATCACGCTGAAAAGAAACACGATTTGGCACCAAACCTCAGGCAGAAGCCAGGTGGAATTCGGATACACGCCCCTATGTGATCCTGCCGCGGCTGCGCGTCTGCAAACCGGCACGATGGAGCCGAATTGGCTCCTCCAGGAAGCCCAATGGGCATCGATGTTCACGCATTGATTGAAATCTATGCGTTTTCTGTATCAGAGAGCCTTTTCAACGCCGACCCAAAAGTAACACCAAATCAAAGGCTAACCAAAGGGTGGGGCCTTTGGACCATTTATTTCGAGTGAATTGGTTGACAGAAAGTTAAGGGCATTGAACACTACCATCGGGGATTTGGGATTTTTTTTGCCAACCTGAACGTTTTTTTATGATCCGTGATTTTGCGGGCAATTTTATTTGTGAGGGATTTATGAATTCTCCTTTGACGTCTGAACAACTCATTAACAGCTTCATTGTTGGAAACCAGAACGAAGCCCGCGTGCAAGCGCTCGCAGATGGCAGCTACGTCGTGGTTTGGGTGTCTGAGGCACAGGACGGCAATCAGGCCGGGATTTTCGCGCAACGCTATTCTGCACAGGGCGAACGCATCGGTGCACAAACGCAGGTCAACGACACAGCCATCGAAATTCAGCGGGATCCCTCCATTGCCGCAACTCAAGACGGCGGTTTTGTCATCGTTTGGGAATCGCGAAATCAGGATGTGCCGGGGAGTTTTGATTTTGGTGTCTATGGCCAGCGTTTCGCGGCGGATGGGTCCAAGGCGGGCGGAGAATTTCAGGTTAATGCGGTAAATACCAGTGCGACGCAGTTTGATCCTGAAGTGGCGGGCTTGCCCGGCGGCGGCTTTGCCGTGACCTTCACGGATGATTTTGGCGATATTAGCAGCGATGGCATCCGCGTGCGTTTTTACGATGCGGCCGGTGTGCCAGCCGGCGCAGATGTTCAGGTCAATACCGAAACCTCCTCCAATCAAAGCGAGCCTGCGCTTGCAGCCATTCAACCCAGCGGCGGCGCAAATAGCCTTGCGGCTGGTGGTGTCGTCGTCGTGTGGAACAGCCCGGCCTCCGCGACGGCTGGCGATGGTTCCGGCGCTGGCGTCTTTGCCCAAATTCTGGCGCTGGACGGGACATCTATCGGGGGCGAATTCCAGGTGAATACCACCACGCCCGGCTCCCAAGGGGACCCTGCGGTCGCGGGCTTGGACGGTGGTCGTTTCGTCGTGACCTGGGACGATAATAACGCCGCTGATGGCAGTGGTTTTGGGATCTTTGCTCAGGTTTTCGAGGGTGACGGCAGTGCGGTCGGCACGGAGTTTCAGGTAAATGTAGAAACTTCGTCGACTCAATCCGATCCCGAAGTCACCGCGACCACGGATGGTGGCTTCGTCATCAGCTGGACATCCGCAAACAGTGGCACCGCCGGTGATGGTAGCGGCAGTGGCGTTTTCGCGCGCCGCTTTGATGCTGACGGCGTAGCGCAATCCGGGGAAATTTTGCTCAACGAAGAGACCTCCGGTGAGCAGATACGCTCTGATGTTGCAGCATTGGCAAATGGTGATTTCGTCTCGGTCTGGACCTCAGATACCTCCGGCAATGCGGGAGATGGGTCGAGCCAAGGTGTATTCCAGCGCATCTTCGGCGATGAGGCGACGTTCAATGCCCCCTCTGCGCGCCCCGAAGTAGAAGCCTTTTCAACCGTAAGGGTGTTTTCCGAAGCCGAGGTAAACGCGGCACCACAACGTCTGGATTTTGACGGGGCGGTCGCGTTTTCTGATGCAGATTCCGCTGATTTTGACGGCGGGCGCATTGTCCTTTCTTCCATAGGGCAATCCTTGGTCGAAGACGGGTTTGCCGATCAGGATACAGATGCGCAACTGCAATTGGGCGTTGCATCTGCGGGCCCGGTTTCGGTGAGCGGCGCGACTGTTTCCGTTAATGGAACCGTTGTCGGCACGATCAGCGGAAGCGGGGCAAATGGGACGCCCTTGGTCATTGACCTCAATGGCGCATCGAATGCTTCTGTGGTGGAAATCCTGCTGGAAAATCTGACGTTTGCGATCTCCTCGGATGATCCGCGCGCCCAGACAACGCTTGAACTTCTGGTGGAAGACGGGGACGGCGCGACGTCCGATCCGGTCGTGATCTCTGTTGAGGTGACGCCTGAAACCGATGTTGATGGCTTCATCGGCGCCGAACGACAGGTCAACACGGTGACCGTCAACACGCAGACCGATTCAGCGATTAGCGGTCTGGCGGATGGCGGGTATATTTCGGTCTGGACCTCCACCAATCAGGATAATTCCGGCGATAACGACAGGGGCGTTTTCGCGCAGCGCTATGACGCCGCAGGCGGTGCCGTGGGCGCAGAATTTCAGGTAAATGCGACGGTGACATCCTCGCAGTTTGATGCCGATGTTGCGGGTCTGACCGACGGCGGTTGGGTGGTCGTTTGGGATGATGACACGATCACCGGTGTGCGCCTGAACCGCTATGACGCGGGCGGCGCATTGGTGGCGAGTGAAATACAGGTTGAGACCGAAACCTCCGCCTCACAGTTCCAGCCGCAGGTCACCGGTCTGAGCAATGGCGGCTATGTGGTCACATGGACCGCGCAGAATTCCGGCAGCGCCGGGGATGGAAATTCTAACGGTGTATTCGGCCAGCTGTTCAACGCAGCGGGCGCGCGAGTTGGCGGTGAGATCGCGATCAACACGCAAACCACTGGAGCGCAGGATACCGGCACGGTTGCCGCCCTCAGCAACGGGCGGTTTGTCGTTGTTTGGGAAGAAAATGACGTCGCCAACGGGGATGGGTCATCGACGTCTGTGTCGGCGCGCATCTTTGACGCCTCCGGCAGCCCGGAGGGTGGTGAGTTCCAGGTCAACACCTTTGCGAACAGTTCTCAGAACGTGCCGCGCGTGGCGACCCTGGAGAATGGCGATTTCGTGGTCGTCTGGCGCTCGGAGGGTCAGGATTCGAGTTCCGGTGGCATCTATTATCAGCGTTTCAACGATGCCGGTGCAGCGGTTGGCGGCGAGATCCGGGTGAATGATACCACTCCGGGCGATCAAACCACGCCCGATATCATCGCGCTGGACACTGGCGGTTTTGTAATCGGCTGGACCGATACATCGACAGCGGCACCGGGCAGTGGTTCAGATGTGTTCGTACAGGTTTTTGAGGCGGATGGCACGCGGTTGGACAGCGAGACGCGCATCAATACCGAAGTCGCCTCGACGCAGAACGAGATCGCCTTGGCGGCTCTGCCGAATGGCAATTTCGTCGTGCAATGGTCCTCGGAAACATCCGGGACGGCGGGGGACGGCAATGGGCGTGGGATTTTCCAGCAGATCATCGGGGATCCCGCCGAGATCGCGCAATCTGCGGCCCCGATCCTGCAGGGATTGCCTCTGATTGTGGCGTTGGATGAAAACGCGGCTAATATTGGGGCGCAAATCGTCTTGACGGGTGGTTTGTCCCTGACGGATGCGGATTCGACCGACCTTGAGGGCGGTGCCATTCGTCTCAGCCGGGTCGTTACGGAACCGCTTGCGGATCGTTTCAGCGCGCCGGATGATTTGACGCAGGATTCGGTTTTTGTGGCAATCGGTGGTGCGATTTCCCAGGTTGGGACGACCCTGCGTGTGGAGGGTGTGGCGGTTGCCACGGTGACGTCGGACGGGTTGAACGGTTCGGATTTAGTGCTGGATCTGCTGGCCGGGGCAACGCCGGATCGGGTCGAAACGCTTTTGAATGCGCTGACGTATCAGACAGATAGCGACAACCCACGCGATTCGCGCACCTATTCGCTGTTTATTGAGGACGGTGACGGGGGGCTGACACAGCCGCGCTCGCTGGAGATTCGCATCAATCAGGAAGCCGAGCCGGGTGCACCGGTTCCCGTTCCGCCAGAAACACAGGTCAACAGCTTCACCACGAACGCACAGGAGCAGCAAGAAGTCGCGGCCCTCAACGACGGTGGTTGGGTTGTGGTGTGGGAATCCGATGGCCAGGATGAAAACGGCGACGGTATTTTCGGCCAGCGCTATAATTCTGAGGGCGTGCGCCTTGGCGGGGAGTTCCAGGTCAATACATCGACCAGCGGCAATCAGATCGATCCGGTGGTAACAGGTCTTGCGGATGGCGGTTGGATTGTTGTCTGGGAAGCGCCATTCCTCGATGATCCGGCCAGCAGCGATTTTGGGATTATCGCGCAACGCTACGCTGCGGACGGTACGCCTGCGGGGGGTGAAACCGTTGTCAATACGATCACCGCGTCCACGCAATTCGATCCGGCGGTTGCGACGATAGCAGCGGGCACGCTGGGTTTTGCCAGTGGCGGCTATGTTGTCGTTTACACATCTGATTCCGGGGATGGATCGTCCGATACGATCCTGATGCAGCGATTTGCAACCGACGGGACCCCGGTTGGTGCGGAATCCGTCGTGAATACCACGACGCCGGGCAATCAGAGTGTCGCCGATGTGGCCGTCCTGGATGACGGTAGCATTGCGGTGAGCTATTTCTCATCCAACACGCTGTTCGTGCGTGTGTTTAATCCCGATGGCACGGAGGCCGTCGCAGAAGCACAGATTGCGACCTCTGCTTTGGACGCGGCCATTGCTGCGACCAGCGATGGTGGCTTTGTGCTCGCCTGGACGGACAACAGTGGTCTGGACGGCTCCGGTCAGGGGATCGTAGCGCAACGGTTTGACGCCACCGGTGCGCCTGCGGGTGGGACTTTTGTGGTTAATGACAGCTTTGTCAGCACGCAGGCCGAACCGAATGTCATCGGCCTGGATGACGGCAGTTTCGTCATCGCCTGGCGCGGTTTTTCGGGCAATGTGGATGCCAGCGGTGACGGCGTTTTGGCGCAGCGGTATGCAGCCACGGGCGAGCGGCTGGACGGGGAATTCCTGCTCAATCAGGACACCTTCGTCAGTTCGCAATTCTCGCCAAAGTTGGCGGCCTTGCCCGGCGGCAACTTTGTCGCAACCTTTGGCTCTGTGACATCCGGCACGTCCGGGGACGGCAGCGGCAATGGCGTGTTCCAGCAGGTGTTCGGCACGCCCTCGGATTTCACGCCGGGTGCGGCACCGGTGATCCAGGGGCTTTCCAAAACGGCGGTTTTCGGGGAAGCGGACGTCAACGCGGGCCTGCAACGTCTGGACGCGGATGCAACCGTGGCCTTTGGCGACACGGATTCCACCGACTTCAATGGCGGTGTGCTCTCGCTCGCCGTTTCGCAGATTTTCGATGATATCGAGCAACTCAATCCGGGCGATGATGATACACAGGATCAGCTCGGTCTGGTCGCCGGCAATGTCGGCAACGGGAATGTGCAATTCTCGGGGCTGGGGACGGGAGACACGGTCAGCGTGAATGGTGTGGTCGTCGGGACGATCACCAATAGTGGCAACCGGTTTGATATTACCCTGAACGCAAATTCGACCGCTGAAGCGGTGGAGGCGCTGCTCGGCAATATCGCCTATGGCAATGGCTCGGATGCCCCGGTCAGCCTGCGCCGTGTCAGCGTGGATTTCACCGATGGGGATGGGCAAAGTTCGCCGACCCAGTTGATTGAGGTCACCGTGACCCCACAGGTGGATTCGGCCCTTGTCGGTAGCGTTGAGCGCGGTGTGAACGCGCATACCGAGGGCAACCAGACCGATCCGCAGATTGCGACACTGACGGGTGGCGGCATTGTCGTGATCTGGCAATCGACCAATCAGGACAACATCGGTGATTTCAATACCGGCGTGTTCGGGCAACTGTATGATGCCAACGGAATCCCCATAGGGCCGGAATTCCTGGTCAATAATGAAGTGGTGAATGAACAGTCCCAGCCCGCTGTCACAGCCACGGCGAATGGTGGGTTTGTCGTGGTCTGGAACGCCAGAAATCAGGACAATCCGGGTGACAATGATTTTGGTATCATCGCGCAACGCTATGATGCGACGGGCGCGGCGCAGGGACCTGAATTCGTCGTCAACACATCGGTCGCCTTGACGCAGGTGTCTCCCAATGTCGCCGCTTTTGAAGACGGCGGCTTTGTTGTCACCTATGTGTCGGATGAGGGCGATGGTAGCAACGACGCGATCCTGAGCCAGCGATTTGACGCAGCGGGTGTGGCGGTTGGTGGCGAGATCACCGTTAATACGCTGACCGTGGCAGGCAACCAATCCCAGCCGGATATCGCCATGCTGCTTGATGGATCGGGCAATAATGCGGGCCATGTGATTGTCTTTACCTCCTTTGCGAGCGGGCTTGAGGGGGATGGCGACCGCAACGGTGTCTTTGCTCAGCGGTATGACGCGGCGGGTGCGGCGGTCGGCGCTGAGTTCCAGGTCAATACCGCCACGGCAGATGATCAATCTGAACCTGCCGTGATCGGCCTTGCGGGCGGCGGCTTTGTGATCGTGTGGACCGATGACGTGCAGGATGGTTCCGCAGGCGGTGTTTTTGCGCAGCGCTATGATGTGAGTGGCGCGACGGTGGGCGATGAATTCCGGGTAAACACCGACCGGATCAACAGCGAAAACGATGCGGATGTCATCGCATTGAGCGATGGCGGGTTTGTGGTCAGCTGGACCGCGAACGGCAGTCAGGACGGCAGCGGCGACGGCATTTTTGCCCAGCGTTTTGCCGCGGATGGCAGCCGCATAGACGGTGAAATCCAGGTCAATCTGGAGACCGCCTCCACGCAAAACCAATCCGCCCTGGCCGCCTATAAGGACGGTTTCGCGGCGGTCTGGTCGTCATTCAACAGCGGCGATTCCGGCGACGGTTCCAGCTTTGGCGTCTCGTTGCGCACCTTTGAATCCGCGCCTGCGGCGAATAATTCACCTGTGCTGGAAGATTTCGAACGCGATGTTCAGCTGTTTGCGGATGATATTGTGGGCGGGGCGCAGATTTTGGATGACGGGATTGGGTTCGCCGATCCCGATAGCGCGAATTTCGACGGTGGAACGTTTGAGGTCTATTACACGGCAGGTGTGACGGCGACGGACCAGTTGAGCATCGCCGCAGGTGGTAATGTGGCGATTGCGGGGAGCACAATCAGCGTTGGCGGCACGGCCGTGGCGACAATTGACGGCACGCAGGATGGCGTTAACGGGGCCTCCTTGCTGATCACCTTCAATGCCGACGCAGATGTCGCAGCCGTCAAGGCAATCGCCGAACATCTGGCCTATGGCTCTACGGATAGCGCGGCCAATCTGCAATTTACCAACCGCGGGATCGGGTTCGTGATCACGGATGGGGACGGGGGCCAGACAGAGCCGGATTCCGTCTTTGTGCGCATCACGTCGGGGTCTACAACGGCCACCGGCCTGACGCTGGATGACTTTGGTGATCCCGAAAACGAAACTGCGCAGCTTGATGATTTCCCGGCCCGCAGTGAGGCCGCGCTGTTCAATGCGCCGCAACTGATTGATGCCAATGTGGATTTCGACGATCTGGCGGGGACCAGCTTTGATGGTGGCTTCGTGCAAATATCGGAGGTCTTCAACTCCGGCTCAAACAAGCAACTGTCGGTGCAGGATCAGGGCTCCGGCACGGGCCAGATCGGTTTTGACGGGACAAATGTGTCCTTTGAGGGGACGGTCATCGGGACCGTGAACGCCACATCGAACGGCGTCAACAGCGCAGCACTTCGGATCGATCTGAACGCGGATGCGGCAGCGCAGGGTATTGAAGCGCTTGTCGAAGCCTTGACCTTTGGCATCAGCGGGTCGCTTACCAGCGCTAATGCCATCGGGTTTGACATCACGATTGGGAATCAGGCGGGCAATCAGACGGCGTTCAACCGGATGCAGCAGGACCTGATCCGTGATCTGGTCGAGACCACGGTTGATACAGGTGTGGGCCAGGAGTCCCAGGTCAACACCTTCACCAACAGCACCCAGCAGGCCCCGCGCATCGCGGAATTGAGCGATGGTGGCTATGTGGTGATCTGGAATTCCACGCAACAGGACAATCCGGGCACCGGGAACCGTGGGGCCTTCGCGCAACGCTTCAATGATCAAGGCCAGCAGGTTGGTGTCGAATTTCAGGTCAATGACAATGCGCTCGGTGACCAGATACAGCCGCGCGCCGAAGGTCTCTCCAACGGCAATTTCGTTTTGCTCTGGAACGAGAATACTGGCCGGGATGGCAGCGGGCAGGGCGTGTTCGGCCAGATGTATCAGAACGATGGCACCGAGGTGGGTTCTGCCTTTCAGGTGAATGAGGAAGTTTCCTCCACTCAGAACCAACCCGAAATTGTTGAACTGGGGGCGGGCCGCTTCATGGTGGTCTGGACATCGCAGACCTCGGCCACGGCCGGAGACGGCAGTGGCAACGGCGTTTTCGGCCGCACATTTGATGCTTCCGGCGCGCCGGAAGCTGGTGAATTCCAGATCAATGCCACGACCTCCGGCAATCAGCAGCGCGCGCAGGTCGCGGCGCTGGACAGTGGCGATGTGATCGTCGTCTGGGAAGAGCAGGGTGGCGGCGATAGCTCCGGCATCGGCATTTTTGCACAGCGTCTGGATACGGATGGCAATCTGGTCTCCTTTGACGGCACCCTTGCGGGCGCGGATGAACGGCAAATCAACACGACGGTGGCGGGAAGTCAGGACCGCCCGGATGTAGCCGCCCTCGGGACCAGCGCGACCCTGCCAAACGGCGGATTTGTGGTCGTCTGGGAGAGCCCGGATGTGAGCGGTGACGGGATATTCGCGCAGATTTATAACAGCGCGGGGGTTGCCCAGGGTGGCGAATTCCAGATCAATACTTCCACTCTCTCCACGCAATCCGATCCCATCGTTGTGGGGACGCCAGATGGTGGTTTTGTGGTCGCCTATGCGGATGCAAGCGGCGTTGACGGGTCCGGCACAGGCGTCACGGCTCAGCGGTTCAATGCGGATGGCTCGCCCAATGGTATCGCCTTTGTGGTGAATGAAGAGGTGTCCTCGACCCAGAACCAGCCGGACCTTGCCGTGCTGGCAAATGGCACGCTGGCGGCTGTCTGGGCCTCGCAGACTTCTGCTACCGCCGGGGATGGCTCCGGCGTCGGCGTGTTTCAGGCGCTGTTTGATCAGCCCATTCCTGCGGTTGGTGCAACATCTCCCGTTCTGGAGGGTGTCGAGGAGACCGTCACCTTTGATGAAAACGCCGTCAACGCTGGCCCGCAGCTTCTCAATCAGGATGGCGCGTTGTCCCTGACGGATGCGGATTCGCCGGATATGGATGGTGGCAGCATCCTTGTGCAGCGCATCGTTGGCAGCAGCCTTTCCGAAGAGCAGTTGCGCGGACCCGGTGAAGGCACAGCACAGGATGTGCTGGGTGTTCTGGCGGGCAATGGCGTCAGCGTTTCCGGCACTCAGATTTCTGTCAATGGCTCGGTCATTGGCACGATCCTTCAGGATGGCAGCGGCGGCAATCCGTTGCAGATCGCGCTCAGCAGTGCCGCTGCAGCGCCCGAAGCTGTCGAGGCGATCCTGTCCCAGCTGTCTTATCAGAACCTGTCGGACAATCCGCTGGCGCTGCGTCAGGTCGCCATTCAGGTCACCGATGGTGATGGTGGCTCAACCGGGTCGCAGGTCGTTGATATCGTAGTGAACAGTGACGTCGACCGGACCGTGCTGCCGCAGGGCGAGGAAGAACAGGTCAACACCTTCGAGACCGGTAACCAGAGTGATGCGGCGACCTCCGAGATTTACGATGCCGCCGGTGTGCAGATCGGTTATGTTGTGGTCTGGACCAGCCAGGATCAGGACCGCACCCAGGACGCAAGCGCAGGTGTTTTCGGCCAGCGCTATGACCTCAACGGCGACCCGGTTGGCGGGGAATTCCAGGTGAACCTGCATACGGAATTCGTGCAGAGCGATGCGACGGTAACTGGCCTGCCGACGGGTGGTTTTGTGATCGGATGGAGCGATAACAGCTTTGCGCATCCCGCAGGTGTGCCAGCAGGTGAGGTCAGCAATGGCACGTTCGCCCAGGTGTTTGACGAAAACGGTGTGCGGGTCGGGGATGAGTTCCTGGTCAACGATCTGACCAGCAGCACGCAAAGCCAGCTTGATCTTGCCGCCAAGGCGGATGGCACGATTGTTGCCGTTTACAGCGATTCCGGTGGTGCGGATGGCAGCGGCGTCGGCGTTTTCCTGCGCCAGTTTGATAGCAGCGGTGCCCCCCTTGGCGCGTCGGTTCAGGTCAATGAAGAGATTTCCTCGTCGCAGAACGATGCGACGGTCGCGGTCCTGAGTGGGGGTCGCATTGTTGTGACCTGGACGTCCACCGCCTCAGCAACGGCGGGCGATGGCAACGGCAATGGTGTTTTCGCGCGTGTGTTCCAGGCGAACGGCACACCGGTTGGTGGCGAATTCCAAGTGAATACGAGCACGTTGAGCAATCAGGATGCCGCGCGGGTTGCCGGTTTGGCGGATGGCTCGTTTGTCATCGTCTGGGATGACGATAGCGGCATTGACGGCAGTTCGACCGGCATCCAGATGCAACGGTTCGACGCAAATGGGACGGCGATCGGCGGCGAGGTTCTGGTCAACGAAAGCACCCTCAGCTCGCAATTCGATCCCTATGTGATCGCGCTGGATACCGGCGGATGGGTTGTGGCCTGGAGCGACAGCAGCGGCGGTGACGGCAGCGGGCAAGGCGTCTTTGGCCAGATATATGCGGCGGACGGCAGTCGTGTGGATGGCGAATTCCAACTTAATACCGAATTTTCATCGACGCAGGGCGAAGCCCGTCTTGTCGCTCTGCCCAATGGTGGCTTCACTGCGGTCTGGACGTCGACGACCTCCGCGACAGCAGGCGACGGCAGCGGCAATGGCGTTTTCCAGCAGGTCTTTGCCAACGCCGGGGACGTGCAGATCTCGCAAAACCCGGTTCTGGTCGCGCTGGACACAAGCGTCACCCTGCAAGAGGCAGATGTGAACGCGGGCGGGCAATTGTTCGCCACTGCCGCCGGTCTGGGCGATGCGGATTCGTCTGATTTCAATGGCGGCGTCCTGACGGTCTCGATGGTCGTCAATGACACGATCCAAAGCCAATTTGCAGCACCTGATGACGCCTCTCAGGACCAGTTGGGATTTGACACGAGCGGGATTCTGTCGATCTCTGGGACGACCTTGTCCGTTGGCGGCACGGCCATCGGGACGATCACCTCGGATGGTGCCAATGGGGCTGAGTTAATCGTTCAATTGAACGGTGCCGCGACACAGGAGCGTGTCGAAGACGCGGTCCGTGGCCTGACCTATGGCAATTCCTCGGATGACCCCGAAACGTCGCGCCTCATTTCCATTCAGGTGAATGACGGTGACGGCGGCCATGTGCGCGAAGTTGTCCAGATCGACATCCTGCCCGAAATCGACGGTGGGGTAGCGGTAGGCGACGAGGTCCAGACCAATTCCTTTACCACAAACGAGCAATCCGACAGCCATGTGGCGACGCTGGCGGATGGTGGATACGTAATCGTATGGTCATCGCGCAATCAGGATGCCACCGGGGACAATGATTTCGGTGTTTTTGCGCAACGCTATGATGCTTCCGGTGCGCCGGTGGGTGGCGAAGTTCAGGTCAATACAAATGCTGCCGCTGCGCAGTTCAACGCGCAGGTGGTCGGGCTCTCCACGGGCGGATTTGTGGTGGCTTGGGAGGATAATTCCGGGCTCATCGGCACCGATATCGATGAGGAAATCGCGCTTCAGGTCTTTGACGCGAATGGCCAGCGGGTCGGCACCGAAATCGCAGTGGCAAGCGGGTCACATTTCGATCCGGATGCGCCCAGTTTGGCCGCCTTTGACAATGGTGATTTTGTCCTGGCGCGCCACGGCCGTGATAATACCTCGCCCTTTGTTGATGAAGTATATGTTCAGCGTTTCAATGATCAGGGGGGCACCATCGGTTCGGAGAGCGTGATTGCGCCTCTGGGCTCGAGTGGCGCGCGGGAGCCGGACATCGCCGTGCAATCGGATGGCACCTATGTTGTGGTCTTCACGGATTTCAATGTCGACAACCCCGGTGACAATGACGCCGGCGTTTTCCTGCAACGCTTTGCGGCGGATGACAGCCAGATCGGCGGCCCGATCCAGGTCAATACCAACGAACGTTTCTCGCAGTTCGCAACAAAAGTCGCGGCAACAGAGGACGGCGGTTACGTCGTTGTCTTTGAGTCCGACATAGCGGATGATTTCGGGTACACGACATCGGCGGGCATTTTTGCGCAGCGCTATGACGGGGCGGGCAACCGGGTCGGCGAGGAATTCCTTGTTAATGAGGTCGTGGATAACGCGCAGTCCAGCCCGGATGTTATTGCAATCACGGGCGGTGGTTTTGCCATCACCTATAGTGATAATAACAGCACCGATGGCAGTGGCGTAGGCGTTTTTCTGCAACAATATGATGCCGATGGGAACCGCGTGGATGGCGCGCTTCAGGTCAATCAGGAGGTCAGTTCGACCCAGAACCAACCTGCGATTGCGAGCCTGCCCGGCGGCAACATCGTGGTGTCCTATACCTCCCAGACAAGCGCGACAGCGGGAGATGGTGACAATACCGGCATATTCCACCGCATCATCGGTGACCCGGCTGATTTCGCCACCGGCGGCGATCCGATCGTGGAGGGCATTAACCGCGAGGTGACCTATCTCGAAAACACCCTGAACGGTGTACCCCAATTGATTGATGCCAATGGTGCCGCAGCGGTGTCGGACCCGGATTCTGCGGATTTCGACGGCGGCTCGATCCTGGTGTCGAACCTGATTTCTTCGGCGCCGCTGATCAATCAGATCAACGCGCCTGATGATCTGACGCAGGATCAACTTGGCCTGCGTCAGACCACACAGATCGGAATCGCCGGGACGGCGGTTTCCGTCGATGGCATCATTGTCGCGCAGATCATTCAAAACGGTCAGGACGGCACGCCCTTCGAGTTGCGCCTCAATCAGAACGCCACGGCGGAGGTTGTGGAACTTCTGGTCGAGAACCTGACCTATCGTAATATCTCGGACGATCCCTTGCCGACGCGCGATCTGCGCATTCAGGTGACGGATGGTGATGGCGGCGCATCCATCCCGCAAATCGTCACGATCACGATCACACCCTCGCCAGATTCCGCGCAGCCCGTGGGCGGCGAGCAGGTGGTCAACACGACCGACACCGGCACGGAGGACAATCCGGCCATCGTGACCCTGCCGGGCACGGGGGGCGATTTCCTGGTGGTTTGGGAAAGCACCGGGACGGACGGCAGCGGCGAGGGCATCTTTGCACAGCGTTTTGACGTCAACGGTAATAAACTGGCCCGTGACGGTGCTGGCCTCGCGTCGGGGAGCAATGACGAGTTCCAGGTCAATACTACAACGCTCAACAATCAGAACGACCCCAAGATCGCGGCCTTTTCGGATGGCAGCTGGGTTATCAGCTGGACTGACAGTAGCGGTCAGGATGGCAGCGGGCAGGGCGTTGTAGCGCAGATATTCAATGCGGATGGAACGCTGAACGGCGGCGAGATTCTGGTTAATAACCTGACGTCTTCCAACCAATGGGACGCCGATGTTGCGGTGCTGGATGATGACAGCTTTGTGGTCACATGGACTTCGATCAACTCGGCCGGCGCAAGCGACGGCAATGGTAATGGTGTCCTTGCGCGCCACTTCAATGCGGACGGAACGCCGATCGCCGGACAATTCGTGGTGAACACGGAAACGCTCAGCACGCAGCAGAATCCGGCCATCACCCAATTGAACGATGGTGGGTTCCTGATCACCTGGGAGTCCTTTGCCTCCGCTGGCTCCGCAGATGGGGACCGCTTTGGCGTTTTCGCGCAGCGCTATGATGCCAATGCAGCACCTGTTGGTGTGGAATTCCAGGTCAATACCGCAACACGCAGCGATCAATCCGACGCAGAGGTCACGGTTTTGAGCGACGGCAATATCGTCGTGACCTGGTCCGACAGCGTCGCCGATCTGAGCGGACAAGGCATTTTCGCCACAATCATCGCGCCGGATGGCACGCCGGTTGTGGATGAGTTCCGCGTCAATGATCAGCGTTTCAGCACGCAGAATGATCCGGTTGTTGCGGCGCTCGACAATGGTGATTTCGTCATCGCTTGGGTCGATTCCGCCGGAACCGATGGCAGCGGGCAGGGGGTTTTCGCCCAGCAGTATGACGCCAATGGCGCGCGGGTGGACAGCCAGTTCCAGGTCAATACCACCACGACAGGTTCGCAGAACCAGCCCGATATTGCGGGGCTGCCCGGTGGTGGATTTGTCATTACCTGGAACGGCTCGGTGATGATCCAGATCTACGGCAATGACGCGCCGTCGATTTCCCCCGTGTCGGCGAGCGGTGATGAGGATACCGCCATCGTGCTGGATGCGGCGATCTTTGAGGCCGGATTCACCGATCCGGATGGCAATACGCTGGAAGAAATCCGCATTGAAACCTTCCCCGTGAACGGCGCGCTGGCGCTGAGCGGTGTACCCGTGATCGCGGGCCAGGTCATATCGCGCGCTGATTTGCTTGGCGGGAACTTGATCTATACTGGGAACCAGGATTTCAATGGGGCTGACAGCTTCCTGTGGACTGGTTCTGATGGCATTGCCTTCTCGTCTGATCCACCCGTGGCCGCGAATATCACCGTTGATCCGGTGAATGATGCGCCGGGTCTTGAGGCCGGTGCGGATACGAGCGTGGACGAAGGGGCCAATCTCAACCGTTCCCTGACACTCTCTGATCCTGACACGGATACGCGCAGTTTCACCGTGGATTACGGCGATGGATCGCCTGTCGAGACCTTCGACAGTGTCTCCCTGACCCCGGCGCTCAACCATGTGTTCGCAGGCGAAGGCACCTTTACCGTGACCGTCACGGTGGATGACAATGCGGGCGAGGCCAATTCCGTCGAGAGCGACAGTTTTGAGGTCACGGTGGTCAACGCCAACCCGAACGCTGCGAATGATTTCATCTTTGCCAATGAAGACGGCCCCGTGGCGTCGGGCAATGCGCTCACCAACGACACTGACCCGGGCAATGATGCGCTCTCCGTCAGTGCGGTGAACGGTCAGGCAGCGGATGTCGGGCAGCAGATCACATTGGCTTCGGGTGCCCTGTTTACGCTGAATGCGGATGGCAGTTTTGATTACGACGCCAATGGCCAATTCGAGAATCTGGCGGATTTCCAGAGCGCGGATGAGCAGGTCGATTATGAAATATCCGACGGTGAAGGTGGTACGGATACCGCCACGATCACCATCCGGGTCAGTGGTGAAAACGATGATCCCGATGCGGTGGATGATGGTTTCATCGCCAATGATGATAACCCGATTTCCGGCAATGTGCTGGATGACAATGGCAATGGGGCCGACAGCGATGTGGACACCCCCAACACGCTGACGGTCTCGGCAGTCAACGGCCAAGCGGGCGATGTCGGTAGCCTGGTTACGCTTGCCTCGGGTGCCTTGCTGACGCTCAACGCGGATGGGACGTTTGATTATGATCCCAACGGTGCGCTTGACGGTGGTGGATCGGATAGCTTTGACTATTCGATCTCTGACGGGCGCGGTGGCAGCGATACGGCAACGGTCAACATCACCGTCAATGGCACTAATGTCGCGCCGACCGCGCAGGATGATGCGATTGCCGCGAATGAGGATACGGCCGTAAACGGCGATGTGCTGGCCGATAACGGCAATGGCGTGGATAATGATCTCAACGGTGACACGATCACCGTGACGCAGGTCAATGGCAGCGCGGCAAATGTCGGTTCTGCGGTGGCGCTTGCGGGCGGTGGACAGGTGACGCTGCAATCCAATGGTCAGTTTAGTTTCGATCCGGCCAATGGTTATGAAGCTCTGGGCCTGGGTGAAACGGCGACTGAAACCTTTGAGTACACCATTGAGGACGGCAACGGCGGCAGCGACACGGCCACGGTGACCCTGACAATTGTAGGGGTAAATGACGCGCCCCTGGGGGCCACGGATACCGCCAGCACCGATGAGGATTCCACCGCCACCGGCGACGTGCTTGCCAATGACACGGATGTGGATAGCAATGACACGCTGGTTATCACCGAAGTTGGCGGCTCGACCCTGGCGGTCGGCGTGGCGACATCCACAAGCGGTGGCGGGTCGATCACGCTGGGGTCCGATGGGCTCTTTACCTATGATCCGGGCACGGCGTTCAACGGGCTGGGTGTCGGGCAATCGGCTACGGATTCAATAAGCTACACCGTGGCGGATGGTAATGGTGGCAGCGATACCGCAACACTGGTGATCACGGTGAACGGTCTGAACGATGCGCCCACGGCAAATGACGACATTCTGGCGGTCGGCGAAGATAACCTGCTGGCTGGAAACCTGCTCGATGACAATGGCAACGGTGCCGACAGTGATCCAGATGCGCCAGACACCCCGTTCGTAACGCAAGTGAACGGTGTGGCCGCGGACATCGGCCAGCAGATCACGTTGGCCTCCGGCGCCTTGCTGACGGTCAACGGGTCGGGCACCTTCAGTTATGACACCAACGGTCAGTTCGAGACGCTGAACACCGGGGACACGGCGACCGACAGCTTTATCTATACGATCAGCGACGGTAATGGCGGCACGGATACCGCTACTGCGACCGTCACGATCAACGGCAATGCGGATCTGCCGGTGGCTGGGGATGACAGCGCCAGCACAGATGAGGATACCCCGGTGAGTGGGGCCGTATTGGGCAATGACACGGATGCCGATGGCGATGTGCTGACGGTTTCTGCTTTGAACGGTGTTGCGGCGGATGTTGGGGTTCAGGTTGCGCTGGCTTCGGGCGCGCTGTTGACGCTAAACGCGGATGGGACGTTTGATTATGATCCGAACGGGCAATTTGAGGCGCTTTCGGTCGGTCAGACCGGCGCGGATAGCTTCACTTATACCGTTTCGGACGGCAATGGCGGGGCTGACACGGCCACGGTGAACATCGATGTGAACGGTGTGAACGACGCGCCGGTGGCTCAGAATGACTTCCTGTCCACGGATGAGGAAACCGCGCTGGTTGGCCTCGATCTTTTTGCCAATAATGGCGGTGGCGTGGATAGCGATATCGACCAGCTCGACATGATCGTGGTAAGTGCGGTGCAGGGGCAGGCGGCAAATGTCGGCACCCAGATCACGTTGGCCTCGGGCGCGGTGATCACGGTTAATGCGGATGGCACGGCCAGCTATGATCCCAACGGCGCGTTTGAGGCGCTGGGTGTGGGCGTGGATGTGACCGATAGCTTCACCTATACGATCAGCGACGGCAATGGCGGCACGGATACCGCCACGGTCAGCATCGACGTGAACGGCGTGAATGACGCACCGGATGCGGTGGATGACACGTTGGGTGTGGGTGTGGATGCAGCACTTTCGGGCAATGTTCTGGCGGACAATGGCAATGGCGCAGATCGCGATGTGGACGCAAGTGATACGCCTCAGGTGAGCGCGCTTAACGGCTCCTCTGCGGCTCTCGGGGTGGCAACGACGCTGGCCTCGGGCGCGATTGTGACGCTGAACGCGGATGGTACGTTCGAGTATGATCAGAACGGCGCCTTCAGCGGTCTGGCCTCAGGTGCCACGGCCTCTGACAGCTTCGCCTACACCATCAGCGATGGCAACGGCGGCACCGATACGGCCACGGTGACGGTGACGATTGGCGGGTCGAACCTGCCACCGGTGGCGATTGATGATGGGTTCATCACGGATGAGGACACAGGCTTCACCACGGGCTCTGTGCTTACCAATGATACCGACCCGAACTCCGATCTGTTGAGCGTAAGCAGCATCGATACGACCGCTACGCTCGGCACGGTGATCGATAATGGCGATGGGACCTTTGACTACAATCCCAACGGTCAGTTCGAGAGCCTTGGTGTCGGGCAAACAGCGGTCGATAGCTTCACCTATACTGTCAGCGACGGGAACGGTGGTAGCGATACCGCCACGGTAAATATCACCATCAACGGGGTGAATGACGCGCCGATTGCTGTCGATGATGTGCTTGGTGTCAGCGAGGATGCCGGGGGATCGGTTGTGCTCACCAGTAACGATACGGATATTGACGGCGATGATGTGGAGATCGGTTCCGTTGATACCACCGGCACTGTCGGATTGGTGACGATCGAACCGGACGCTGACACGGCCACCTACGACAGCAACGGCCAATTCGAGAGCCTTGCCCTGGGTGAAACCGCTACGGACAGCTTCACCTACACCGTCAGCGACGGGAATGGTGGTTCGGACACGGCAACGGTCGATGTGACGATTACGGGCGTGAACGACGGTCCGGTGGCGCAGGATGATACCCTCGCCACGGATGAAGACACGACCTTGTCCGGTGCCAGCGTGTTTGATGACAACGGCAACGGTGCTGACAGCGATGTCGATACCAGCGACGTGCTGACGGTTTCTGCGGTGAACGGCGTTGCGGCGAATGTGGGGGCGCAGGTGACGCTGGCCTCTGGCGCGCTCTTGATGCTAAACGCGGATGGAACGTTTGACTATGATCCGAACGGGCAATTCGAGGCGCTTTCGGTCGGTCAGACCGGTGCCGATAGCTTCACCTATACGATCAGCGACGGCAATGGCGGCACGGATACGGCCACCGTGAACATCGACGTGAACGGCGTGAATGACGCGCCGGATGCGGTGGATGACAGCTTTGGCATTGGCCTCGGCGCGGCGCTTTTGGGCAATGTTCTGGCGGATAACGGCAATGGCACGGATAGCGATATTGACGCAGGCGACACACTTTTGGTGAGTGCGCTGAATGGCTCCTCTGCGGCCCTTGGGGTGGCAACGACGCTGGCCTCAGGCGCAATTGTGACGCTGAACGGTGATGGGACGTTCGACTATGATCAGAACGGTGCCTTTAGTGGCCTTGCCTCAGGTGCCGTGGCGACCGACAGTTTTGAGTACACCATCAGCGACGGCAACGGCGGCACGGATACGGCCACGGTCACGGTCGCAATCAACCCGCCGGTCGGGGAGGTCATCGCCGAAGATAACGATTACACGGTCACAGCGCAGGCCTTGGATGATGCAGGGAAATTCCTCTTCCGCCTCGGTGCGAAAAACGACAATACCGACTTGCTGGCCAATGACACGGGCGCAACCCAGGTTATCTCGGTCAATGGGGCTGCCTTTGCTTATGGCATCTTCTTTGACGGCGACAACGGCGGGCAATTCCGAGTCTATGAAGGCGGGGTCATTGATTTCCGCAACCAGGGCAGTGTGATTGGACCGGATGACATAACCGGTTTCACCTATACTGCCAGTGACGGAAACGGTGGCACCGATACAGCCCGCGTGACATTTACAATCGGGCCAGACATCGCGCGCGATGATGCCTATCAAGTTTCCGAGAGCCAATTGGACGCGGCCGGTAAATTTCTGTTCCGCATCGCGGCCAAGGATGAGGATAGAGAGTTGCTTGCCAATGATCTGGACGTGGATGAGATCATATTCATCAACGATCTCCCCATCCGGCCAGGGATTTTCTTTGACGGTGATAATGGCGGACAATTCAGGGTCTATGAGGGCGGTGTGGTTGATTTCCGTAATCAGGGCGATCTGGTCGAGGTGGGCGATACAACCGGCTTTACCTATTCAGTGGACGATGGAAACGGTGGCACCGACAGTGCGACAGTGACATTGGAGATCACCCCGGATGAGTTTGTCTTCTGGTAAAGTCATGGCCCGCGCCGCGCTCACGTGATCACGGCATGGGCCTGTGCGCCCCCGATGGGTTCCAAGAACCCAACCTGGACGTTAATGTGACAAGACCCTTAAAACTGTTCCGCACATAGACCGGCAAAACCACTGAATTGACCTGCGTCATAGCGCAGGCAAAATTCTTGCGAGAGGGTTTCGATATCATCCTCGAACATACCACTTGCGACGGCGCTGACGACTGGTCGCTGTCGAGGGTGCGGCAGGCATCTTCTTTCAGCCACGCAGCGAAATGCCGTAACTGTCGTTGACGTTCTCATCAGCGACGTCGGATAACGTCGCGCGCTGTGCCGGATAGAGACTCTATCGACAAAGACAGAACCGACCTAACGTGTGGATTTGAAGGCCGTAAATTCAAAGTTCCGTCCCGTTGTCGCCAAGGTAAAGAAACTTCAGCCGCCCGCTCAGCGCTTCCTGTGCGTCTTCATTCTGGCCAAGAGTCTGTTTGTCGTTAAATCTGCCCGTAATCTGATCATCTAGCGTCAGCCGAAAGGCCTGTGTCTCGAGGATACTCGCACCACTTCTCATCAATTATAGGCTCCGTGTTTAATTTGATCCAAACGTCAGCCGTCCTGCACTTTTAAGCTTGGAGTTTGGCTTATTGGTCTCGATGATAACCGCGCTACCCAATGAACCACGGCCCAAAAGCGTGCTCTGAGGGCACCGCAGGATTTCAACCTGACTGGTTATAATGATCCCGCCGAGGTCAACTGTTTCGTCCGGCTGGGCCCATGCCGAAGTCCCCACAGTTAGGGCAAGTGAACTGACACAGAATTTGAGAATATGCTTCGTCATAATATCCAACTACTTCTATCAGATTATTCCCTTATGCGGTTACAAAAAAGGAGGATCCACTTTCGCTAGAAGATAAAAGCTTTCGTTTGGAGCACGATAGCTCAATTCTAGCCCGACATAGTCTGAACTCGATCGACTGCGGATCATGAGTTTGGCTGTGTGATACAGAGTCTTCTCCACCACATGGTGTACCGATACGAGAATTCATAGATTTGTTCACGCAGGACATGCCGTCATCTTAGTTTTTTTAGAAAATGCTGTGGCCGCTCTCTTTTCAGACAGCGGCCACAGCGATAATTCCAGTCACGAAAATGGTCGAATTAGTACTTGTTTGGATTGCCCGGAATCACCGTGGCTGCCGCATCCGATTCCCCATCTTTGTGCCAGAGATGTGCAGGGCCATCGATGGATTTCATTGTCCAGCACGTAAAGTCATCGCACGTATAGACCATGCATCCCATGTCGTTTTCGACTTTCCACTTTGTAATATTGCCTTCCCCACGGATTGTGCCGTCGGGGTCATAGTATTTGCCCTGCCCCCCCCCGAAACTTCCCTCAGTTTGATGTAGGGTTTGCTCAGCCTTTGAAGGAGCAGACAAATGCGACAGAGTTGTTTTACCGAGGCCCGGATTATCGGGATGATCAAAGAACAGGAAGCTGGGATGCCGACGGCAGAGGTGTGTCGCAGACATGGTCTGAGCCAATGCATCGTTCTGCAAATTCAAAGCAAAATACGGCGGCATGCGTTGCACGGCAGGGTATCGCGCAGCGATGTCCCGAGGGTGAACATTTCTGACACCCACCGCCTCAAATCGCTGGAGGACAAGAGCGCCAAGCTGAAGCGTCTTCTGGCGGACACGATGCTCAACAACGTCATGTTGAAAGATTTGCTGGGAAAGAACTGACGGTGAGCCATTGATGCGCCATTGGTTCGAGCACGATGGCGAACGCATGTGCGACGGGCTGCGGCACGCAAGGCGATGGGAGATCATAACATCTCGCAACGTCGTGCGTGCAGGCTTGTCCCTCTCACACATGCAAGCATGTGTTGCCCGCCAACGGGTGTCGGCCCCAAGACCATCCGGCGCGACAAACCGCCCACTGCCCGGCAGTGCATTGAAAATGCACGAGAGGGGGACAAACCTGAAGTTCGCGAAGAGATAGGCGATTGCCAGCAAACGTCGGCGGTTTGGTTATCGCCGGATTGTGTGTCAATGGCAGCTCAAATTTCCCCACTTAGGGCAAAGTAAAATTCCCCAGTTTATCGGGGGTCGGTTGTCATTTGTTTTCAGTAACTTGGGGCTCCATTCTTCGGTGGGCGGCGGTGTGATGGGTGCGTTGGTGCGGGCGTGTTCCGGGATGAGATCGGAGTGACCGCGTAGCCGACAACTTGCGCCTTCGATTTGCACCACGACTGCGTGGTGTAGCAATCGATCCAGAAGTGCAGTGCCCAAGACTGGATCACCGAAGACGTCACCCCATTCAGAAAATCCCCGGTTAGACGTGAGGATCATCGCGCCCTTTTCGTAGCGGGCGTTGACGCGTTGGAAGAACAGGTTCGCCCCGCCTTGGGTGATGTGCAGATAGTCAATTTCGTCTATTAGCCGGCAGGCGATTGCGAAGCAATCTGCCGAGAGGGGGCGATCAGCAGTGATGATCTGGCGTAGAACCTGATCTTCTCAGCCAGTTGTCCCTGACGTTTCGCTTTCGCCAGAACCTCAGCTAACTCCGCGAGGGTCGCACGATAAACCTGCATGCCCGCTTTGACGGCCGCCCCACCCAGCGCGGTGGCAAGGTGGCTTTTGCCGGTAACCGGTGGCCCGAGGAAGTGCACAACTTCAGCGCGCCGGATGAAGTCTAACTGGGCAAGTGCTGCGATACGTTCGCGATCAAGCGATGGCCTCCTATCGGCGATGCATGCATCGCCTGCCGGTCAACGGGAAGCTGAAGTCGAAGCTTTCCAAGGTCTTGATCATTGCCCGTCAGGGCATCACGCAGTGATGTCGCGAGAGGGGGGCATGAGTTTTGACGTGCGCAAGGCCACATGGATCCGCCGCGTCTCGCGGGTGCTGTATTCCTCAGACAACAAGTTGTCGATGACTTCAATTGCGGTGATTTCATCCTGTTCTAGGCGTTGACGTCAGGCAGGCTCTTTCGTTGTACATCCAGTTTGTTCTACGGGCCAATCACACTCAACCGGAATTGATCCCGTTAATTCAACCTTCGTTTCTTTGTGCCAATCTAGCCTGCGAAAAAGGAGAATTATGTATGAACGACCTATCACCAAGTTCATTTAATGCCGTTGGCGGCGCGGATAAGATTATCCAGGTTTTAGAACAGGCGATAGATGCCGTTGTTATGATTGATGAGTTTAATAATGTGACTTTTTTCAATGACGCTGCTGAGCGGTTATGGGGATACCGGCGCGAGGAAGTTATCGGTCACAACGTTAAAATGCTCGTACCCAAAGAGATGCAGCACCACCATGATATGTGGGTGGATACCAATCGCGACGGGGGTCCTGATAAGATCGTCGGGACCAGTAGAGAAGTCGAGATCCATCAAAAAGACGGGGGCCGCAAATGGGCTAGTTTGTCGCTGTCAAAGGTCGAATCTGAGGGCTGCTCTGCAACTTACACAGCCTTCATGAAAGATGTGACCGAAATGAAGGCGGCGCGGGAGATGATGACCGCAACCTTGGAACAAACCATCGACGCTGTCGTCATGTTGGACCAAGATAATTGTGTTACGTTTTTCAATGCGGCGGCCGAGAGATTGTGGGGTTACACTCGTGATGAGGTCATCAAAGAAAATGTAAAAATGCTGGTCCCGCCAGAGATGCGCGTACATCATGATAGTTGGGTTGATAGCCATAGAAACGGGGGCGCAGACAAGATTGTCGGAACCAGCCGCGAGGTCCCAGTACATCGAAAAGATAGAACTGTTTGTTACGGCAGCTTGTCATTGTCATGCGTCAAATTGGCTGATGGATCGAGCCAATACACCGCGTTTGTAAAGGACATCACCGAAGAAAAAGCCGCGCGGGAAATGATGACCGCAACCTTGGAACAAACCATCGACGCTGTTGTGATGCTGGACCAAGATAACTGCGTGACGTTTTTTAATACCGCGGCAGAAAACCTTTGGGGCTATGATCGAAACGAGGTCATAGGTCAAAATGTAAAAATGCTGGTCCCGCCAGAGATGCGCGTACATCATGATAGCTGGGTTGATAGCCATAGAAACGGGGGCGCAGACAAAATCGTCGGGACCAGCCGCGAAGTTCCGGTGCACAGGAAAGACGGAACTGTTTGTCACGGCAGCTTGTCCTTATCCCGAGTGAAACTGACCGACGGATCCAGCCAGTACACGGCCTTTGTAAAGGATGTGACAAAGGAGGTTGCCCAACGTGCACAGTTCCGGCTCCTTTCGTTGGTTGCAAACGAAACGGATAACTCCGTCATCATTTCAGATGCAGTTGGTAAGATTGTTTACGTCAACCCTGGCTTTGAACGGTTGACGGGCATTTCTGCCGTATCCGCCAAGGGCCAGAAACCAGGAAAACTACTGCAAGGTCCACTGACCGATAAGCAAACTGTTGCCCGCATCGGAGAGAAGCTGCGCAATGGTCAGGCATTCTACGAAGAGATTCTGAATTACTCCAAGGCCGGCGAGCCATATTGGATAAGCCTGGCCATCAATCCTGTGAGGGATTCGAAAGGCGAGATAGAGTATTTTGTTTCTGTCCAGGCCAATGTGACGGAGACCCGCCAAAAATCAATGAGCTTCGATGCAAAGCTATTCTCAATCAGTGATGCCACAGCAATTGCAGAATGGTCGACCGACGGTGCAGTTCTGGAACGCAATGCTTTTCTCACGAAACGCAGTGAAAAGGCACCGCCTTTGCGTGACCTGCTCAGCGAGAGCGAAATCAGATCCGTATTGGATGGCTCAACTGTACGCAAAGAACTCTCCTGGCCCACATCCGACGATACGTCGTTTTGGTTAGATTGCATCTTTTCTGCGACCCGTGATCTCAGTATGAAAGTGGACAGAGTTATCATGTGCGCAAGCGATGCTACGCTTCGACGGGAAACTACGGCGCGTGGATCAGAAGCTATGAATGGCATGTTGAAGCGGATTACCGGATTGGTCGGATCGATCAGCCAGGTGGCCAGGCAGACGAATTTGCTCTCGGTAAACGCGACGATTGAAGCTGCTCGAGCTGGTGAAGCCGGGCGGGGTTTTGGCGTCGTCGCAACCGAGATTCGGAGTCTGGCAACGCAGGTGGGTGACGCGTCAACGCAAATCAACGAGTTGATCAAGGATGGACAAATTGCAGTCCAGAAACTTGAGCAATCAGGCAATGAACGCTGAACGAGGGACGTTGCGCAACAAACAGTCGCCGTTGGTTTATCTTTTCAACTACCCACAAGTTCCCCTTCGTTCTTTTGTGCCGTGCTGAAGCGGTCTTCCAGGTCGGAAAAGCGGGTGAACCCTCGCGATATGACGGTTGATCTCCTTTTTGCTCAGCACCATCGCTACCTTCACGGGTTCCCTGAGGATGAATATCTCCGCCACCAGATCGTGCCGCCGGAGTGTCACATGGAAGAGGAACTTCACTCCGCCTAAAGGCGCTCACAACGTCGCGGTTGCCAAAGCAGCCGTTCTCGACGGACGTTTGACCGCCTGACAATTATGCATGGCCGCCTCACCCTCCGCTTCAAACAAGGCGAATTATATACCGGTCAGAGAGCATTTCTAACGCTCACAGAAACCACTGCAACAGGGCCAAGGCGCGCTATCCCAAATTGGCGTTGAGAAAGGCGTGATCCTGGGCCGTTCAGGTCACGGCTTGTGGTGCCTCTGTCGCCACCATTCGTATTTTGCAAATAAATTGTGCAGTCCGAGTGGCTTAGTCGGTTAAGCCTTTACAAGCTTCGTCACAAACGACTTTAATAGTGCAAACTGTATTTAAAAAAATTTGAACAATTCAAGGAGATTAAAATGCTGACGATTACTGGCGGAGAAATTATTGAAGGCTCCAGCAATAATGACGGCTTTATCGTCTTTACTGCTACTCTATCTGGTCCGCTCCTGGATCCGGTCTCTTTCACATATGCAGCCCGCTCGGGCACGGCGGATGAAGAAGCGGACTTCGATAGTAGCGGTACGATCCTGACAATCCCCGCGGGACAAACATCGGTCCAATTTTTTGTGCGCACTGTGGCGGATAATACCTCAGAAGCTGATGAAAGCGTTAAGGTGGACGTCTTCAACGTGCAAGGCACCCAGCTGGCCAACGGCGAATTGCGCACAACCGTTCAGGGCGTAATCCTTGATGATGATGGTACAGGACAAAAGCGGTCGTTGCTGGTCAGCGATGCCCTAATAAGCGAAAACGATACTGGAACGAAACAGGCGGTTTTTGAAGTTCGTTTGTCACAAGCATCGACCGAGGCGATCACGATTGACTATGAAACCCGTGATGGCACAGCGCGCGCTGGCTCCGACTATACCGCAGCGACTGGATCAGTGACCTTTGCCGCCGGACAGACGGTAACGACGGTCAGCGTGGACGTGATTGGTGACACGGCCGTTGAAGGCAGCGAACAATTCTCGCTCGTTGTCGCGCCCACCGCCGCGGACGCCGACCTACTGGCAGTGGATTTCGCAGGTGGCGTGGCAACGATCCTTGATGATGACGCTTCGGGGACCGAACCCTCGCTGTCGGTCACAGGCGCAGATGTGCTTGAGGGTTCCAGCAACAACGACAACTTCATCGCCTATACCGTGACCCTGTCGGAACCATCGCTGTCTGCTGTTTCTTTTACCTACCGTGCCATTTCAGGCACGGCTGATGTGAACGCTGACTTTGACAATGGCGGGACGAACACCGTTACAATCGCTGCGGGGCAGACCACGGCGCAGTTCTTTGTGCGGACGGTAGCCGAGAACAACAGTGAGGTGGACGAGAGCGTTAAGGTCGAGATATTTAACATTCAGGGCGCTGTTCTGGCCAATGGGGAGCCGATCACCACCGTCATGGGCGTAATCCTCGACGATGATGGCACCGGGCAAAAGCGGGTCGCTTTCGTAAATGATGTGCGGCTGTTGGAAGGCGATGGCGGTTCGAAACAGGCGGTCTTCGAGGTTCGCTTGTCAGAGCCTGCTGGTGAGGCGATCACGCTGAGTTTTCAGACCCGGGATGGTACAGCTATGGCAGGCTCGGACTACACGGCCACTACGGGCACTGTGACCTTTGCGGCAGGTCAGACGATCGCATCAGTGGCCGTCGATGTTTCGGGCGATACAACTATTGAAGGCAGCGAGAAATTCTCGCTTATCGTGGCCCCTATAGCGGCAGATGCGGATCAGCTTGCAGTGGATTTCGCCGGCGGCGTGGCAACGATCCTAGATGACGATGCATCGGGCAGCGCACCCTCGCTGACGGTGACGGGTGGAGAAACCGTTGAGGGCTCCAGCAACAATGACACATTTATCACCTATACGGCGACTTTGTCAGAGCCCGCATTATCTGCTGTTTCCTTCACCTATCGTGCCATTTCGGGCACGGCGGATGTGAACGCTGACTTTGACAATGGCGGGACGAACACCGTTACAATCGCTGCGGGGCAGACCACGGCGCAGTTCTTTGTGCGCACAGTGGCGGAGAATACCCAGGAAGCCGATGAAAGCGTTCAGGTCGATATCTTCAATGTGCAAGGGGCTGAATTCGCCAATGGCGAAGAGCGCATAATCGTGCAATCGGTGTTGCTGGATGATGACGGTTCGGGGCTCAAACGCGCTGTTTTGGTGCAGGATACCGTGATCGTGGAAGGTGACAGCGGTACCAAACAGGCCGTCTTTGAAATTCGCCTCTCTAATCCATCTGGTGAGGAAATTGTTTTTGACTTCACTACTGTCGAAGGAACTGCGACGAGCAATGCCGATTTTAGGGGCCTCAGCGGTCAGGTGACTTTTGCAGCCGGTCAGACAGTGGCCTCCGTCGTGGTGGATGTGTTTGGTGATACGAGCTCCGAACGGATGGAAAGCTTTCAGCTTGTGTTGACAACCGCGTCGCCTGAAATCGAGGGCGGACAAACGGGGGTTGCTGCGACAGCCACGCTGCTTGATGACGATACGGCGCTGGGGTTCGCACCGGAAATCTCCCTTACGGCTGGAGATATCGTTGAGGGCTCCAGCAATAATGACACATTCCTTGTGTTTACGGTCGCTCTGTCAGAGGCGTCTACAAGCCCGGTATCCTTCAGCTATGCGGCGTTGTCAGGTACGGCGGTTGTGTCCGATGACTTTGACGTGAATGCCAGCACGTTTACCATCCCGGCGGGCACGACAACCGGACAGATTTTTGTGCGCACCGTGGCGGATAATACGCCTGAAGAAGATGAAACCGTTGTTCTGGAGCTGTCAAACCCAACAGGGGCGGTCTTTGCGGGCGGTGGTGCCACCCTAAGCGCCACAGGCACTATCCTTGATGATGACACTCCCGCGCCTGTCTTGGGTACACCGCGGGTGACTGTGGCCGATGCGAGCGCGCCTGAAGGCGGGGTGATGACATTTACGCTGACGCGGATCGGCTCGACCGCTGAGGCAACGACCGGGTCTTTCAGCCTTTTGAACGGCACCGCCGACGCCGGGGCAGACTACACCGGCGCAAGTGGACAGTTCAGCTTTGCGGTGGGTGCGATCACCACATCGATTTCCGTACCGATAAGCAATGACGGCCAGATTGAAGGACCTGAGACATTGGTCCTGCGCCTGTCTGATCTGGAGAATGGCGTCTTGCCGGGGAACGCGCGTGAGGCCTTCGCTATCGGAACGATCGCGCCAACGCCACCGCCACCGAACCCGACCATCATCTTGGGGAGTGAAGCCGGGGAGACCATCACCGGCACCAGTGTTGACGAGCATATTTTTGGCTTTGGAGGCGACGACCGGATTCTCGGCGCAAGGGGCGACGACATCATCTTTGGCGGCGACGGCGTGGATGTGCTCAACGGGGGCGAGGGGAACGACTCGATCTCGGGCGGCGACGGCGCAGATACTGTCTACGGCCAGGGCGGGAATGACCGTATCGACGGGGGTGACGGCAACGACCAGCTCTTAGGTGAATCGGGCAATGACACCATCTTCGGCGGTCTCGGTGATGATACGATCGGTGGCGGCGACGGGGTCGATAACATCGACGCGGGCGACGGTGACGACACCGCATTCGGCGGCGAGGGCAACGACGCCATCCGCGGCGGTGAGGGCAACGACACGCTCTTTGGCAGCGGCGGCAATGACCTGATCGACGGTGGAGACGGCAATGATACGATTTTCGGCGAAACCGGGATCGACACGCTGCTGGGTGGCGCCGGCGACGATTTCATGGGCGGCGGCGGCGGCGGCGATGTCATGGACGGCCAGGAAGGCAACGACATGATGTTCGGCGGTGCGAACGACGACACGATGGTGGGCGGGTCCGGCAACGACACCATGGATGGCCAGACCCAGGACGACGACCTCTTTGGTCAAACGGGCAATGACACGCTGTTCGGCGGTGACGGGTTCGACTTCCTGGATGGCGGCTCCGGCGACGACGTGCTGAACGGCGGCAACCAGGGCGATACGCTGGTCGGCGGCCTGGGCGTGGATACGCTGAATGGTGGTGCCGGGTTTGACACCTTTGACTTCAACGCGGTGGTCGAATCGGCCTTCGGGGCGGCGGATACGATCATTGGCTTCGAGGGTACCGGGACCTTCGGCGGTGATACGATCGACCTGTCAACCATTGATGCTAATGCCACACTGGGAGGCAACCAGGCCTTCACCTTCCTCGGCGCTGTCACCAATGCGGTTGGCCTCGGCTTCGGCGCGGGGGCTCTCTGGACGCAGGAGTTCGACGGCCAGACGCGGCTTTATGGTAACATCAACAACGACGGCTTCATCGATCTTGAGGTACGCATCAACGACGGACCGGGCACCCTGGCAGCCAACTACACCGCAGGCGACTTCATCCTGTGAGGTCATTCATTCCGGCTCTGTTGTATTGATAAGGACGTAGCAGGATGATCAGGCAAATTGAGGCAGTGGCCTTTTATGCCCTGGTGCTATCCGTTCAAGGGGTCTGATGCCGGAGGGTAAAATAGGGTCAATAAACTTAACTAGCCAAAATAGATTTGACGCCATATCCGTTTTGGCTGGTTTAATCTCAACAAGAGAGATCAGGCCCATGACTGACACACTTAGCACATTTGAGTTCTTCCAGAAATTCCCAAATGAGGAAGCGGCCCGTCTCTTTTTCGAGAACCGCCGTTGGGCTGGCGAAGCGGTATGTGGTCTTTGGCGTGTTGAATGTCATTGAGAGCTGAGCCGGTATTTTCACCGAGATTTGACCCGCTGTTAGTTATGTATCGGTAGCTATGCTTTGGTCAATGTGGTGGCCTCCTTTGTGGTTTTCTTTGCGGCCTCTGAGCTGGTCTTGAAGCGGTAGCTGTCGTTGCCTGTTTCGAGGATGTTGCAGCGGTGGGTAAGCCGGTCGAGCAACGCTGTTGTCATCTTTGCATCCATTGCCCGGCAGTCGTTTTGTGCAGCAAAACGATGAGAGGGGCCAAAGACCTGGGCCCATTCACTGAAGCTGAGGTTGGTTGTGATGATGACACTGGTGCGCTCATAGAGCTTGCTCATAAGGTGGAACAGCAGTGCGCCGCCTGACGGGCTGAACGGCAGGTAGCCAAGCTCGTCCATTGCCCGGCAATGCATGTTTACATGCATGAGAGGGGAGGATGACCAAGTCGATTTTTGTGAGCATCTCAGCCATTCACTGACCGGCAGGGTATCGCGACGCGATGTCCCGAGAGGTTTCCCGGCCTTTCCGAGGGCCTTTTCCTGTTCCAATGCATTGACCAGTTCGACGGTGGAATAGAAGCGCACTTTGCGTCTGTGGTGCTCACCGATAGCGGTGGCAACATGGCTTTTGCCGGTTCCAGGTCCGCCAATCAGAACCACGTTTTCCGCATTCTCCCCTCTCGGCAGATTGCTTCGCAATACCCTGCCGGGCAATGTATGAACTCACTACGATGGAGTTGACGAACTGTGGCCTCATTGATGTCGCTCGACGCGCAGTCAAAACCCGTGAGGTCCTTATAGGATGGGAAGCGCGCCACCTTGGTGTGATAGGCAATGGATCGCACTTCGCGTTCCGCCATTTCCGCCTTGAGCAGTTGAGACAACATCGGGGTGGCCGCCTCAAATGCTGGAACACCTTGTGTAACCAGACCGTCAACCACTGCCCGACAGGGTATTGCGCAGCAATGCACGAAAGGGGGCATGCGCCATGTCGCACCAAAGGTGCGCAATTATAGATGCTCGCCTTTGGCGAGACGCAGCTTGAGACTGCGCAGCATGATGATAATGGAAGCTCCTGCAGGATCATGACGCATTGCGCTTGCCTCCTGCCTGTCTGAGGTCGTCATAGCGATCCACATTTGCCTTTGGGGCGGTTTCCAATGCAAGAGCATCCATTGCCCGACAGGCGATTGCAAAGCAATCTGCCGAGAGGGGGGCGGATCGATCTCTGGGTGATCTGTCTGCTTGGGATCGATCAGTCTATGCAACGGGTTCAGGATATGTGTCTTCGTCGGCACCCCAGCTTCCAGCGCCAGCTCAACTGCACGCAGGACGGCGCTTTCGTCGTGGTGTAAAACCAAGGACAGGATGTCGACCATTTCCCTGTCACCACCCTCCTTACGAAGCATGTGGTTTTGCAGTCGGCGGAAGGTATCCGGTGCCCGGCAGGCTCTTTTCCACAGGAAAAGATGCCGAAAGGGGGGCATCTCTGTAAACGGCGCGCCATTCATTGCCCGGCAGGCGCATGCAAGGCATGCTGCCGAGAGGGGTGAAGGGCCCCCGGTTTGCGTTGGATGACCGCGAGGTAATGGCGCCAATCATAGATGACTTTGCCTGGCTTGCGATGGGATCGGTCAATGATGCGCTCATGTGTGCAGACGGTTTGGCCTTGAGCCACAATGACCAATCGTTCTGGGTAAACACGAAGACTGACAGGTCGGTTCGCAAAGCTGGCAGGCACGCTGTAACGGTTGCGCTCGAAAGTGATCAGCGGATAACCAAACCGCCGACGTTTGCTGGCAATCGCCTTCATCTCTTCGCGAACTTCAGGTTTGTCCGGCGAATGATCACGTCGAACAGTTTTTGGATCGACACCAACCAACCTGCACGCCCGACGTTGCGAGATATCATGATCTCCCATCGCCTTGCGTGCCGCAGCCCGTCGCACATGCGTTCGCCATCGTGCTCGAACCAATGGCGCATCAATGGCTCACCGTCAGTTCTTTCCCAGCAAATCTTTCAACATGACGTTGTTGAGCATCGTGTCCGCCAGAAGACGCTTCAGCTTGGCGCTCTTGTCCTCCAGCGATTTGAGGCGGTGGGTGTCAGAAACGTTCACCCTCGGGACATCGCTGCGCGATACCCTGCCGTGCAACGCATGCCGCCGTATTTTGCTTTGAATTTGCAGAACGATGCATTGGCTCAGACCATGTCTGCGACACACCTCTGCCGTCGGCATCCCAGCTTCCTGTTCTTTGATCATCCCGATAATCCGGGCCTCGGTAAAACAACTCTGTCGCATTTGTCTGCTCCTTCAAAGGCTGAGCAAACCCTACATCAAACTGAGGGAAGTTTCGGGGGCAGGGCAGTCCCAGTAACTTGGCAGGGTCTGGATCTTCTCCAACTATTGTCTTCACTCTAGTCGGATATCTCCAGTTCTTTTAAAGCAATGCCCAATGCGTTTCTAGCATTGGCACTTTCCTCGAGCGCGCTAACTGTTTCGGATAGCATAGAATTATTTTTTGGAACGTTGGAAATGGTCCTATTTGTAAGTTCTTGAACCTTATTTAATGGAGCAGTTTGCGCTTGTCTAAGACTAACTCCTTGATCTGATAACCATGCTGATCGCTGCGCCTGCTCAACTAGACCTGCAGCTTCGAATAGATCGGTAGCCACATCGTTTTGACCTAACGCTAAATGGGCGCGTGCCTTTATCTCATTGACACGACCGCCGAAAGCAGATTCAATAAATTTTAAAGCAGCCTGTGGTTGATTTAGTTCAAGAAAAATATTTGCTCGGAGCTCCAAAAATCTCGAGTCCCAATTTTCTTTAGGAGCCCCATCTAACCATTCTTGTGCGAACTCTGGGAACCCCAACGCGAGCAGTCTTTCTGCAACAACAAAAATAACCTCTGGTGAAATTTCTTTTCGATCGGCAGGGAGTTCGCGAAATACGATATCTAAGAAGTCTATGTCGCTCGCGCTATTAGCTAGTACAGAAAGGACGTGGGGGAGAATTTCTGAGATTGGCTCTTCTTCATGATTCGATTTTAATAGATTAGTTAATTTTATGGCTTTGTCAAATTGTCCTGAAAGCGCAGAAGAGAGTATTTGAGCGCGCTCAAGTTGCGAGCTAAGAGCGCTATTTCGAAATTCGAAAGCATAAGCGTCAATTAGTAGTGATACATCTTCTCCAACAGCGTCCAAATTTATAAGCCTGTTTTCAATGTATGAAATCAGAGCTTTTGGCGCGTCGCTGCTATCTGCAAGCGAAATCTCCGAAAAGACGAGATCGGCGGAGCTCGTTCTGCCTGCGCTATTATCAATTATGGCTTTAGCTATCTCAGAATCAGTATCTCCAGTTTCTCCGTTTGGGTCGATCTGACGCAACGCGATAGAAGCCGAAACAAACTTTTCTAGGCCTGTAAACCGCTCGCTTAACTTTGGTGCTAGATAGTCTCTTAAGTGTGGAGGTAGCTTTGATAACCCTCGTAATGCCGCTTTTTCATTTATCATTTTGTTTGGGGATATTGTCCTTGCGGCTAATACTGCCCAAAAAGATCCGTCTGAGTTACAGCCCAAATATCTATGAATAATACGAGGGTTTCTTGCAAAACCAAAATCCACAATATCCGCTAGATCAAGAATCTCTGGATGGAGAGTTTCCAAATTTTTAGATAACCGAAGTGTCTGCTTTGCCTCTAGTCCAAACCCAAAATAGATATATAGTCGTGCTAATTCGAGTACAGTCTGTTCATCTAGCCGATCCAATTCAGTATATAGCTTTTCTCGTAGTTTTGACGTTTGTTCATGGAAGGGACCCTCATCGCCCCAGTTTGTTACTTGAATTACCCCTGGATCGGGACAAACAGTCCCGGAGGCGGTTAATCCGATATTTCCACTGTTTTGGGGCGAGTCACGACTACTTGTGACGCGAAGGTTACCTAACTGAGTATTTAAATCGAAAACTTCTTGGCCCGATGAATCATATATGTCGACCGTTTGTGGCGCTTGTTGAGTAGTTGGTTGGATATTTTCTTCCGGTAGTTGGGGCTGGATCAAACCTCTAGATGCAGCATTTGCGACACCCTCTAATAGCCTTTTTCGAGTTTGTTCGGCGACGCTTGCTGCAGCCAAGGAAGCTTCATCTGAGGCTTTCTGATCTGCGCCTTCACTTAAATCCTCTTCACTATACCTTGAAACTGGTTTTGGCTCAGGAGCGATCCACATCAATTCACCGAAACCAAAATTAGAGTGGATCTCTAGTTGTTTCAGATTAGTGCTCTTGCCGATTTCATTCGGCAAAAATAGCGGACTATCCATTATGTCGATCACCAAATATTTATTGAATTCAACAAAGTATTCGACTTTGCAATTGCAATTAAGTTCTAGTTCTAACCTTGATGGGAAAGTCTGAATGTTGATGAGTCGATCTCGTTGTATGATCTCGAAAACTCCCCTAATATCAAAGCCATCATCGTGCCCACGAAAAGAAATCGATTGTTTTCCTGGAATGCTTGAGACTTCCCATTGAACGTTAGGAGGTAATTGCAGGACTAGTCTCGTAAATCCATCATGGTCGCCTGATCGTAGAAAAATGGGATCAGCCATGGCAAGACTTGACAAGTAAAATGCATATACAAAACAGGTCAAAATGAACTTATTCATGCAGCACCTTGTTTGACGGCTTTTAGTGCATCTTCCAATTCTGAAAAACTCGGTCGACAATGCGAAGGAGTATTTTGGCGTCCCACTTCGATACAAATATTGGTTGCATGGGCATGAAGATTTGCCACCAGTACTTCCCGGACCAATTGATAGAAGTGACCGTCTTCCTCTGTGACCGTTTTTACTTTTGCCGCAAAGGGCCCAACGAAACCATAAGCTAGAAAAACGCCAAGGAAAGTGCCGACCAAAGCGCCACCTATCAGTTTGCCAAGTACTTCTGGAGGCTGATCGATTGACCCCATAGTCTTGATAATACCCAAAACAGCAGCCACAATCCCCAGAGCTGGTAAACCATCTGCCACTGTCTGAAGCGCATGGCTTGAATGGAGCGCATGGTGCATATTTGCTTCCATACGTTTTTCAAGGACTTCCTCAACCTGATGCGGATCGTCGTAGTTCATGGAGGCGGAACGCATCGTATCACAGATCAGTGCGATGACTTCTGCATCACTTAGGATCTTTGAGTATTTGGTAAAAATTGTCGACTCTTCGGGAGCTTCGATATGTTCTTCGATTGCAACAGGATTTTGTCTAGCAAGTCGGATGAGTTCGAAGAGTAAGCATAGCAAATCTCTATAGTCGTCATGTGCCCATTTAGGGCCTTTGAAGACACGCCCCAAGTCACCGGCCGTTTGTTTTACGGCGGACATGCTATTGCTGATCAAAAAGGCCCCAACTGCGGCACCACCGATCATCGTCATTTCAAAGGGCAGAGCCTTGATGATGATGCCCATTTTGCCGCCAGCTGCAAGATAGCCACCAAACACCATGACAAAGACAACGATTATTCCAACGAATCCGATCATGCTCTTCCCCGGCTAATTAACAAAGTTATCATCTCAAAAAGAGGTTAAAAAACCATCTGCGCTTTCTATCCTTTTGGAACATCGGCATTTCGGCCGGCTAGAATGACACTGATCGAGTAAGCTGCTTGAGGCGATAGACCTGACATGATTCCCGCCGCGGCATCGGCTCTCATGCGCCCTAAAAAACCGGCCGCGAAATCCGGTTCCATCTGTTCGAATAATGGTGCGGCATCTTTTGGCTTCATATTTTCATAGACAGTAGTCAACCGAACTAAATCGTCTTCTGCAGCAGTGTTTGCTAATGCCAACAGACCGCGGAGCGAAGTTTCTGCCTCTTCCAACATGGTCAGCCTTCTTTCGATTTCCTCGTCCGCCACCTTCAAGGTTTTCATCCTGATAGCGATTTTTTCTTCTTTTTCCGAAATTCGCGCTTCGCGTTCCTGAAATGATCGTAACAGGACCGCCATTTCAACTTTGTCGTCATCGGATAAGATGCTGTCCTGAGGTGCTTCAGCAGTTATTGCTTCCTGTTTTTCTGAGGGTGCAAGTGGATTTTCAGTCGCAACAGCCTGTCCGGCGCCCGTACCAACTCGAACCACTGCTGATCCAACAAGCAAGCTCACTATTAGAAGAATAGATCCGCGTCCGTTCTTTCCAAAAAACTTCTTTTTCAAAAGCATTAGTGAGTCTCCGTCGCACGATGGCGGACAAACATGGGTTCGCTTGCGGCCTGATGAGTAGTAGCCGACACGCGTTCACTAACGACCTCGGGGCGAGGTTGAGTGGGTATGTCGTGTAAAGATGCCATTTGCAGTTCCAGTTTGCGAGACATATCCTCTGCCCGTTCGGTGAGGTTGGTCAGGGTCTTCGCCGACCCAGCCGCAGTGTCTTGAGCAGACGCGAGAGTTTTTGTCAGGTCGTCAACCTGTGCTGAAAGGACTGCAACTGCTCCGCCCACACCTCTTTCCAGGTCATTGAAGCGGTTAAGACGGCGTCCCAATACGAAACAATATACGCCGGCGCCTAAGGCACCAGCGATGAGTAAAATATCTGCAATTAGGTCCATTTGACCCTCCTAGTTTAATACAAATTCCATGATGAGAAGATCGTTGATGCGGTCGCGGCCTGTGGCGATCTGTACGCGACGTAACATCTGCGCACGCAGGCGCGTTAACGCCGCGGGATCCTCGATATCGCGCACTTCAACTGCGCGTAGATAACCGTTCAGAACATCCACCACGCGGGGTATGTTCTGTTCGACCTCTTTGGCATTCTTTTCGAAAACCTCTAACTGCGCGCGAAAGCGCAGATGTTTTTGTTGACTATTTGGGGATAGCGACACGGTAATCGGTTCAAGCGGGATAAAAACAACCTTTGGCGCGGCGTCTTTCATCTCATCTCCCATAGGCTCTTCAACTGATTCGTGGCCGAAAATTATACCGGACCACGTCACGAAAAACCCAACACCACCCCCTGCAAGCAGTAGCACTAACCCGATAATTATAGGCATTTTCGACGATTTCGGTTCCAATTCCAGATCATCCGTCGTGGTGTCGGCCATGTTATTTCCATTCGCTATTGTGAATTTGGTTATAGACGCGATTGCACTAACCGATTGTTAAGCCAGATCGTTCATTGATGTGTATATCGCCGGACAGAAAGTTCGGTCTGCCGGAGGTTATTGTGCAGCAACTTTTAAACGCTTGGACCGGGCTCGAGCTTCGTCGTCAGATAATCGTTCTCGTGGCAACAGGGGCAATGTTTTTTGGAATACTAGCAATGACAAGGATGGCATCTACGCCTTCTATGACGCTGCTCTATTCCGGGTTGGAAAATGGTGCGGCTGGTGATGTCGTTCGGTCTCTTGAGCAGCGTGGTGCAGTTTTTGAGGTGCGCGGGGGTGCAATTTTTGTCTCTTCCAAAGAGCGCGATCAACTGCGGATGACTTTGGCGAGCGAAGGGCTGCCAGAAAACTCGAACCGCGGGTATGAGCTGCTTGATTCGCTCTCTGGTTTCGGCACCACATCCCAAATGTTTGATGCCGCCTATTGGAGAGCTAAGGAAGGCGAACTTGCGCGAACAATTGTTTCCAGCCCCCATATCTCAATGGCCAGGGTGCATATTGCCAGCACTGGATCAAATCCTTTTCAGCGCGGCGTAACGCCAAAGGCGTCTGTCGCAGTCACCCCATCCGGTGGGGCCATTACCGGGCAACAGGCGAAGGCAATTCGTTTTCTTGTTTCTTCAGCAGTGGCTGGCTTGGCATCAGATGATGTCGCAGTGATTGACGCGAATGGATCACTTGTTGGCTCCACGGATGAAGCCGCGCCAACAAATGGTGGCGATGACAAAGCTCAGATATTGAAGGATAAAGTTGAACGTTTGCTGGAAGCCAGGGTTGGTTTTGGCAATGCGATTGTTGAAGTGAGCGTTGATACGGTTAACGAAAGTGAAGCGATCAGGGAACGTTCCTTTGACCCGCAAAGTCGTGTCGCAATAAGTACCGATACCGAGGAACGGACTAACTCTTCCAACGAAGCGGGCGGTGGAGACGTAACGGTTGCATCCAATCTACCAGATGAAGAGGGCGGTGAAGGCGAGAACTCGTCGTCTCAGAACAGTGAGAGCCGCGAACGCATAAATTACGAAGTTTCTGAGACGGAACGAGAGATTCTGCGCAGTCCGGGAGCTGTCAGAAGACTGACGGTCGCGGTGCTCGTAAATGAAACTTCTGTAGTGTCCGAGGCAGGAGAGCAGACGTTCGCACCACGCGAGGAAGCGGAGCTGGAAGCCTTGAGAGACCTGGTTTCCTCTGCCGTAGGGTTTGATGAAACGCGAGGCGATATTATCACCATCAAGTCAATGGCTCTACAAAGCGTTGCGCCGCAAGGAACGGTGGCAAGCACCTCCTTTTTTGACGTCCTGAGTATAGACCTAATGTCGGCTATTCAGATGGCCGTTCTTGCCATCGTAACACTTATTTTGGGATTGTTTGTTGTGCGGCCCCTGCTGATGAAACCTGCACAGCTTCCCGAAGCAGCTGGACCGGCTTTGCTGGGTGCTGATGATGCGCAGTCTGAGGAGGAAGGGCTGAACGGCGAGGTTGCAACTGACGAATTTGATATGCCTGACTTGCCGATCATTTCCGGGTTTGGAAATGATGGCATGGATGGTTTGCCCGATCTCAATATGGCGGGCGGAATGACGGACGATCCAGTGGACAGGTTGCGGAATCTGATAGGAGAAAGACAAGAAGAGACTGTGGAGATATTGCGTGGCTGGCTTGAAGACAAAGAGGAGAAGGTTTGATGTCTTTGTCGCACAGGTATCGAAATTTTGGCCAGTCGTCTGTTGAAGTCGAGGACAACGACCTATTGAGTTCAGAAGGAATCGAGGATCAAAAGCTTCAGTCCTTCGAAGAAGGTTATCAGGCTGGCTGGGATGATGCGATTAAGGCACAAACAGATGCCACTATGAAGGTAAGCACCGAGCTTGGACAAAACCTGCAAGACATGTCCTTCACGTATCAGGAGGCTCTCTCGAAATTAACGCTCTCTATAGAGCCGGTGATGCACCAAATCGTCGAAAAACTACTACCGGCATTCGCACGTCAAACGCTGGGCAGCCATATCATTGGCGAACTGCGGGATTTGGTGAAATTGCACGCGGGTCAGCCTATCGAAATCGTCATTTCGCCCGAAAATGTGGAAACGATTAAGGAACTGGCTGGCAAGAACCTTACCGATACGTTTCAGATTTTCGAAGAACCCTCTCTTGGCCAAGGACAGGCTTTCGTTCGAGTGGGCTCACAGGAACGTAGTATTGATATTGATTGCGTCATCCTTGGAGTTTCCGAAGCCATGACGGCATTTTTTCATGAAACTGAACAGGAGAAGAGCGATGACTGAAGTACCGGCGGAGCAAAAACTGACAGCTGAGCCAAAAAACCCGTTCACATCTGTACCGATTGAACTGACTGTATGTGTCGGTAAAGCCAGACCCTTGATCAGGGATCTAATATCTCTGGGAGAAAACGATGTTTTGCCTTTGGACAGGTCTGTAGATGATCCCGTGGATCTCTATGTTGGCGATCGTTTGATAGCGCGTGGAATGCTCGAAGAAAGTGAAGATGAAAAATCCAGCCAATTGGTTGTACGCCTGACAGAAATTGTCGATCTGCAGGCAAGTCTCTAAATTTTCATGCTTTTACGAATTTTGATCATACTTCTGGTTGTCCTCCTGACGGGCATTCCCATTGAGGCAAGCGCGCAGGATGTTTCCTTTTCGTTGGGTGATGGCGAGTCGATTAGTGCCCGCACGATCCAACTCTTTGCTCTCATAACGGTGCTTAGCCTCGCCCCTGGCTTGGCGATCATGGTGACGTGCTTCCCTTTCTTGGTTACCGTGCTGTCGATTTTGCGGCAAGCTATTGGCCTTCAGCAGTCACCCCCGAACATGCTCATTGTCAGCCTGGCTCTTTTTCTTACTTTCTTCGTGATGGAACCTGTCTTCATCGACGCATGGACCAACGGAATTGTGCCTTTGAATGACGAGTTGATCGACATAGAGACCGCTTTCGTACGGATTCTAGAACCGTTTCGCATATTCATGACTGGCAGAGTCGATCCCGAAACATTTTTTGCAATGGCGGAATTGAGGCCGGATACGGTCGATGCCACCCCAACGCCTGAGGCACCGCTTTCGGTCCTGGTTCCAAGTTTTTTGCTTTCTGAAATTTCCAGAGCCTTCCAGATTGGGTTCCTAATATTTTTACCATTTCTTATCATAGACTTGGTGGTTGCTGCGGTGCTGATGTCGATGGGGATGATGATGGTGCCGCCGGTTATTGTTTCCTTGCCGTTTAAGCTTGCGTTCTTCGTAATTGCCGACGGGTGGAGCCTCATCGCTGGAAGTCTGGTGCGCAGCTATTTTTAGACAAAATAGATTTCGGAAATTGCGAAGGATGAATCCTGTTGCAGCCGAAAAGTGCCACGGACGTCAGATTTTTGCTTTTACGTTAAAAACCTAGGCATCTTAAAGGCGGATAATTTCCCGTTATCCGATGTGTTCAGGTGTAGAGTCCGTTCCTGTTTCTCTGTGTTGACTGTGTTTGTTTCAAGTAAACGACCGCACTCTTTGTGCCCTGAGCCCCAAGTCTCATCCGACTTTGCGCGGAGTCCTTTGGGTTAGATCTTTGGCGTTAGGCGGCCATTTTGTCCATCGCCTTTCTGTGCGAGAATTCCATCGGGGTCAGGTTGCCCAAGCCTGAATGTGGTCTTTGCCAGTTGTAATCCTCCTGCCATTCTTCGAGCGTTTTGCGAGCATCGCCTAAAGCACCAAACAGCGTTTCGTTGAGGCATTCATCCACTGCCCGGCAGTGCATGTTTACATGCACGACTCTACATAAATTTGGAAGAGTTTAAGGGGCGCAGGTCAGCTTCACAAAAGGTTTGACGTGGGCAGGCGGGATCAACTTGGCTGTGTGACCGAGATCGCCGATCGCCCGCCCCCAGTGATGGGCACTCGCACAGGCCTTCATTGCCACCAAGCATGGCGGTAGCTCGCTCAGAAATTTTAACAGCTCAGCACGTGACAACTTGCGCCAGAACACAACCAGTCCATCGGCTCCGGCACCATGCGCCTGAAGTATGTTCTTGGCCAGATCCAGGCCGATAATGCTAACCTCGCTCATGGACGCTCTCCTCGTAGAAGGTTTCAACACCCACTACCTTGGCACATTCGATGCCGCCGGGGGCGTCCACCCCATCGCTTACTGTTTCAGGGCCTGTTGATCGGAACCACCGAAAAGCTCACGTGAGGCATGCCGGGTACAAATGTTATGAAGAGCATAGACGGCTGATCCCGAGATAAATTGGTTTGCTGCGGTCTAGGTGAGGCATCAGTAGGTTATGTGATCTATGGTAACGTCGCCGACATGCGCTTGATAGAGAGGGCTTACCTGGGCTACGAAGGTAAAAAGAACAGGAAATTGATTGTGACACGACCCAAGCAACGACCGTTGACGCTACGCGATGTATCTGAAGCCTGCGGGGTGTCTGAGATGACAGTGAGCCGAGTGTTGCGCAATCGTGGAGATGTGTCGGCCACGACGCGCAAACGGGTTTTGGAGGCTGCGAAAACCCTGGGCTATGTCCCAAACCAAATCGCTGGATCTCTGGCGTCACAGCGGGTCAACCTGGTGGCGGTGATCATACCGTCGCTGTCCAATATGGTTTTCCCGGATGTGCTGACCGGGATCAATCAGGCCTTTGAGGACACACCCTTGCAGCCGGTTGTCGGCGTCACGGATTACCTGCCTGAAAAAGAGGAGCAGGTGCTCTATGAGATGCTGTCCTGGCGCCCTTCTGGTGTGATCATCGCGGGTCTGGAACATTCTGATGCGACCCGCGCGATGCTGGATAATTCGGGCATTCCCGTGGTCGAAATCATGGATACAGACGGCAATCCGGTGGACGCGATGGTCGGAATTTCGCATCGGCGTGCGGGGCGTATGATGGCGGCGGCGATCCTTAAGGAAGGATATACGCGCATTGGCTTTATGGGCACAAAAATGCCGTTGGATCACCGGGCACGCAAACGCTTTGAGGGGTTAACCGAGGGTTTGACCAAGGCGGGCATCGAGATTGAAGCGCGGGATTTCTATTCTGGGGGCTCGGCGCTCGCCAAAGGGCGGGAAATGACGCAATCCATGTTGGAACGCGCGCCAGATTTGGATTTTCTTTATTATTCCAATGATATGATCGGAGCCGGTGGATTGCTCTATCTGCTGGAGCAGGGCATCGACATTCCCGACCAGATTGGGCTTGCCGGGTTCAACGGCGTAGAATTGCTGCAAGGCCTGCCGCGAAAGCTTGCTACCATGGACGCGTGTCGTTCGGAAATCGGAGCCGCCGCCGCCAAGATCATTCTGGACCGCAGCGCATTGCCCGAAGACGCCGACCCCGGCCCACCCGCGCATGTCACGCTGACGCCAACGATTTCTTATGGAGATACTCTGCGCCGCAATCAGCGCGGATGAACACGCTCACACTGGACAACAAGGCCGCGCGCCGTGTGTTTCTGGACCGCCACGCGCTCAGTCAAACACCACAAGGCCGGGCACGGGGCGATGACCTGCTGAACCTGATCGAACGTCTTGGCTTTGTGCAGCTTGACAGCATAAATACCGTTGCACGGGCGCATGATCTCATCCTGTTTTCGCGCCGGCCCAGGTATCGGCCAGAGGCCCTGAAGCGGCTCTATGAAACGGATCGTGCGCTGTTTGAACATTGGACGCATGATGCGGCGGTGATCCCAATGACGTATTACCCGTGGTGGCAACTGCGCCGCGAACGTGATGCGCAAAAGCTCAAAAAACAATGGCGTGACCGGCGTCGTGACGGGTTTGAAGCGCAACTGAAAACCGTCCTCGATCAGATCCGCGATCAGGGGCCCGTGTGTTCTTCCGATGTCGGGGCAGGCGAAAAGCGCGGATCCGGCGGCTGGTGGGACTGGCACCCGTCAAAAACGGCGCTGGAATATCTGTGGCGTAGCGGTGCGCTTTGCGTGGTTGGACGTGACGGGTTTCGCAAGCGATATGATCTGACGGAGCGGGTGATTGATGAAGCCCTTTGCGCGCCCATGCAGGGCCCCGAACATACTGCATCGACGATCGATTGGTGTTGTGCGGGGGCGTTGGATCGTCTGGGGTTCGCAACGGCCACGGAACTTGCCGCCTTCTGGGATCATATTTCAATCAGCGAGGCGAAAGCCTGGTGCACAGGCGAAATCGCTGCGGGTCGGCTGCAACCCGTCCAGATCGAGTGCGTCGACGGTGCGTTTCGCGCGTGTTTTGCGCGACCGGGTCTTGGTGCGGATCCGGCGCTGGATGCGGAACCGACGTCAAGATTGCGCATTCTGAGCCCGTTCGATCCGGCGCTGCGGGATCGCAAACGCGCCGAGCGGCTTTTTGGGTTCGCGTACCGTATTGAGGTTTTCGTGCCAGAGGCCAAGCGGCGCTATGGTTATTACGTTTTCCCTATTCTGGAAGGGGATCGTTTGGTCGGTCGCGTCGATATGAAGGCGTTCCGAAATCAGGATACATTACAGGTGCGCGCTGTGTGGCCGGAAGCCAAAATTCGGTGGGGAAAGGGGCGCATCGCCGCGTTTGAGGCGGAGTTGTCACGCATCCAGCGCTTGGCCAACGTCACGCAGATCGCATTTGAGCATGGTTGGATGCGCACCGCTCAGTAGGTCGTCGCGGCGCGTGCGGCTTGATCATATTGGCCCGACATGAGGCGCAAGAGTGACGCAGCATGGCTGACCTGTTCCGGTTCCAGCCCCAATTCGCCTACCGCCCGCAACAAAAGACCTTCCCGAATTTCGCGGTACCGCACGCAGGTTTCGGCCCCTTTTTGAGTGGCGGCCACGGTCTTTTCCTTGCCTTGGCGGCCATCCTTGACCAACCCGGCCTTGATCAATTTTTTAATCGCATAATTGACTGTGTGTGTGTCTTCGACGTTCAGAACGAGGCAGATATCTGCCAGTTTCTTGGGTCGCTCCCGGTGGTAGACCGAATGCAGCACCAGCACATCCAACGCGCTCAATTCGGGATATCCAGCCATGGCAATTGCACGCACCATCCATCTTTGGAACGCGTTGTTTGCGAGGGTTAACCCATACTCAAGCTCTGAGATTTCCGCGAAGGAACCGCTCGCGAGATGGGCGGAGGATACGACAGGGCCAAGATAACGATCATTCATACTCATGAGATTGCCAGTTGCTGACAATTTGTCAACAAATTGTTGACGTGTTGCAAAAGTTCGGCAGTATTGACGATAGGGAATCATGTGAGTGAAGATTCGCAGGGCCTGATTGCGCCTGAGGCTGAACCTCCAAGCATCAAAAATTCAGGCGGGCGACAGATCCGCGTAGAGATCAACCAACGGAGAAACGGATGAAACTGACACAAAAATTCATGGCGACGGCGGCCACGCTCGCAATCACGGTGGGCGGCGCGATGCCGGTTTTTGCCGCCGAGAAGTGGGACATGCCGATGGCTTATGCCGCATCCAACTTCCATTCGGAAAATGGCGTGGCCTTTGCTGAATGCGTGGGTGCGGGGACAAACGGTGAGATCACCATCGAAGTGCATGCGGGCGGCTCGCTCTTTGCCGGTGCGGACATCAAGCGCGCCATTCAAACCGGTCAGGTTCAGATCGGCGAGCGTCTTTTGTCGGGTCATCAGAACGAAAGCGCGGTTTTCGGTTTTGACAGTATCCCGTTCCTGGCCCCGTCTTTTGACGACAGCGAAAAGCTCTTCAAGGCCGCCAAGCCCAAGATCAACGCCTTGCTGGACGAGCAGAACCTCGAATTGCTCTATGCTGTGCCATGGCCGCCGCAAGGGTTGTATTTCAAAAAGGAAGTGAACAGCGTGGCCGACATGGCCGGCGTGAAATTCCGCTCTTATAACAATACCACCAGCCGATTGGCGGAATTGACCGGCATGTTGCCCGTTACCGTTGAGGCGGCTGAAATCAGCCAGGCCTTTGCCACCGGCGTGGCTGAATCGATGGTATCCTCCGGGGCCACCGGGTATGATCGCAAGGTCTGGGAAAGCCTCACGCATTTCTATGAGGTCGATGCGTGGTTGCCGCGCAACTACGTCATGGTCAATCAGGACGTTTGGGCTGATGTGTCGGATGCCAATAAGACAGCGATCCGGGCCTGTGCCGATGAAGCCGCCGCGCGCGGTTTAGAGGCCTCCAAGGCCTATACCCAATTCACCATGGACGGTCTGGCAGCGGGCGGCATGACCGTGCAGCCTGCGGGCGATGCCTTGATGGGCGAATTGCGCGAAATCGGGGCGACCATGACAAGCGAATGGCTGGAAGCCGCCGGCGCTGAGGGCGCAGCGCTCGTGGATGACTTCAAGGCGATGCAATAAGCAATGATCGGCGGTCCTGATCCTCGGGACCGCCTTTTTCCAAACCTTCAAGGATGGGTGTGGCCGTGACTGCGATCCGCAAGACGCTTGATTTCCTGTACCTGCTCGCCGGGATCGCTGCGGCGATCTGTTTGATCGCCATCCTTGTGCTGATCGTGGCGCAGATGGTCGCGCGCTGGACCGGTGAAATATTTCCCGGCGCGCCGAATTACGCAGGCTACGCGATGGCGGCGGCCAGCTTTCTGGCCTTTGCCAATGCGCTTAACAAAGGCGCGCACATCCGGGTGTCGATCCTGCTGAATTCGGTCCCTGCGCATCTGAAACGCGCGCTTGAGATCTGGTGTTTCAGCCTGGGCGCAGCCATTGCCTGGTATTTCACCTATTACGCTTATTGGTTCGTTTATTGGTCCTGGAAATTCAATGAAATCAGTCAGGGGCAGGATGCAATCCACCTGTGGATTCCGCAATCGGTTATGGTCATCGGCGGTGGATTGCTGGCGATTGCACTGACCGACAACCTTTTCCACGTGCTGTTCAAAGGCGATCATCGGATCACCCGCGATACTGTCGACGAACAATCAGAGGTGTGATGACATGACCGAACTCTACGCAATCGTCCTGTTCCTGGTCGTCCTCTTTTTGCTGCTCGGCACCGGCGTCTGGGTCGGTCTGGCCCTGATGGGCGTCGCCTGGGTCGGCATGGAACTGTTCACCACGCGACCCGTGGGCGACACGATGATCACAACCATCTGGGCGTCTTCAAGCAGCTGGACGCTCACCGCATTGCCCCTGTTCATCTGGATGGGCGAAATCCTCTATCGCACGCGCCTCTCCGAGGACATGTTCAAGGGCCTCTCACCCTGGCTCGCGCGCTTGCCGGGCGGCTTGGTTCATACCAATATCGTCGCCTGCACGGTTTTTGCCGCTGTTTCCGGTTCCTCTGCAGCCACGCTGACCACCGTGGGCAAGATGTCGATCCCGGAATTGCGCGCACGGAAATACCCTGAAAAAATGGTGATCGGAACCCTGGCGGGCGCGGCGACATTGGGCTTGATGATCCCACCGTCGCTGGCGTTGATCGTTTACGGCGTGACGGTCAACGAATCCATCACCAAGCTATTCTTTGCCGGCGTCTTTCCCGGCTTGATCCTGGCTGGGATGTTCATGGCCTATGTGGCGATTGTGTCCTTCACCTCAAAGGACTGGAATCCGACCGTCGAGACGGGCATGAGCTTTGCCGAAAAGATCCGTAATTCGCGATTTCTGGCCCCGGTTTTTGCCCTGATCACGGTTGTGATCGGTTCAATGTATCTGGGATATGCGACCGCAACCGAGGCCGCCGCCATTGGTGTGATCGGGGCGCTGTTGCTGGCACTGTTCCAAGGATCGCTGACCCCGACGTCTTTCCGCGATAGCCTGATGGGCGCGATGCGCACCTCCGCGATGATCGCGCTGATCCTGGCCGGGGCTGCATTCCTCAAACTCTCCATGGGGTTCACCGGGTTGCCGCGTGCCTTGGCGGATGGGATCGCGGCGATGGAACTCACGCGGTTCCAACTGCTGATGGCGCTTTTGGTGTTCTACATCTTGCTGGGCATGTTTCTGGACGGAATTTCATCGGTGGTGCTTACCATGGCTGTGGTGGAACCGATGGTGCGCGAGGCGGGTATTGACCTTATCTGGTTTGGTATCTTCGTGGTCGTCGTGGTTGAAATGGCCCAGATCACGCCCCCCATCGGGTTCAACCTCTTCGTGTTGCAAGGTATGACGAACCACGAAATGGGCTATATCACCAAGGCCGCCCTGCCGATGTTCCTGATCATGGTCCTGATGGTCTTCGTGCTGATCTGGTTCCCGGATATTGCAACCTGGTTGCCTGAAAACCTGCGGCAAACCCCGAGTTAGCAAAGGTGCAACAACTTCTATGGATGATCTCCGACAATGCACGTGCCTGCCTGATCGCAGGTCTTGTGGCGGGGCTGGCCCTGCCAGGGTTGGCCGCGAGCATGCAACCGTGGCTGCCACAGATGGTGGCGGGGTTGTTGGTCATCACCGCGCTGCGTATCGGGTGGCGCGCGGCGCGCGGGGCGGTGTCAGACCTGCGTTGGGGGGTTGGGTCGGTCGCGGTTCTGCAACTGCTGCTGCCGGTTGCCTTGTTCGGGCTCTGCTGGCTCGGTGGTGTCGCACAAACGCCGATGGCTATGGCGATGGTTCTGGCGACTGCGGCACCGGCCATTTCGGGATCGCCCAATCTGGCGCTGCTGCTGGGACAGGACGCAGGGCGCATGATGCAGATTCTGGTGTTGGGAACGGCCGCCTTTCCGATCACAGTGATGCCCATCCTCTGGCTGATGCCACAGCTTGGCACGCTCACTGCGATCTTTGGTGCCGCCCTGATGCTCCTGGCGGTAATCACCGCCTCGACCCTCGTTGGTTTCACCCTGCGCGGTGTGTTTTTTCCAAAACCCAGCGCGTCTCAGATCAAGGCGCTGGACGGGCTTTCGGTTCTGGCGTTCTCTGCAATCGTCATCGGGTTGATGGCCGCGCTGAACCCCGCCCTGCGCAGCGATCCGGGCAGCGTCCTGCTTTGGGGGCTGCTGGCCTTCGCGATCAGCTACGGCGCGCAGGGGCTCACTGTTCTGGTGCTGCGCCGATCACGCCTGACACATGTTGCGGGGCCTTTGGCGATTGGCGCGGGCAATCGCAATATTGCGCTGTTTCTGGTCGCTTTGCCGCCCGACGTGCTGGCCCCTCTGATGGTCTTTGTCGGCTGCTGGCAATTGCCAATGTACCTGACGCCAATCCTGTTGCGTCGCCTTTATATCCCGAGGGTAAAATATGACTGAAACACCTGTCATCAGCACTGTGGGGCTGTCTGGGCTGCTCATCAGTTTTGGATCCGGGATGAGCGAACCCGCCAACCGCGCCGCCCTCGCCTTCCGCACAGTCCTGGAGGCGGAAGACTGGCCAGAGGTCAGCGAGACGATGATGTCGCTCGTCTCGGTCTTTGTCGCCGTGGATCTGGTCGATACGCCCGCCGAACAGCTGCGCGAAAAACTGACGGATTTGCTCGCGACGCGCGATTGGTACGGTGCTGCCCTGCCGGGGGGGCGGCATTTGTGGCATATCCCGACGGTCTATGGCACCGATCTTGCGCCGCAACTGCAAGAGGTCGCAGAGGTTGCGGGGCTCGACCCCCAAGAAGCCATCCGGCAACTCTCCACCGCCCGCGTGCGGGTTTTGACCTTGGGCTTTGCACCCGGACAACCCTATCTGGGGGAACTGGAGGAGGTCTGGAACATCCCGCGCCAGCAAGATCTGACCAAAAGCGTTCCTACCGGGGCCTTGGTGACGGCGATCCGGCAGTTGATTATTTTCACCGCACCCACGCCCACGGGATGGCGTCATATCGGCCAGACGGCGTTTCGCAACTTCGTTCTGGGTGATTCCAACCCCTTCGCCTTGTCGCCGGGCGATGAGCTGACCTTCCCGGCGATTGAGCGCGCCGCCTTTGACAAGCTCAGCCGCACAGACCGTTTTGGTGGCGCAGAAAAAGAGGTGATCGCATGACCGCCCACCTCAAGGTAATGTCCGCCGGACCGTCGATGAGCATTCAGGACCTGGGTCGCGAGGGTCACCTGGCCTACGGTCTGACGCGGGGGGGGGCCGCTGACAGATTGGCGCTTCACGAGGGAGCGGCCCTTCTGGGGCAAAGCGCTGCATGTGCCGCCATCGAAATGGTCGGCATCGGCGGGACGTTTGAGGCGACGGCCGATACGGTTATCGCCCTGACCGGCGCGCGCATGGTTGCAACGCTGGAGGGTGCGCCACTGGTTTGGCATGCCTGTCATAGCCTGCCCGCAGGGGCCAAACTGGTCATCGGCGGGGTACAATCGGGCAACTATGGCTATCTGCATATCGCGGGCGGGTTTGACACGCCGCGCCATATGGGCGCGCGGGCAAGCCATTTGAACGCCCAGATCGGTGCGCCACTGCAACGCGGGGATGCGCTCGCGTTCGATCCGACAAAATCGGCGCGCGCCGGGTATTTCCTGTCGCCGGACAACCGCCTCCAGGGTGGCGTGATCCGGGTGATTACGTCCTTTCAATCTGACCATTTCTCCTCGGAAACACGTGAGCGTTTCGCGCGGACCGCCTTTCGCCGGGACCCGCGTGGCAATCGCCAGGGCGTGCGCATGGATACCGACGCGCCGGGCTTTTACGCTGAGGGGGGCCTCAGCATCGTTTCCGAAGTTATTACGACCGGCGATATCCAGGTGGCCGGGGACGGCGCCCCCTATGTTTTGATGTGCGAAAGCCAGACGACGGGGGGATACCCCAGGATCGGCACCGTGATACCGTCGGATTTGCCAAAGGTGGCACAGGCGCCGGTTGGCGGCGCGATCCGGTTCGAATTCATTTCACACGATGCGGCGATAGACATCGAAAAACGCGCACGCCGTGAGATCAAGTCGCTCTCGTCACAGGCACAGCCCCTGGTGCGCGATCCGCATGATATTGCGGATTTGCTCAGCTATCAATTGATCAGCGGCGCGGTTTCGGCCAGCGCAGACCCCTTCGCGCGATAAAGGAGACATGACATGACCACCGTAGACCTGAATGCCGATATGGGCGAAAGCTTTGGACCCTGGAACATGGGGGATGATGCGGCGCTGTTGAAAACCGTCACATCCGCCAATATCGCCTGTGGCGCGCATGCGGGCGACCCGGATGTGATGGCGGCGACCATGCGGATTGCGATGGAAAACGGCGTCGGGATCGGGTCGCATCCGGGATTTGCCGATCTGCAAGGTTTTGGCCGCCGCCGCATGGATATCCCCCGCGCGACTTTGCAAAATTCGATCCGCTATCAGGTTGCCGCCTCCGTGGGCATGGCCAAATCGCTGGGGGCAAAGGTCCGCCATCTCAAGGTGCATGGTGCTCTGGCGAACATGGCCTCGGAGGACGCGGACCTGGCCGCTGACCTTTTCGAGGCCGCCTTGTCGGTTGATCCCGACCTGATCGTCATGGTGCTCTGCGCCACGGCACAAGAGGAGGCTGTGCGTAAATTGGGCTGCGCTTACGCGGGAGAAATTTTCGCGGATCGTGCGTATAATGACGATGCGACCCTGGTCGATCGCAGCCTGCCGGGCGCGGTGATCCATGATCCGGATCTGGCGGGAAAACGTATGGTGGATATGGTCAAAGCGGGGGCTATTATAACCGAGAGCGGCAAGCGCATTGAAACCAGCATTGATACAATTTGCCTGCATGGGGACACGCCCACCGCCGTACAGATCGCAGCATCCGTGCGCGCAGCGCTTGAAGCCTCAGGCGTAGAGGTGCGTCAATTCGAGGGCCGCAAAGCCTGAGACACCCGCATTATGGTGGGGATGTTTCACGTTTGAGAAAAGAAATGAGATCGGTGCGGTCTTGCGGCTTGGTAATCCGCTGCATCGGCATTTTCGAGCCCGGTATATAGTGATCAGGCCCGAGATCGAACAATAGATCAATGGTTTCATCCGACCAGACAATACCCGCGTGCCTGAGCGTCGTGGAATAAGGATACCCATCCATGGTGCCTGCGGTGCGGCCAAAAATACCATGCAGACTGGGGCCTGCACGACGCTGCCCATCCGGTCCCAGAGTGTGGCAGATCGAACATTTGCGCTGGAATTGCCGCTCTCCATTGGACATTTCGGCAGGGTCCTTGAGGAAACTGCGTTCCGTGTTGGACATTTTGGGATCAGACCCCAGGCTGTTGATCGGCCAGCTGTACAGCGTGTCCTCGAGGCCACCCGCATGGATGTTCTGCCCGTCCGGTGAAAAGGCCAGAGCCCAGATCGGGCCGGACAGCGTGGCGCGAAAATCGTTCGATATTTGCCAGGTTTCGGTGTCGATCAACATGATGTAGCCCTGTGCGTCCCCGACGGCGATACGCGCGCCTTGCGGGTCATACGCCATCGCCAGGATGGGGCGACGGTCGGCGGTGAAATCGCGCAGTGGGGCGCCATCAGGCAGGCTGGCAATTCGCGTTGTTCCATCTACGGCACCATAGGCGATCCATGTGTCATCCGGGCTCACAACCAGCGTATTGAGCCCGAACCCGTGGTTGACCAAACGGCGCAGAGGCGCGCCGGTGCTGGCATCCCAGACGCGCAATGTACCATCAGCAGAGGCGCTGTAGAGCCGTTGCCCGTCCAGGGAAAAACTGACGTCATTCACGATGTTATCATGACCGGTCATTTCCACCGGGGGTACGTCCTCGCTCAGAGACCAGATCCGCAGCGTCCGATCCCAACTCGCAGAGGCGACATGCTGCCCATCTGGGGCTACGGCAAGCCGGATGACCTTCGCGGCGTGCTGCCCCAGAATGCGGGACTCCCCCGCAGCGTGATCCCAAAGGCGCAGGGTGAAATCATCCCCCGCCGAAACAACCCGGTCCCCCTCCGCAAAGGCGACGGCGTTTACGGCTGCGTCATGGCCCTCGAGCCAATGCGGTGTGCCATCGCGCCAAAGACCCACGGAATTGTCGAAACTGGCGGTAAGGATCGTGCCATCTGCGTCAGCGGCAATGCCCTTGATTGGACCGCCGTGCCCTTTGAGGGTAAAAAACTCCTGTGCGGACCCTTGAGATGTCCCCAAGAGAGCGAAACAAACGGCCAGTCCAAATATCAAGCGGTCAGCTACGAATCTGCTGCTGTGCAGTGTCACTGCATTCCTCCCGAAGTGATGTTGAGCGCGCGGGTGTCTTGGTAAAACGGCGTGTCACCGTTCAATTATGGCAATAATGGATCAAACGGTCCATCTTCATATTATGAAAGACGCTACAAACCGCCGTCGGGGCTCCCAGCAAGCCCTTAGGCCTGTTGATTTTTAGGACGAGAATCCAATCAATGGATTGCGGTAGGCACGCATGACGCAGGTTGGGCAATGACGTCGGACATCCAAAGGCCGTTTTGATAATATAAAAACATATATACATCAATTTGTTAACTTCACATCGGACATTGGAGAGTCCGACTTAGGACGCCCAAATATCGCTTTCGGACGTCCGAAAACCGACTTGGGTTGGAAATTGCTTTCGGCAGGCAGCAAAAAAGCCACCCAAAAGGGCGACTCTAAGTCCGAAAGGCGAGGATTGGGCCAGCTTCGTGGTGCGCGACGGCAAACTGGTCACCGGTCAAAATCCCGCATCGTCCGCTGCGGCGGCGGAAGAGTTGCTGATGCTGTTGAAATAATAGTAAAAATGATATGTTATGGGCCCGACAAAGCTGGTAAGTTGACTATGTCCTTCGGTCCACTGAACTCCGATGGCGGCGAAAAGCGCTTGAACGTCGCGGTAACCCGCGCGAGGGCTGAGATGCATGTGTTTGCGTCACTGGGCGCGCACGATATCGACCTAAACCGCACACGGGCGCGTGGCGTAGCCGATTTCAAGGCATTCCTCGACTATGCAGAGCGCGGCACCATAGCATTACCTGCTCGAGACACTGGCAGCCTCGGTCCTGCCGAGAACCCTTTTGAAGAGGCAATCGCTGTATCCTTAGCCGCGAAGGGCTGGGAAGTGAGAACACAGATTGGCGTGTCTGGTTTTAGGATCGACCTCGCGGTCGTTCACCCTGATCACGCTGGAATTTATCTCTCAGGAGTTGAATGCGATGGCGCGACATATCATTCTTCTGCAACTGCTCGCGATCGTGATAAAGTCCGGCAAGCAGTTCTGGAGGGCCTTGGCTGGAATATACTAAGGATATGGTCCACTGATTGGTTCCGAAATCCTGCGGATGTTATCAAAAGAACCCATGCCAGCCTCGAAGAGTTGCTTCAAGCAGACCACGAAATCCGCGCGGCAGCGAAAGCGGCAAAAGAAGACGCGCAATCACAAAAGTTGGAGGAACCACGTCTTGCGCTTCCGCCGCCTGCTGACGAAAGCGACGCGGTAGAAAAGCGTGGTGTGAGTTCTGAAATCGATGCAGCAGGGCTTCAGAACCTCGAACCGGATTCCACAACTGGGGCGACTTCCATCGCTCCAGTCGAGAGCGCAAATGACTTATTTTCAGAGCGGTTCGCCACGAACGTCGAGGAGGCGCACGAAACGCAAAGCCCCGCACTCCAAGGCACCAAATTAAGTCCTAACCCGGAGGCCTTCTTCGAAGCAAGCTACCTTCCCCGGCTGCAAGAAAGCGTCGCCGCGACAGTAAGAGATCAAGGACCGTTGCCAATTGCCAGTCTCGCCCGTCGGGTGGCCCAAATTCATGGCTGGCAAAGAACCGGACATCGCATCTCATCTCGCGTGGAAAAAGCAATCGGCGAAGCTGAAACGCATGAAGATCTTGGAACGAAATTCATTTGGACGTCAGGAACCTACGCGCGGCGCATTCCATCACGCGAGCTTTTTGACCGCTCTATTCGCGAAGTCCATCCGGCCGAGATCGCGAGTATGATTGACGCCCATGCGAGCGACCTTACAGCCGCAGAAGATCCGATCCTTAATCTTGCCCGACTGCTCGGAATCGCACGTCTCAGCCGTGATGCGCGGGAGTATTTGGAAGCTTGTATCGATTGGTGTGATCAATAATCGACGTTTAATACTATCTGCTTTTGACACGGCGAAACACAGGAAGTTTTCGATAGCTGACCCCCAATAAAAAAGCGCGGACAGCCCTGACGGTCTGTCCGCGCAACATTTGATTTCTTAAGCACAAGTGTGGTAGTATAAAGTAGGATAACGAACATGAGGCCCGATATGAGCATGATCAAAAAGAGCATCACCGTCACTGACAGTCAGGACGCCTTTATTCAGGCGCAGATTGCTTCTGGGCATTATGCGTCTGACAGCGAGGTGATCCGCGAAGCGCTGCGCGAAAAACAGTTACGTATAGCAGAGATCGATACATTGCGGGCTAAACTGGCTGCTTCGGAGGGTAGTGGCATCAGTAATCGTACACCTGACGACATCCGCGCCGCCGCGAAGGAGCGCCTGAACAACGCTTTATGAAGAAACTAACCCTCCGCATCACCAACGTCGCGGATCAGGACCTCGACGATCTTTACACCGAAGGTTTCACGATCTGGGGTGAGGCACAGGCTGACCGCTACTATGACGGTCTGCTGGAACGGTTCGAACGCATTTGCGAGTACCCTAAGATGTATCCCGCCGTGGATGACATTCGCGAGGGCTATCGCCGATCCGTCTACGAAAAACACGCGATCTATTATGTGATTGAGGCAGAGGTCGTCGCGATACGGGCTGTGGTGAAGTATCAGGATGTCGGCGGCCGCAGGACATGACGAAATCCGTCGTTCACGGCTCGGGGTGCGAATTCACACAGTGCGGGAAAAAACTAAACCACTACCGACTGGCGTCGGTAGGATTTTTGATATGCTGTTCTAGGTACTGAAGTACGATGTCTTCGGTGATCGCACCGTTGGTGGTTGAAAAATATCCGCGTCCCCAAAAATGTCGCCCCCAGTATCGCTTTTTGAGATGGGGGAATTCGCGTTGCACTTTGTGGGACGACCTGCCCTTCATCAGACGCATCAGGTCGCTAATCGCCAATTTCGGCGGGACCGACACGAACATGTGGACGTGGTCGCTTGAGAGCACACCGCGGATGATCTCGACACCACTCTGCGCACAGACCTGGCGACAGATATCACGGACCCGCAGTTTGATGTCGCCCTGCAGCACCTTATAGCGATACTTGGTCGACCAAACGAGGTGGTAGCGGTGATAATAGACGCAATGCTTCCCCGTGGAATATTGCATGATCGTATCCTCCAGAAAATGAACCTTAAGACCTGCGGCGATTCATTTTCTGGAGGATACGATCATAGGACGATTCTTCGTGCTAAAGCACGCCCGTCTGAAAGACTGACGCATTCCGTGTGGTGGGAGGCCTGAACAATAAAACCTATCGCGTGAAGCGCGGCAGGTTCTTGCTTTTGTTAGGTAAAAGCGAAGTTCGGCAATCGGAAAAAGCATCAGTAGATCCGAGACTATTTTCTCGGACGGCTTTTCACATCGCCCCATCGAAGAATAATCCAAAAACCTGATTATTTCTTCTTCTTTTTATAAACATACAGCCAATATGCTGACGCCGCGATGAGTGGTGGTTCACCTAATCGGCCCGACTTTGAACGTCTCAAAGTAGATGCTGATCGTGGTGAATTTGACGTTGTTCTCTCTGAATCCCTTGATCGTTTGTCTCGCAACCTTTCTGTTAGTTCCCAACTTCTTGATGAACTCGACTTTGCAGGCGTTCGTCTGTTCACGATCCAGTATGGTGAAATGAACAAGATGCTTGTTGGCGTTATTGGGGCAGTCTCAGATCAATTTTCATCGGACCTGCGTGACAAAGTCAAACGTGGTCAGAAAGGTCGTGTCCTCAACGGTAAAGTCGCTGGAGGCGCCGGCTACGGCTACACTGTCGGTGAACCAGGCGAACGCACCATTGATCCAGAGCAAGCGTTGGTCGTGCTTCGCATCTTCAACATGTTTGCCGATGGCGTCAGCCCTAGGGCGATTGCCAAGCTTCTCAATGATGAAGGTATTGTTGGTCCGAAGGGAAACGTTTGGAAAGACACGACCATTCGCGGTCAACGTGATCGGGGGACTGGCCTGCTGAACAACGAAGCCTACGTTGGACGACTAATTTACGGTCGTACTCAGTACAAGAAGAACCCAAAGACTGGGCTTAGGGTGTCTCGTCCTCAACCAGAAGAGAAGTGGACCATCACAGAAGTATCGGAACTGCGGATCATTGACGACAAGCTTTGGCAGGATGTGAAAGATCGCCAACAGGTGAATACAATTGTCATGCCACGTGATGGCGACAACCGAGCCATGAACCGTGTGCATAGAAAGGTTCATGCTTTGTCGGGTGTCCTGATCTGTGGCTGCTGTGGTGGCCCAATGGCGATTACCGCGAAGAATAGATACGGTTGTTCGGGTTACCGCGCATCTCGGACCTGTGACAATGGTCGAACGATCCCTCGCAAAGAAGTCGAGGATCGAGTTTTCGAAGGGCTTCGCACAGGTCTTTTGAACTCTGACTACCTTGATACGTTTGTTGTCGAGTTTCAAAAAGAGGTAGACCGCCTTCGCAAGGCGACCACATCCGAGCTGGCGTCAAGCAAGAAGCGTCTGACCGACGTGACACGTCAGATTGATCGCATCGTGGATCACATCGTCAACGGAACCGACACCAAGAGCATCACGAGTAAGCTTGTTGAGCTGGAAGCCGAAAAGGAATCGTTGGAGATCGAGGTCAGTCAGTGCGAGGAAAAGGCCACTGTCATTCCAATGCACAACATCGGTCAGGTCTATCGGGCCAAGATCAGGCAACTCACAGACGGTCTGGATGACCCTGCGATTCGCCTGAAGGCCATCGAAGCCATCCAAAGCCTGATCGACCACATCAAGGTAACCCCAACAAACACTGGGTTCGACGTGGAATTGCACGGGGAGTTGGGTGCGATCATGGAAGTGGTAGACGGAAACGAACAACGCCCCGCAGTTGAAGCTGCGGGGCGTTCGTTGTCAGTGGTTGCGGGAGGGCGCTCAAATCTCAACTTGCAAACGAAAGACGGCCACTCGGTGGGGGCGGCCGATCTTCGTGAACTTGCATCGCAAGTTGAGATGGTTGCGGGGGCTCGCTCAAATCTCAAGTTGCTGTTCAGGGCAGCCGCCTAATCACCTTTCCAGAATTACGGCACAGAACGAAACGCTGGTCATGATCTCGCCACAGCTTTCGAGCCAGCATAAGGCTTGGCGCAGCCAAAAGCCTGACCAGCGCGAAAGGCGTTGACGCGCCCTGCCACAGGTCAATCATAGTCCAAACTACGCATAGATACGCAAAATGCACTTAATTCATTTGTTGCATTTATTGCATTTATGGCTATATTAAACTTCGTAGGATAGGAGACCACCCATGAACATGATGGCACATCGACAATTGCCACCGAGCGCTCAGGACGCCGCAGTCGCGCGCGCATCTGGACAGCTGCTGTCGCGCTATGCACGAGACAAAGCACCGCTCAAGCTGCGCGTTACGGATGGGGAGCAGGCCGAACCTATCGAACTACCGGCGGGTGCAGTTGCTCTTCTCATGGACATCTTGGAAGCTATGGCAGCGGGACAAGGCGTCACGATTATGCCCGAGAATGCGGAGCTAACGACCGTTCAGGCTGCCGAAGTGTTGAATGTGTCTCGTCCGTTCCTGATCAAGCTTCTGGACAAACAACAAATTCCGCACCGGAAGGTGGGCAAGCATCGCCGTATCCGTATGGAAGATATGATGGCTTACAAAGCTTCTATTGATGCTGAACGTGAAAGCGTACTCGACCAACTGGCCGCCGAGGCGCAAGAACACGACATGGGTTACAACAACCCATGAGCCACTATACGGCACTGCTTGATGCCAATATTCTTTACCCGGCTCCGATGCGTGACGTGGTCATGCAACTCGCAGTGACGGATATCTTCAAAGCCAAATGGTCTGAGGATGTCCATCGCGAATGGATGGAGTCACTGATGCGCAATCAACCTCATCGGGACCGAGCCGCACTTGAACGCACAAGGGACCTAATGAACGAGGCGACACGAGATTGCCTTGTGACCGGTTACGAAACCATGATCGCTTCACTTGACCTTCCTGACCCAGATGACCGACATGTGCTGGCCGCCGCCATTGTCGGCCAATGTGATGTGATCGTCACGCAGAACTTAAAAGACTTCCCTAACGACGCCGTCGAGCCGTTCGGAATCGAGGCGCAACATCCGGATGACTTCCTGAGCAACCACCTAGCACTCGCGCCAGGATTGTTCTGCTCAGCGCTACGGAAGGTGCGCGCGCGCCTCCAGAACCCGCCATACACAGCCGAGGACTACCTCGCGATACTCACGCAACAGGGATTGGTCGCAACGGCTGCGGAGTTGGAGCAATTCAGTGAGCTGCTTTGATCCCAAACCCAACTTCCGGCAATGCAGGGCCATGCAACTGCAAGCGACGCATCGGTCGGTTTCGTTTCACGAGCGTTGCCTATGTCGCAAACGTAGGAATACAGTATCCGCAAAAACGCCCACGGAACGTTATCGGGCAAATAGCATTTAATAAGTCGCTCGTTTAAGGAGATAAAATGTCGTCGGGAAGTTTTGAGAACCTGCCAATCAATGATGTGCAACTGGACACGAGCAATCCAAGAATTCGCAGATTTCTTGAAATCTACGATCAGACCAAAATTGGGGAAAGCCAAATAGGGCTCGCCTTGAACGCACCTTCAAGCGATGCACCATCAGCACTAGCCGATACAACCACGCCACAACGATTACGCGAGTCCATTATCGCGAACAGAGGCATAAGGCAGCCCGTCATAGTCAACAAGCGGGCTGACGGCGCATTGGTCTGCATCGAGGGCAACACCCGGCTTTGGATATATCGCGACCTTCACAAAAAGGGTGCCACAGGAGACTGGTCCAAAATCCCTGCATTGGTCCACTCGGGGCTGGAAAATGAAAGCATTGATGCGATCAGGCTCCAGGCGCACTTGGTTGGCCCAAGGCCTTGGGACGCCTACTCAAAAGCGCGCTATCTCCATGACCTTCAGAACAAGGAACTCATGCCTCTTGAACGCATTGTCGCACTATGTGGTGGCAATCAACGTGATGTGACCCGGTCAATTCAAGCTTACTCAGACATGGAAGAGTTCTTCCGCCCGTTATGCGAGCCCGGTGAATTCAATACCGAGAGGTTTTCCGGTTTCGTGGAGTACCAAAATCCACGAGTGCAAGAAGCCATTTTGACAAGTGGCTTCTCCGGCGTCGATTTCGCCGAGTGGGTAAAAAATGAACGCATAGGGCCTCTGCGGGAGGTCAGGCAGCTTCCAGCTGTGTTGAAGGACAAAAACGCGAGAGCAATCTTTCTGAAAGACGGCATGAAAATGGCCGTGAAAGTACTCGACCAAGACACTGAAAACGTTGACTTGCAAAAAGCAACGCTCGGACAACTGGCGGCGGCGCTTGAAAGCAAAACAAATCAAACGTCCATGGCCGAACTGAGATCGTTTAAGGAAGACGATGGCGCGACCTTGCGCCATATCGAAGCTGCAATGGATGCGCTTCGTTTTCTTCAGGACCAGATAACGGGGGATGCCTGATGTCTGGTGAGTCCGAAGAACACACAATTCTGGTCTCACAGCTGTCTGACTTCGTAAGAAAGCAGCATGGGGGCATCGGAAACTTGGCTTTATACGTTGACGATCAAGTGCTCGGTCGAGAGCGTCCGCAGCGGATTGGCAACCATTTGCCAGATCTTTATGCCGAAGACGTGCCACGTACTTTTGTGGTGATTGGAGAAGCCAAAACGCGGCTTGATCTGATCACGTCCAGGTCACGTCGGCAGATAAGCGCATTTGTTGACTACCTAGCGCTTCACCAAGCAGCGTTCTTCTACTTGGCCGTCCCAATTCTTGCAACGCCAGCGGCGAACACTTTCATACGCGAACTGGGCGACAGACATCGGTGCGTAACAATGCATGTGCTGCCCGTAGAAACTGAATACTGACATGCTTCGCCCTGACCCAAAACTAAATCTATCTGCGAGATTTGAAGCCTTTCCATATCAGCTGGATGCTGTTGAAGCTGTAAGGGGGTTGGAGTTTGCGGCTCTGTTTCACGAACAAGGGTTAGGCAAAACCAAGATTGCCATAGACCTCATTCTGCACTGGCTGAACGAGAAATCGCTCGACACTGTAATAGTCATCACCAAGCGTGCGCTGGTCGAGAATTGGAGGCAGGAGTTCGGCGCACATACCCATTTAAAACCAAGGATTTTGAACCAGGATCGAAAGCACAATTTCTTCGTCATGAACTCTCCTGCGCGAGTCATCTTGGGGCACTTTGAAGTCGTCAAATCAGAGCAACAGCGGCTCGAGATGTTCTTACAAACGCGGAAAGTCGGGGTGATCCTTGATGAAGCGCAAAAAATCAAAAACCCGTCGGCGGCCCTGACGCAGGCCTTCCATGATCTTCGAGACGGGTTTCAGCGCCGCGTCATCATGACAGGAACGCCTGTCGCCAATCGACCGGAGGACATCTGGTCACAAATATTCTTCCTTGATGGAGGCGAGTCGCTCGGTGAAGATTTCGACGCGTTCAAGTCGAACTTGTCATTGGACAACGAACTACACAAAGATGTTGACCGCCAGAAAGCTTTTGCAGAGGCCCTTGGTTCTGTCTTTTCCAAACTAAGAGCATTTTCAGTCCGCGAGACCAAGGACTCAACCGGCATCGAATTGCCCGACAAAATTGTTCGCACCGTTTCGACATACATGGCACCGCATCAAGCCAAACTTTACGATTCCTATCGCGAAGAAGCTCGTGCCGAAGTTTTAAAGAATGGCGTGCTGTCCGAGGATGATGCAGAGGCCATCCTGAAACGGCTTTTGCGTCTGGTACAGGTAACATCAAACCCAGCCTTGGTTGATGATGCCTATAAAGAAGACCCTGGTAAACTCTCAGAGCTGTTTCGCTTGGTGCGTGAAGCAACCGAGGACGGAAGCAAGGTTATCGTCTGGACCTCATTCGTACAAAACGCAGAATGGCTCTGTGAGCGCTTAAGTGAGTATGGTGCGGTGCGCGTGCATGGCGAGCTCCCAATTGAGACACGAAACCGCGCCATCGACGATTTCAAGCAAGACGAATCTGTCAGAATTCTTGTGGCAACACCGGGTGCCGCCAAAGAAGGTCTGACATTAACTGTCGCTAACCACGCCATCTACTACGATCGGACATTCAGTTTGGATGACTACCTACAATCACAGGATCGAATCCACCGAATTTCTCAGAAAAAAGAATGCTACATCTGGAACCTAATATGTGAGGACACGATCGACTCTTGGGTCGACAGCTTACTGCAAGCCAAGCGCCTTGCTGCGCAGCTCGTACAGTCAGACGTATCACAAAACGAGTATGAAAGTGCGGCCAACTACGACTTCGGCCGTGCTGTAACTGAAATTCTAAACCCGACGGTTGAAGCGAAATGACCCAAGACGAAGACTATATTCTGATCCGGCAAAAGAGGATACCGGCTGTTGCAAGGGATATCCCACATGAGAACCTAAAGTTCTGGCCGGACAATCCGCGCGTTTATTCGCTGTTAGACCGAAGTACTTCTGAACCTGATCAGGATGCTATCTTTCGCTCCATGCTGAAGCTGGAGCACGTCAAAGCGCTTCGACATGACATTCTGGACAATGGTGGCTTGATCGACCCCATAATTGTCCGTGACGGTGACTTCGTCGTCATCGAAGGCAACAGCCGACTTGCAGCCTATCGCTCATTGGCATCGGATGATCCGGCGAAGTGGAACACCATACGTTGCCGCGTCCTTCCGGCCGATATTCAAGATGCAGACGTGTACGCGATGCTCGGTCAGTATCACGTAAAAGGAAAGAAAGATTGGGCGCCATACGAGAAGGCTGGATTCGTCTATCGGCGTCATGTTGACCAGAAAGTTGATATTCCTGATGTGGCCCGGGAGCTCGGAGTAAGCGCACAACAAATTCGGCATCTCGTCGACGTTTTTCAATTCATGAAAGACAATGGCGACGATAATCGCGAGCGCTGGAGCCACTACGATGAGTTCCTAAAGTCCAGAAAGATCAAGAAAGCACGAGATGAGATAGCAGATTTTGAGACCCAGGTTGTTGGCCTAATTAAGTCTGGAACGATACGCGCCGTCGATGTTCGAGATCAGTTGCCAACGATCTGCCAAGCGCCAAAAATTCTCAAAAGATTTGCCAAGGGCGACCTCGAAATGGACGACGCCTTCACCGATGCACGACACGCTGGTGGCGACAGCATCGAGCTTAGCAAAGTCAAACGGTTCAGGTCTTGGATTTGCGAACCGGACATTTTGGATGAGATGGCGGAGCACAATGCGGGTGTACGACAAAAGATCGACTATGAGCTTAAGAAAATTGAAGCAAGGATATCAACAATACGAGATCAACTCGAGAAGTCGAAAGCGCATTAGATGACGTCACGCGGCACCACTAAGGCTCCGAGATGGCCCAAGAAACCGCGCCTTTGGCACCCTCTGGCCGATATGTCGCCAGCATGACTTTGAGGTAGATCGCCGAGACGGTCTAGTCTAAGGTAATTTTAAGAAAGTGAAACGAGGCAGTTAATGGCCAACAAGAACATTCTTCTGATCGAACCCGGATACCGCAACAAGTATCCGCCGCTCGGCTTGATGAAGATTGCACAGTATCATGGGCCGGAAGGTAAGCGTGACAACGTTCGTTTCGTAAAAGGCGAGGATCCGTCTGCCTATGAGGCCGCCTGGGATCGCGTGTATATCACAACACTGTTTTCGTTCGAGTGGGAACGTACGGCCAGAAGCATCAACCATGCACTAGACTTGGTCGGTGGGCAGGCCCATCGGGTTTTTGTTGGTGGGATTGCCGCGTCTTTGATGCATGACGTTTACAATGCAAACCCTGAGTGGCGTGGTATCCGCTTCATCAAAGGCCTGCTCGGCAAAGCACCTGCAATCTCTCTAGGGTTGGACCCTTTTGATGAGGAGCTCTATGCGGACGATGTTCACGGTCAACCGATTGAGGATTTGGTCCCTGATTATAGCATCCTTGAACACATAGAATACCAGTATCCCGTTTCAGATGCTTACTTTACATACACGTCACGCGGATGCGTGCGTAAGTGCGCTTTTTGTGGCGTGCCCGCTTTGGAAGGCATGCAACGCGATACGCACTCTCTGACGCATGTCGTCGAAGGCGTGAACAGGCTCTACGGCGAGAAGCGCGACCTCATTTTGATGGACAATAACGTTGTCGCGTCGGCCAACTTCAAAGATACAGTCGCTGAAATCATCGATCTGGGCTTTCAGCGCGGGGCGACGTTGAAGCGAGGGCGCTACGAACTGCAGCGGCGCGTAGATTTCAACCAAGGGGTTGATGCCCGCATCCTCTGTAAGGATCCGATGTATCTGCAGCAGCTTGCACGCATCGCGCTCAAGCCGTTGCGCATCGCATTCGACCACCTTGGGGTGAAGAAACCCTATGCGCAAGCCATTCGTTACGCGGCGGAAGCTGGGATTACGGAGCTGTCCAATTACATGCTCTACAACTTTCACGATGATCCAAAGGATCTGTTTGAGCGGATGCGTCTCAATGTTTCGTTGAACGAAGAGCTCAACATTCGAATTTTCTCTTTTCCAATGCGTTATCAACCCGTCAACCGGCCAGACCGGGGTCACATAGGGAAGAAATGGAACTCATATTATCTGCGTTCAATGCAAGTTGTCTTGCAGGCAACCCATGGGGTTGTCAGTGGCGCGCCTGAGTTCTTCAGATCTGCTTATGGTGACACGTATGACGAGTTTGAGAATATTCTGTTCCGACCCCACCACTTCATTTTCAATCGCTACTGGTACGAACAGTTCGATGGCAAGGCAGAGTTCGAAGAGTTTCAGTCAGTAATGTCTTCTTTAGCCTGTGATGAGCGCACCGAGTTGATCGGCTATCTTTGCGACCGGGACAAAAATGACTACGTGCACGACCTCAACGAGCTGGCACCTGGCAAACTTCGAGACGCAGCAAAGTTCTTTGTCCCAATGGCGAAAGCGGATGAGGCAAAGATATGGGAAGCCCAGAAGAAGCGGCGGGTCGAAAACATCGGTGCTTATTTGGTACCAGATGACGAACGGGTAGAAGACGCGGCACTTACTGATGAGGACATTCAGCCAAGAGCTAACGCCGTTAACAAAATTGACAAAATCAAACAAGTTTTTGCGTAAGGGATTGGGGTAATCGGCCATGGGGAATGCTGAAAAAATTATCGAGCGGCAGCTTGAAGAGGCCGAGGTGTTTGTCGGAAAGGACGTGCTCGAGCTGCTGAGCAGCTCTATGTACGTCAATCCTCTCGCAATCTTCCGAGAGTACGTCCAGAATGCGACCGACGCGATCGACGATGCTGTTGCAATTGGGTTATTGCCTTCGACAAATGATGGGCGGATAGACGTCAATCTAGATCATATCGACCGCCGGGTTGTTGTCCGCGACAATGGTGTCGGTCTGTCAAACGCCGAATTCCCGTCGCGGATGCTGTCCTTTGGGGCCAGTAAAAAGCGCGGGACAGATGCGCGAGGATTTCGTGGCGTAGGACGGTTGTCCGCACTTGGTTATGTGCAACAACTGGTCTTCCGATCACGCGCGATGGGCGACGCCAAAGTCATCGAAGCAAAATGGGATGGCCGCGCTGTCAAAAGTCTGCTTGCCGCAACAGACCAAGACACCGACTTGCAGTCGATCGTTCGAGAAGCCGTATCTCTGAGACATCTCGACCCCGACGAATACCCAGAACACTTCTTTGAAGTCGAGCTCGTCAAACCGCGACGCATCGCCAATGATCGCCTGCTCAACGAAATCGAGATCGAAAACTTCATCGGACAAGTCTGCCCATGTCCGTTTTCACCAGAATTCTCGTTTCGAGACGAAGTCGCCAGCCTGTTGGCAGGCCATGGGAGGGCAGGGCGCGCATATCACATTCACATCAATGGTTCGGAAACGCCTGTCTACCGGCCGCATCGCGACCAGGTGGCATTTTCCGACACCAAAAGATCTGCATTCCACAATCTGAGGCCATTCGAAATCGAAGGCATCGACGGCGAAACTGCGGCAGTTGGTTGGTTGGCGCACCATGATTATCAAGGCGCGATACCAGTCGCACAGGGTGTCAGAGGACTCCGCGCGCGCGTTGGAAACATCCAGATTGGCCATGATCGTCTCTTCGCTGAAATTTTCCCGGAGGATCGCTTTTCATCATGGTCTGTGGGAGAGGTTCACGTTTTGGACCCTCGCGTTGTCCCAAACGGGCGACGTGATGAATTTGAGAATAACGCGCATCTGGACAATATCATCGCCCACCTTCGCCCCATTGGCGCTGAGGTTGCACGTGAGTGCCGAGTGTCCTCGCAGAAAAGAAACAGGATTAAGTCTTTTGAGCTGGCGGCGGATAAGGTCTACGAAAAGCTTGAGGTTCTGAAACAGGGCGCGGTGTCGGACCGTTATGCGAAGACGATCAAGGCGGAAACTGGCACGCTGCTATCGGAAATGCACAAAGCAACTGAGTTCGACCTTTTTGATGAGCAAGAAAGAGGTGCCTTTCGCAGACAGCTGCGCAAGATCGAAAAGGCAGTCGACACTCAGTCGACTAAGAGCGATGGCGATATTTTTGAGAATCTGCCGAAACATAAGCGTTCGACCTACAAGGAAGTTGTCGATCTAATCTACGACTGCTCAGTCAATCAGGTCGCTGCCAAGAGTCTTATTGACCGGATATTCAATCGTCTCTCGCGGAAGTAAGCGCGAGTATTTCTAAGCTACCAAGGTGCGATTTGATGGACGATTTTACCCAATTTCAGCTGAAGGAATATGAGAATATTTCTCAGGCGCATTTCAAAACCAACGAGGTTCTTGCCACTTTCTATAGATACTTCCTGCTTATAACGGCGATCCCAATCACGACTATCGGCATAGCCGTGATGAACATTTCAGATGAAGGCATAGGCCCAGAAACCCGCGCGCTTGTTCAGTACATCTTTGGCGTTTCGGCTCTGCTCTTAAGCGTAGTTGGCGCGGCAGTAGTGTCCTACATTGAGGGCCTACGGTTAGACGCGATACTTTATGCCCGGGTCGTAAACTCGATCCGCGACTATTTCTTCAAAAAACCTGGGAGCGATGAATTTGGAGTATCCGTTCTGCCGCGAGAGCGAAGCAGACCTAGCTACGATGGATTTGGGGCAGGGTTCATTATGTACTTTGCCTGTGCGATCATGAACGCAACTTTCTTTGCTGCCGGTGTGGTTGTCCTAACCACAGACCACGGCACCCCACTGGCTTCAATTGCAATATCAGGAGCACAAACCGCTGGTGCCGCATTATCTTTCGTAGGAGCAATGATTGTTCAGGCAATTGTTCGTTGTCGCTTAATTTCCGACAAGGCAAGCAAGGGCTTTTAATAATCCAAGCGACAATTGACCAACTACCGGATTCGCGGTCGGTAACTGAAGCTGTCATAGCTTGCTCTTAGAAGGACGTTTCCTTAGGAGGTAAAGCGTCACTCTGCCCCTAGTTAATTGCGTAAGCGTCCGGTCTGACCGCCCTATGAGGCAGTTTTCCATGGCAGCAGGTCATCGACGCGGTTGATTTTGTAGTCTGGGATGCGTGCCAAGGTGTCGGCCAGCCAAGCCTGCGGATCGATGCGGTTCAGTTTGGCCGTTTCGATCAAGGTGTAGGCGATGGCGGCAGCGCGGCCGCCGGTTTGTGATCCAACGAACAGGTAGTTTTTGCGCCCGATTGCAACAGACCGCATGGCCCGTTCGGCGGTGTTGTTGTCCAACTCCAGGATGCCGTGGTCGAGATATGGCCGGAGCCGCGCCATGCGCGTCAGAGCGTAGCGGATCGCACCCGCAAGCGGCGATTTGCCAGAGATACTTGGGAGTTGGGTGTGTAGCCAGACTTCCAGATCATCGAAGATCGGTTTTGCATGCGCCTGTCGGAGACCGGCGCGTCGATCTGGTGGTGACCCGCGTGCCTCTTTCTCGACCGCGTAGAGCTGCGCGATGCGCTGGATGGCCTCATTGGCGATGGCAGAGCCTTGGGCGCGATGAACATCTACGAACTTGCGTCTGACATGCGCCATACAGGCGACCTCGTGGATGTCGCCGGAACGATAGAGATCTTCGAACCCGGCATAGCCGTCCGCGTGCATCCAGCCCCGATATTTTGCGAGATGATCCTTGGGGTGCTGCCCTTTGCGATCCGGCGAGAACTGATACCAACTGGCGGGAGGGGCATCGCCGCCCCAGGGCCGTTCATCTCGACCGTAAGCCCACAAACGCGCTGTCGCTGTTTTGCCAGTGCCGGGGGCCAACATCTTTACCGGCGTGTCGTCTGCAAAGATAGCCTGTCCAGCCAACACATGCCGCCCGATGGCATCAGCCAGTGGTTCCAACAGAGCTGTGGATTTGCCAACCCAGTCGGCCAGCGTTGAACGGTCAATGTCGATCCCGTCGCGCTCGAAGATGCCGCTTTGGCGATACAGCGGCAGGTGGTCAGCGTATTTGTTGACCAGAACATGGGCCAGCAGGCCCGGGCCGGGACGGCCCCGTTCGATTGGGCGCGAAGGTAACGCTGCTTGTGTGAAGGCCTCACAGCCAGAACATGCAAAGCGTGGACGCACAATGCGGTTCACGATGAAGCGTCCAGGAACATACTCAAGCTCTTCGGTCACATCCTCGCCCAGACGGCGCAAGCCACCACCGCACTGAGCGCAATCATCATCACCGGTGGTCAGCTCAACTTCCATGCGCGGGATGTGATCGGGGATCGGGCGGCGTTTTGGTTTGTCTCTTGGCTCCTCATCGGGAAGGCGTAGCTTCACGGTCATCTTGGCAACCGCGATCTCGCTTGTTTCCAAGGCCAGTTGTAGTTGTTCAATGCTTTCTGATGACGACCCAAAGCGGCATTGGCGTTGACCGGCCAATTGATGCCGCAACTTCTCGATCAAAACAGCCTGCGACCTCACCTCGGCCAGCAAAATCGCCGTGAACTGCCTGAGTTCATCAGGGTCTTTCGGCAGTGATTTATCGACGTCCAGCATGGCCAGACTATAGCAAAACAACGATCCGGCGGGAATCCCACACGCGCATTTATCCTGCCTTGAGCGGTGTCCAGCTGCGTTGTGGTAAACGCCAATCGATCCCTTCGAGCAGCATCGCCAACTGGGCCGCGGTCAGAGCGATCTTGCCCTCTTTCGCCGACGGCCAAACAAACCGACCTTTCTCCAGGCGCTTGCTGAACAGACATGCACCTTGCCCGTCCCACCAGATAATCTTGATCAGATCACCTCGCCGTCCACGAAAGACAAACAGATGCCCGGTAAACGGATCTTGCTTCAATGTCTGTTCAGCCTGCGCAGCCAACGTCGTGAACCCACGACGCATGTCGGTCACACCGGCAGCCAGCCAGACGCGCGTGTTCGCCGGGACAGGGATCATGCAGAAAGACCTCGGATGAGCCGAGCCAATGCTTCGGGATCGTAGCTACCGACAATCCTCAGCTGATGACCGCCCGCGATGTCGATCTCAATCGCGCTATGGCCGGATGTGGCATTTGCCGCAAGCGCGGGAACCGGTTCTTCAGCACCTGGCCGGTCAACAATCTCCACAGGCAGAAAACATGGCGCTTCACCAACCTCGTCTTCGATGATCTCCGGATCAGGTGCAAACTTGGGATCACGTAGCCATTTGTGGATCAGGTTGGTGTTCATCGCGTACCGCCGCGCGACCTGCGCTACCGATACCCCCGGCGCACATGTTTGCGCACAGATCGACACCTTCTCCTCATCAGACCAAAACCGCTTCTTTTGACCCTTCTTACCCGCCATATCTGCCCTCAAGATGTCCACTATCGTTAGTGGACACTATCAACCCACTCTATGAGGCGTCAGAGCAGCGTGGCCGCACGCTTACGCAACAGTTCATCGATCCGGTTGATCTTGTGATCGTGGATGCGGTCGAGGACGTCGGCGAGGTAGGCTTGGGGATCAATGCCGTTCAGCTTGGCCGTTTCGATCAACGTCATGGCGCGTGCTAGGGTTTCCGCTCCGGTGTCAGCACCCGCAAAGAGCCAGTTTTTCCGGCCGATCCCAATTGGGCGCATCGCCCGCTCGGCGGCGTTGTTGTCGATGGCCACGCGGCCATCTGTCAAGAACAGGCAAAACGACGGCCAGCGGCTCAAACCATAGCGAAAGGCTTTCGCCAAATCGCTTTTGCCGGGGATGCGCGTCAGCTGTTGTTCGGCCCAGTGTTTGAACGCCTCGACTTTCGGTTTGCTCAGCTTTTGACGTGCCGCAAGGCGTGTGTCAGCAGCTTGACCTGCGATTTCGCGCTCGATGTCGTAGAGCTTCCCGATCCTGTCGAGGGCCTCACGTGCAATCTGTGATTTGTCTGACGCCCAGACATCATGGAAGTCGCGCCGCAGGTGCGCCCAGCAAGCGGCTTCGCGGAACTGGCTTTTACCGTCAGGGCCTTTCTCATACAGCGCATTGAACCCGGCATAGGCGTCTGCCTGCAGGATACCGGTGCCGTTTTGCAGATGCAGGCGGACATGCTCGCCTTTGCGGTCCGGTGCAAAGTAATAAACCGCCCCCGGCGGCGCTGTGCCCGCCCATGGTCGCTGATCACGGACATAGGCCCAGATACGGCCCTGTTTCACGCCTTTACCCAACCCCTTGTCGCGCCGCGCGCGATCCAAAACCCGGATAGGGGTATCATCCGTGTGCAGCAGATCGCTCGCCATGATATGCGCCTCGATCCGTTCAATAATGGGCTGGAGGACCTGCATCGACCGACCGCACCAATCCACCAACGTACTATCAGGAATGTCGGCCCCCATGCGGGCGAAGATTTCGTTCTGTCGGTAGAGCGGAAGATGATCGTCAAATTTCGAGACCAACACATGCGCCAGTAGATTGGGGCCCGCCATGCTGCCCGGGATCGGGCGGCTGGGTGCAGGCACCTGCACCATCTTTTCACAGCGGCGGCAGGATTTCTTGATGCGGGCGATCTCAATCACTTTGAGTTGCGCTGTGATCATATCAAGCAACTCGCTGACGTCCTCACCAACTATACGCAGGTCACCACCACAATCAGGGCAGCAACTGCCCGGATCAAGCTCACGGCGCTCGCGTGGGGTTGTGTCCGAGACACGCGGGCGACGGCGGGGTTTGTTCTCAACCGGCTCGGATGCAGCAGAAGATGGTGCTGCGTCAGCTTCATCAAGCGGTGCGTCTTCCGCCTCGGCAACCGCGACCAGTAGATCTTCCAGCGCCAATTCAAGCTGTTCAATCTCGCGCTCGATCTTTTCCGAACTTGCCCCAAAAGCTTGCTTCTGCAGCTTCGCGATCCGTAACCGCAAGGCCTGCACCAGCTGATCATGCGCCCGCAGCGTCGCGGATATCTTGGCATTCTCGACCTCCAAAGTCGCAATCATCGCCTTCAAAAGGGCAGGATCATCGGGCAGGTTTGAGGTGTCAATCGGCATGGCGCAAACTACCAAAACCTATAAGAATACACCATATAAATAAGTAATATCAGATAGATAAATTAACCAACACGCGCAGGTGGCGCGCCCCAGTCCGGCCTGCGCCAATCAATGCCCTCCCACAGCATTGCCAGTTGCGCTGAGGTTAATCGCGCCGCACCATCCTGGGCACTTGGCCATGGAAACCGCCCCCGCTCCAGAACCTTGTAGTAAAGACAAAAACCTTGGCCGTCCCAATACAGCAGCTTCAGCCGGTCACCCCGCCGCCCGCGAAAGGCAAACACTGCACCGCTGGCAGGCTTCTGACGCAACACATCCTGTGCCAACGTTGAAAGGCCCGCGATGCCTTTCCTCATATCCGTCACCCCACAGGCCAGATAAACCCGAACCCCGGTTCCCGGACCGATCACGCGGCTTCCACCGCCCGGATCAATCGCGTCAGCGCGGCGGCTTCCATGCCAGTATCAAATCGCAAGCAACGTCTATTGCTCAAGGAAAGCTCCACAGCAGATGGCGGTGTGGGCTCCGTAGGTGATGTCACTACGTCTGCAACATGGAAATCAATTGGCAGAAAAACTCCGCCCTCGCCGGTGGGCCAAAGCCCCTTCTTCTTAAGCTCATGCCGCCATCTGTAAATCTGCTGGCGCGTCACATCGTGCCTATGCGCAACATGCGTGACCGTTGCACCGTTAATTCCGACAGATGAAACAATCGCCAACTTGTCATCGTCATTCCAACGCCGCCGACGCTCAACACCCAAAACCTCACCGCGCATGACACCCTCCGCATAAGACACGTCACTAACGACGTCGCTATGCACGTGTCTTAACGCATCCCGCCAAATTCAGGCAGGCGGTGCCAATCGGGTGGTTACAGAGAGGATGGACTATGAAACGCAGATTTTCTGACGAACAGATCATTGGGATGATCAAGGAATACGAAGCGGGTGTGAAAGCCTAGGAGCTGTGCCCCAAGCCAACCTTGAACTCACTAAATCTTTGATCCGCGCGGCGCAGGACGAATGAATAAGTCCCGTTGCAGGATTGTCAGGCTTCCGAGACCTTGCGGTTCCAACTCCCTTCCATCTGACCAAACTAACCCAACCATCAAACACCCGACAGAGCGCGACAGAATGCGATTTTGAGTTGCACACATAGTGCACACGATGCCCATCGAACCGTTGAATTTAAACACAAACCCGTCCAATCCATCATTGATGGCATAGGCCACGGCGCCGAAGGTGCGCACATGTAATTGCGAAGCCACTTGGTTCTTACCCGCAATATGGTTTCTCGCAGTTGGACTACATCAATTGGTAACCCCGGTTTCCGAACACCACACCGCCGTTTCCCTGTCTTTCCACGCCAAGGCACTTCTACACCCTTGAAGCTGTTGCGAAACATCCCTTTCCAGTCTTCTTGATCGTCCCCACAACCCGGGCCGTCATGTGTCGTCCCGCAGAAAAGGGACGCTCATGACCGTGGCACATCAACACTCAGAGGCAGTTTCACGCGGCAGCCGCATGCTGCGCACTGCGCTTGGACCTTCTATCGCAGGATATCTTGATGATGCACAAGTCGTCGAGGTCATGCTCAATCCTGATGGACGGCTCTGGATTGATCGTTTGTCCGAAGGTCTTCGCCCGACCGATCACTGCGTTTCCCATGCGGATGGAGAACGCATCATTCGCTTGGTCGCCCATCATGTCAGCGTCGAAGTTCATACGGGTGCGCCACGCGTGTCCGCCGAGCTACCCGAGACGGGAGAACGGTTCGAGGGGCTGCTTCCACCGGTCGTTACCGCGCCCACCTTCGCAATTCGCAAGCCGGCCGTGGCTGTCTTCACGCTCAAAGACTACGTGACGGCCGACGTCATGACCGCGACGCAGGCGGAGACGCTCCGGGCCGCGGTCGCCGACCGTCGCAACATCCTCGTCGCGGGAGGCACCTCGACCGGAAAAACCACCCTAACGAACTCACTCTTGGCCGAAGTCGCCAAAACCGAGGATCGCGTCGTTCTTATCGAGGACACACGCGAGCTGCAGTGTGCTGCACCAAACCTCGTGGCGCTGCGTACCAAGGATGGTGTGGCTTCTCTGTCCGATCTCGTCCGCTCGTCCCTGCGCCTGCGGCCTGACCGCATTCCCATCGGTGAAGTGCGCGGCCCAGAGGCGCTTGATCTCCTGAAGGCCTGGGGCACGGGTCATCCCGGCGGCATCGGCACAATCCATGCCGGGACAGCTCTTGGTGCCCTGCGCCGTATGGAGCAGCTGATCCAGGAAGCTGTCGTCACAGTCCCCCGCGCGCTGATCGCCGAAACGATTGACATCGTCGCCGTCCTGTCGGGGCGCGGTTCCGCGCGCCGCCTAAGTGAACTGGCGCACGTCGAAGGGCTAGATCCGACCGGTGACTATTGTCTCTCACCCGCAACCGACACCAGTAAAGGATCCGATTGATGTTCACCAATTTCCTAACAAGCCGCCGGGTGGTCGACGCCCTTTGCATTTCCGCCTTCGTCTCGCTGACCTTGGCCACCCCCGCCCGCGCCGCAGGTTCTTCGATGCCTTGGGAAGCACCGCTGCAAGCAATCCTCGAATCCATCGAAGGTCCGGTTGCCAAGATCATCGCGGTGATGATCATCATCATTACCGGCCTGACCCTCGCCTTTGGCGACAGCTCGGGTGGCGCGCGGCGGCTGATCCAGATCGTCTTCGGCATCTCCATCGCCTTTGCTGCATCGAGCTTTTTTCTGTCGTTCTTCTCGTTTGGCGGCGGAGCGGTGATCTGATGGTCGATCCTGACGCTATCCCCGGCTTTGTTATCCCGGTCCACCGGGCTCTGACCGAACCGATCCTGCTGGCAGGTGCGCCGCGCTCCATCGCGATGCTGAACGGCACGCTTGCCGCCTCCATCGGGCTTGGGTTGCAACTCTGGCTGGTCGGTCTGCTGATCTGGATTGCGGGCCATCTTGCTGCCGTATGGGCCGCCAAGCGCGATCCGCTCTTCGTCGATGTGGTGCGCCGTCATATCCGCATCCCCGGCCATCTCGGAGTGTGATCGATGATGAACCTCGCCGAATATCGCCAGAAATCCTCCCATCTGGCCGACTTTCTGCCCTGGGCGGCGCTTGTTGGTGTGGGCGTCATCCTGAACAAGGACGGCTCCTTCCAGCGCACGGCGCGCTTTCGTGGTCCGGATCTCGACAGCGCGGTGCCTGCGGAACTTGTCGCGGTCGCGGGCCGGATCAACAACGCGTTACGACGGCTCTGTTCGGGATGGGCAGTCTTCGTCGAAGCGCAACGCATACCCGCCATTTCCTATCCCGACAGCCAATTCCCCGATGCGGCATCGGCTTTGGTCGATGCCGAGCGCAAGGCGCAGTTCGAAGAGGAAGGCGCACATTTCGAGTCGCGGTATTTCCTGACGTTGCTGTTCCTGCCGCCCGCTGAAGAAGCGGCCCGCGCCGAGCGTTTCCTCTACGAAGGGCGTGATCGCGAGGGCGGAGCTAATGCCCGCGAGACACTAGCGGGCTTTGTCGACCGGACCGACCGCGTGCTGCAACTTCTTGAGGGGTTCATGCCGGAATGTATCTGGCTCGATGATGCCGAGACCCTGACATACCTGCATGCAACCATCTCGACCAAAGTGCAGCGCGTCCGTGTGCCCGCGGTGCCGATGCATCTCGATGCATTGCTCGCTGACCAGCCACTGACCGCCGGGCTGGAGCCAATGCTGGGAGACGCACATCTGCGTATCCTCACGATCACCGGTTTCCCGAGTGCAACGACGCCTGGCATTCTCGACGATTTGAACCGGCTCGCCTTCCCCTATCGCTGGTCCACGCGCGCGATCATGCTCGACAAAACCGACGCCACGCGGCTCCTCACCAAGATCCGCAGACAATGGTTCGCCAAGCGCAAATCCATCGCGGCCATCCTCAAGGAAATCATGACCAACGAGGCGTCAGCGCTTTTGGATTCCGACGCCCACAACAAGGCGATGGATGCCGATGCCGCCCTGCAGGAACTCGGCTCTGATCTAATTGGCGAAGCTTATGTCACGGCGACCGTCACCGTTTGGGACGCTGACCCGCGCATTGCCGACGAAAAACTGCGGCTGGTCGAGAAAGCCATTCAGGGCCGCGATTTCACCTGCATCGCTGAAACCACCAATGCCGTCGAAGCCTGGCTCGGCTCCCTGCCCGGGCATGTCTACGCCAATGTCCGACAGCCGCCGGTCTCGACACTCAATCTTGCCCATATGATCCCGCTCTCAGCGGTCTGGGCGGGTCCTGAGGAAGATGATCATTTCGCGGCCCCTCCGCTGCTCTTTGGCCAAACCGAAGGATCAACCCCGTTCCGTCTGTCCCTGCATGTCGGCGATGTCGGCCATACATTGGTCGTCGGGCCGACCGGCGCGGGCAAGTCCGTGCTGCTGGCCCTGATGGCCATGCAATTTCGGCGCTATGCGGGGGCACTGGTCTTCGCCTTCGACTTCGGCCGCTCGATCCGGGCCGCAGCCCTCGCCATGGGTGGTGACTGGCACGATCTGGGCGCCGCGTTGTCCGATGATGCGTCGGACCCAGTCGCCCTGCAGCCGCTGGCCCACATTCATGAAGGCGCGACCCGCAACTGGGCCGCCGACTGGATCGCCAGCATCCTTGCGCGCGAAGGCGTGACCGTCACACCGGACGTGAAGGACCACCTTTGGTCCGCCCTGTCGTCTCTGGCCTCCGCGCCGGTAGGTGAACGCACCCTGACGGGCCTGTCGGTGCTGTTGCAGTCCCAAGACCTCAAGCGCGCCTTGCAGCCCTATTGTATCGGTGGCCCCTTCGGCCATCTGCTCGATGCCGAAGACGAGCAGCTCGGTACGGCCACCGTCCAGGCCTTCGAGACCGAAGGGCTCATCGGCACCGGTGCGGCCTCTGCCGTGCTGGCCTATCTCTTCCACCGGATCGAAGCCCGGCTGGACGGATCGCCCACCCTGCTGATTATAGACGAAGGCTGGCTGGCGCTGGATGACACAGGTTTCGCCGGGCAGTTGCGCGAATGGTTGAAAACCCTGCGCAAAAAGAATGCCAGCGTGGTCTTCGCCACCCAATCGCTTGCGGATATCGACGGTTCGGCCATCGCACCCGCGATCATCGAGAGTTGCCCGACACGGCTGTTCTTGCCGAACGAACGCGCCCTCGAGCCGCAGATCGCCGATATTTATCGCCGCTTTGGCTTGAACGACCGCCAGAACGACATCCTCGCCCGGGCCACTCCCAAACGCGACTATTATTGCCAATCCCGGCGCGGCAACCGGCTTTTCGACCTCGGTCTAGGCGAGATTGCCCTCGCCTTCACCGCGACCTCGTCCAAATCCGATCAGACCGCGATCACCCGCATTCTCGCCGAACACGGGCGCGATGGTTTCGTGCCAGCCTGGCTACGCGAACGCCGGGTCGATTGGGCCGTCGATCTGCTTCCCAGCCTGACCAATCTGACCCTAGCGCCATCCGTGCCAGACATCGAAGAACAAGACCCCACGGACTTATCGACAGGTCCCACATCCCTCACACAACAGGAGATTTCCCCATGACCACCAAACACCTCACCCTCCGCCTCGCAACAGCGCTGCTGCTCGCCGTTCCCGTGACAGCAACACTCACTGTCACCCCTGCCCACGCGTTTTTCGGCGGCTTCGGGCGCATCGTCTACGATCCGCAGAACCATGCCGAGAATATCATCTCAGCCGCCCGAGCGCTCGAACAGATCAACAACCAGATCATTTCGTTGCAGAACGAGGCGCAGATGCTGATCAATCAGACGCGTAACCTCACGAGCCTGCCCTATTCGGCACTGCAGGACCTGCAGCAATCGGTACAGCGCACGCAGCAGCTTCTGGGCGAGGCACAGCGGATCGCCTATGACGTGCAGGCAATCGATCAGGCTTTTCAGACCGATTACGGCCCGGCCTCGCTCACGGCCACAGATCAGGCGCTCGTCGACGGGGCCCGCGAGCGCTGGCAGACGACCGTCGGTGGTCTGCAAGACGCGATGCGGGTGCAGGCGGGGGTCGTCGGCAATCTGGACACCAACCGCGCACAGATGTCCGCGCTGATCGGTGAGAGCCAGGGCGCAACCGGCGCGTTGCAGGCGACGCAAGCCGGCAATCAACTGCTCGCCTTGCAATCACAGCAGATCGCGGACCTGACAGCACTCATTGCCGCGCAAGGGCGTGCGCAGAACCTGGAATCAGCGCAAATGGCGGCGGCACAGGAGCAGGCCCGTGAACAACGGCGGCGGTTTCTGGACCCCGGCATCGGCTATCAGCCGGGCAATGCCCAGATGTTCCAGAACTGAGGTCGGAGATGAAAGGCGCGTTCATCCTTCGGCTTGGCATAGGTCTTCTCGCCTTCATGGCAGTCCTCGGTGCATTGCTGGAGATCGCGCGTGAGGATGACATTGATATCCGATCCATCCCCGAACTGCCCGAGGTGAATGATCCGCTCCGGGCAGAGCTGCAGCGCTGCCGGGACCTTGGAAACGCCGCTTTGGACGACCAATACTGCGCAGCCATCTGGATCGAGACCCGCCGCCGTTTCTTGAACCCAGCAACATCGTCAGACCCGGAGGAGTGAACCAATGGGCGGCACCGGCGTCATCGACCGCTTCCTCGAGGTCTTCACCAGCTACATCGACAGCGGGTTCGGCCTTCTGGGTAGCGAGGTTGCCTTCCTCGCCACCACGCTGATCGTCATCGACGTTACACTCGCCGCCCTCTTCTGGGCCTGGGGCGCGGATGATGATATTCTCGCGCGGCTCATCAAGAAGACCCTCTTTGTGGGTGCATTCGCCTACATCATTTCGAACTGGAACGCGCTCGCACGGATTGTTTTTGAGAGTTTCGCCGGGCTCGGTCTGCAAGCCAGTGGCACCGGGTTCAGTGCCACCGACCTGATGCGCCCGGGGCGTGTGGCCCAGGTTGGGCTCGATGCCGGGCGGCCCATTCTGGCCTCGATCTCGGACCTGATGGGCTATGTCAGCTTCTTCGAGAATTTCATCCAGATCATCGTGCTGATGTTCGCCTGGGCCATGGTGCTGCTCGCCTTCTTCATCCTCGCGGTGCAGCTCTTCATCACCCTGATCGAGTTCAAGCTCACAACGCTCGCTGGGTTCGTGCTGATCCCATTCGGCCTTTTCGGCAAGACGGCGTTTCTGGCCGAACGGGTGCTCGGCAACGTCGTCTCTTCTGGCGTCAAGGTGCTGGTGCTCGCCGTGATCATCGGCATCGGGTCGAGCCTTTTCGGTGAGTTCACGTCCGGGTTTGGCGGCGATCAGCCCAATATCGAAGAGGCCATGGCCATCGTGCTGGCCGCCCTTTCCCTTCTTGGCCTCGGCATCTTCGGTCCCGGCATCGCCAACGGGCTGATCTCCGGCGGACCGCAACTCAGCATGGGCGCAGCCGTTGGCACCGGGCTCGTCGCAGGCGGCGTCACCGCCGTCGGCATGACCGGAACGGGCATGGCGGCAAGCGCTGCCGGGCGCGGTGTGGTTGCCGGTGCGCGCGGCGGAGCCGCAACAGTTGGCGGAGCGTCCGCCGCGTATAGTCTTGGGTCGGCTGGACGAACCGGAGCCGCAGGGATTGCGTCCGGTGTTGGTGGTATGGCGCGTGCTGGTGTCGGTGTCGCCGCCAGCCCCCTGCGCCGGGCCGCGTCAGCTTTGAGCGACAGTGCCCAAGGCGGGGCACGGGCGGCGGTTGCGGCCAGCGGCGGTGCCATCACCGGCAGCGGTAGTTCTGGAGCCCCAACACCTGCGTCCGGCCCGCCAGCTTGGGCTACCCGCATGGGACGCGCGCAATCGCTCCATCATGGCGCAACCGCCGCCACCCACGCCCTGCGCTCTGGCGATAGCCCCGGCGGTGGCACCACTGTCAGCCTTTCGGAAAGGGATCCCTGATGTTCAAACGCCCCTCACTCACCTACGGCAAGACACCGGAACCCGAGACCCCCTATCAGAAGGCAGCACAGGTCTGGGATGACCGCATCGGATCGGCCCGCGTGCAAGCCAAGAACTGGCGGCTGATGGCCTTCGGGTCCCTGTTTCTGTCAGCAGGACTGACCTTCGGCCTCGTCTGGCAATCCGCGCAGGGCACCGTCGTGCCCTGGGTCGTCGAGGTCGACCGACTGGGCGAGGCCCGCAGCGTGGCCCCAGCCAGTGCCGACTACGAGGTAACCGATCCGCAGATCGCCTATCACCTTGCGCAATTCATCGAACAGGTCCGCGCGATCCCAGCTGACCCCATCGTTGTGCGTCAGAATTGGCTGCGCGCTTATGAGTTCACCACCGATCGCGGCGCTATGGCTCTCAATGACTATGCCCGGTCCAACGATCCCTTCGCGCAGGTCGGCGAGGTCCAGATCTCGGTCGATGTCTCCAGCGTCATTCGCGCCTCGCCCGACAGTTTCCGTATCGCCTGGACCGAGCGGCGCTATCAGGACGGCAGCCTTGCCGCGACCGAGCGCTGGACAGCGATCCTGACCATTTCGGTCCAGCCACCGCGCAGCGCCGAACGGCTCCGTCAAAACCCGCTCGGCATCTACGTCCACGCCATCAACTGGTCACGGGAGCTTCAGCAATGAAACGCGTAAACATCACTATTCCCATCACCCTGACGGCCTCTCTCCTGCTCAACGCTTGCGCGACCTACACACCGCCCGAAATCGACTATGACAGCAATGTCCCCGCATTGCCCACGCCTCCGCCCCCCGTGGTAGAAGAACCGCTGCGAGCCATCCACACGCCACCGCCCTGGACCCCGTCGCGCGGCGGCGACACGGATGCGGCCACCGCAGAGGCTCGCGTCATCAATGCCAATGCGGCCGCCCGGGTAGAGCCCCGCCGCGAGGGCTACTACAATGCGATCCAGGTCTTCCCCTACAGCGAAGGCGCACTCTACCAGATCTATGCAGCCCCCGGTCAGATCACCAACATCGCGCTCGAACCCGGCGAGCAATTGACTGGCGCGGGGCCGATTGCAGCCGGAGACACCACGCGCTGGATCATCGGAGACACCGAAAGCGGCAATGGGCGCACCGCCCGCGTCCATATCCTCGTCAAACCGACCCGGCCCGACATCTCAACAAATCTTGTCATCAACACGGACCGGCGGACGTATCTGCTGGAACTCCGCGCCAATGAGACTTCCTACATGCCGTCGGTCGCCTGGTCCTATCCGCCGGGGCGCGCGCAACCTCGCCCACCATCGATCCAGCAGCCCGCAATCCCTCCGGCCAGCCACCGCAACTATCGCTATGGGCTGCAAGTTGAAGGGAACACCCCACCTTGGCGGCCGGACAGTGTCTTCGACGATGGCCGCCGCGTTTATGTCGTCTTCCCGCGCGGCATCGTGCAGGGCGAGATGCCACCTCTCTTCGTGCTTGGGGCCGATGGCAGCGCAGAACTCGTCAACACCCGCGTCTTCCGCAACGTCCTGATCGTGGACCGGCTCTTTGCCGCCGCTGAATTGCGCCTCGGAGGTGACGATCAGCAGATGGTCAGGATCGTGCGCACCGATGGGAGACCGCGGCCATGACCACGTCAGCCTCAGACCCTGCCGTGCCGCCGTCGGCCAACCCCACTGACCCCTTTCGGCTGCGACCTGACCCGCCCCGTGTCGTGCGCCTCTCTCGCAAGGTCCTCGGCGGTATCGCGGTCATCACAGCGGTTGGTATCGGCGGAGCCTTGATCTTCGCCTTGCAGGACCGCCCGGCCCGAGATCGCCCCGGCGAACTCTTCACCACGGAAAACCGCCCCACCGCCGACGAACTGCGCCGCCTGCCCTCAGATTACAGCGGCATTCCGCAACTCGGACCCGCTCTGCCCGGAGACCTCGGACGCCCGATCCTGCGGGCCCAGGAGGCGGGTCAACCCGTCCCTGCCTCGCCCATGCCAGGTCCTGACCCAGCCGAGCAGCGTCGGCTCGCGGAAGAGGAAGCCGCCCGCACCAGTGAAGTGTTCTTTGCAACGCAATCACCCAACGTTCCATCGGGCTTCGCTTCACCCAGTTCCGCACCTCCAAGTAGTTTCCCAGCCCCGCAACCGAGTCAGGTCGGGCCACAAAGCGACCAGGACCGCCAACTCGCTTTCCTCAATGCTCCCGTCGACCGCCGCATCGTCGCGCCCGACAGGGTCACGCCGCCCGCCTCGCCTTACGTCCTTCAGGCCGGGTCCATCATTCCCGCCGCCCTCGTCACTGGCATTCGCTCTGACTTGCCGGGTCTGATCGTGGCTCAAGTGACCCAGAACGTCTATGACAGCCCTTCTGGGCGCTATCTCCTGCTGCCGCAAGGATCCCGCCTCATCGGCGAATATGACAATGGCGTCGGCTTCGGCCAACGTCGTATCCTGCTGGTCTGGACCCGGATCATCCTGCCCGATGGCCAATCCATTGTTCTTGAAAGACAGCCAGGAGCGGATAGCGCGGGTTATGCAGGCCTCGAGGACGGCGTCGATCACCATTGGGGCGGTGTATTGAGGGCGGCGCTTCTTTCTACACTGCTCAACATCGGTGCCGAACTGGGGACCGACGATGACGATCCCATCGCCAGTGCCATCCGCGACGGAGCACAAGACACCATAGGTGATGCAGGCCGCGAGATCGTACGTCGTCAAATTGACATTCCGCCAACCCTGACGATCCGGCCGGGGTTCCCCGTGCGCGTGATCGTGACCCGCGATCTCATACTCCAACCACAGGGAGGTCACTGATGACCAAATTGAAACTGGGCGCTTTGTCGGACGACAAACCGGTCAAACTGACCGTGGAACTGCCAGCACCCGTTCATCGCGATCTCGTCGCCTATGCAAAGGTGCTGGAGCGTGAAACCAGCCAAATCATCAAGGATCCGGCAAAACTGATCGCACCAATGGTCGAACGCTTCATGGCAACGGATCGAGGCTTTGCAAAGCTGAGGCGCGAAACGCAAGAATCGGCTGCCCAACAGCTGTCTGGGGCGCGTCCCAAGTAACGGACAAGATATGGGCAATTGGTTTGTGATGGTTCAGTCAGGTGGCAAACGACCCAGAAGCGGTTGGGTAAGCGCCAAGAGGCACCGAATTGAGCAAGTATTTGCACTACGGCATATTGCGCTGTTTTTCGCCAGCGTAACAAAACATCGCCGCAAGCGCTCATTGGCACGCCAGACTTCGCTCTCTGCAAAGTTGCTCCAACTGCTCGTGTCCGCAATTGTGGCAATGGAGTTATCTTCCATTTCAATCGGACAGCGGTATAATGACCAAGCCAAAGGCGCATCGAAAAGGCAAAGACGGTCCCGGTCGTCTTTTGAGCCTTACGAGTTCCGCCGGAAGCCATGACCCGCGCTTGGCCAAGTTGGTTCGCCTTCTAGCGCGTCGTGCTGCACGAGAATGGTATGACCAGCAGTCGGGAGCACGTCGACAGCCGCGCTCCTGATGCCTCAGGAGATCGAATTGTGAAAATCGCCCTGTACGCCAGATATTCAAGCGACAACCAAAGGGATGCGTCGATCGCAGACCAGTTCAGGGTGTGCCGCTTGCATGCTGAGAAGCAGGGCTGGACTATCGTTGAAGAATACTCTGACCACGCCGTGTCCGGCGCATCTCTTCTGAGGCCAGGTATCCAGGCCTTGATCGAAGATGCCCTTCGCGGACGCTTCAGCTTGGTCTTGTCGGAGGCAATGGATCGACTGTCCCGCGATCAGGAAGATATCGCGGGCCTTCACAAGCGAATGGCATATGCGGACGTAAAGATTGTCACGCTGTCCGAAGGCGAAATCACGCACCTCCATGTCGGGCTCAAGGGAACGATGAACGCCCTCTTTCTGAAGGACTTGGCCGACAAGACGCGCCGGGGCCTTCGTGGACGCGTTGAGATGGGAAAATCAGGAGGCGGTAACGCCTATGGATATGACGTCGTGAAGAAATTCTCGTCGGAAGGGGAGCCCATAAGGGGTGACCGAACGATCAACGAGTACGAAGCAGGTGTGATCCGCCGGATCCTGACGGACTACGTCTCTGGGAAATCACCCAAGCGCATCGCGACCGAATTGAACAAGGACGGTATCAGAGCACCCAGCGGTGGCGATTGGGGGTTCAGCACCATCAACGGCAACGCCAAGCGTGGCACCGGCATTTTGAACAACGAGATATACATCGGGCGGCTCATCTGGAACCGACAACGTTTCCTTAAGGATCCAGATACGGGCCGTCGGCAAGCGCGGATGAACCCCGAAGATGAGTGGATCATCCATGAAGTCCCGGAACTTCGTATTGTCGATGATGACCTGTGGGCGTCTGTAAAAGAACGGCAATCGCAACTTAAGCACAAGCGTGGTGGCGAACTGACATCGGAAAATCATTTCCGCGACCGCCGCCGCCCCAAATATCTGTTCTCTGGGCTAACCAAATGCGCATGCTGCGGTGGTGGCTACACCATGATCTCGGCTGATCTTGTCGGGTGTGCGACAGCCCGGAACAAGGGGACGTGCGACAATCGCAAAAACATACGCCGTGATCATCTGGAAGATCGTGTCTTGGGTGCCTTACGTCATCACCTAATGGAACCGGCTTTGTTCAAAGAGTTTTGCGACGAGTTTACCCGTGAAATGAACCTGCTGCGTATGGAGGGACGGGCAGCAATCGACGCCGCTGCAAGTGAGGTCAAACAAATTGACCGTGAGTTGGACAGATTGGTCGATGTCATACTCAAAGGCGGTGCAGCCGATCGCATCAACGACACGATGATCGAGCTCGAGACGCGAAAGAAGGAACTGGAGGCTGTTCTGGCCAACGCCGATGAGCCGGCCCCGCTTCTACATCCCGAGATGGCGGGTTTCTACCGCCTGCAGGTCGAGAAACTGCATTCCTCCCTGCAGGACGAAATTGAGGCCAAACGGCTGGAGGCCACTGAAATTCTGCGGTCCCTGGTGGACGAGATCATTTTGACACCGACTGACGATGAAATGCTCATCGATGTGAGGGGCGATCTTGCTGGAATCCTTGGCATTTCCCTAAAACGCAAAAAACCCACCACAAGGGCGGGTCAATCGCAATTTGAGTTGGTTGCGGGAGTAGGATTTGAACCTACGACCTTCAGGTTATGAGCCTGACGAGCTACCGGGCTGCTCCATCCCGCGCCATTTCGCTGAGGGACGGTTAAGGCTACTCCATAGAGAACACAAGTGCTTTTGGACATAACATCGTTCTTTTTTTGCCTACTCAGCTATTTTCTAACTACTCGGCACATATATGCGCGATAAGTATGGTCAAGTACGCTCTAAAGCATGAACCTTTCTGTGCTTACGCTTCGGTGCGCGGTTGTCGCCGCCTCTTTGTGTCCTGATCCCCAAGTCTCATTCGGCTTTGCGCGGAGTCCTTTGGGTTAGATCTTTGGCGTTAGGCGGCCATTTTGTCCATCGCCTTTCTGTGCGAGAATTCCATCGGGGTCAGGTTGCCCGAGCCTGAATGTGGTCTTTGCCAGTTGTAATCCTCCTGCCATTCTTCGAGCGTTTTGCGAGCATCGCCTAAAGCACCAAACAGCGTTTCGTTGAGGCATTCATCCACTGCCCGGCAGTGCATGTTTACATGCACGAGAGGGGCGCAGCTTGCCGTTGAAGCTTTCAATGAAACCGTTCTGCCGGGGCCTTCCGGGCGCGATGTAGTGCCAGTCAATGCCGGTATCCTGAACCCATTTGAGAGGATCGCCATGCTGGTGAACTCGGTACCGTTGTCCGATACAATCGTCGTTGGCATGCCGCGTTCAGTAATGATCTGATCCAGTTCACGCGCGACCGTTGACCAGACAGCGACGTGTCGGCCACCAGCACCAAGTTCTCGCGGCTGAAGCCATCGACAACTGCCAAAATGCGAAACCGACGTCCATCTGTCAGCGCGTCAGACACGAAATCCAACGACCAATGCTGGTTCGGTCCGTTGGGCAATGCCATTGGCTTCCTCGTTCCCAACGCGCGCTTCCTGCCACCCCTGCGACACACCTGAAGCTTCTCTCTTCACGATAGATGCGCCGCACTTTCTTGTGGTTCACCTCAAAGCCCTCCCGCGCAATCATCACGTGGATGCGGCGGCACCCAAACCGACGTCGTTCACGAGAAACGCGTTTGATTGCATCTCTTAGCTCAGCATCATCGCCTCGGCGCGACAGATATCGCACCGAGGATCGATCAACTTGTAAAACATCACACGCCCGCCGTTGACTGACTTGATGGGCCGCCATCAAATGCACCACAGCTTGCCGCTTCAGGGCGGGCGTCACCGTTTTTTTGAATTGATGTCTCGCAACATGGCGTTGTCCAACATTTGTTCAGCCAACAGCTTCTTCAGCTTGCTGTTCTCATCCTCAAGCGCACCCAGTCGCTTCGCGTCGGACGGCTCCATGCCGCCATACTTCGATTTGTATTTGTAGAACGTTGCTGAGCTGATCCCCCTCCCGGCAGATTGCTTTGCAATCGCCTGCCGGGCAGCGGTACGCTTTCGAACGGAAGGGGGCTTAAACGAGCACCGGGGGCGGCACGAAACCGCGACAGGTCCAAAATGCGTATGATTCGTCAACGCTACAAAGCAACCCTGTGGTGCGTCGAAAATCTGCAATAATATCACCTAGCACATCGTAAACTGAAGAGCCTTTTGCCAAGATGACCACCATCGCCCTGTTTTTCTCTCTTGCCGAGCAAGGGAGAAACGATGCTTGGAACAAAGCGCGCTTTGGCATTTGTTTATTTGTTCAATACCGTAGCGACGAAGAAATCTTAATGCATCGCGAGAGAACCTCAGGGCGCAGGGCAGGTCAAAACCTGCCCTGCCCGAAAAAATAGGTCACTCGATAACTCAGGCGGTTTGACGTAAGTTAATGTAGGGCTGTTAAAATAATGCGGGGCGATGGAGACGAAACCCTACCTCTATATGGTATACGAAAAAAGGCACTCGCAAATGTCGCCCCTGAAAGCAGGTTCAATAATCTTGGCGGGCAATCTCGTAAATTAGCACGTCATTGACAACTTCTGGTCCCATCACGGCCTTTGCCACCTCGCGCAAACGCCTTCTTATAACATCGAGGTTCTCGTTGTTTATAAAGGCACCTGCAAAGCCACCGATACTTGCATGGTCAAAGAGTACACGCAAAAACTCATCACGCAGCTTGGGCTCTATATCGATCACGTCAGTAGCGTAACCGCTTAAAACCTCGAGGCTCAAAGCCATGACGACCATCGCCGAAATGCGATCTTCATCCACAAGAGGAACAACAAATTGGTTCGGTAATTTCACATATTCCATCCCCTCCGACGATGGGCCAATGCGGTCTGCCGAATTTGATGGTGCTTTGGCCTCTGATTGGTCCTGTTCGGTAATTTCCGTCTCTTCGAGGGGTGCTTCACTATGAACTTCCACGGGAGGAGGGCGCATAAAAATGCCTGCGCCGACACCCGCACCAGAACCAATAATAAGCATGATGATGGGTATTAATTTTTTCATTTAGAACTCTCCTAGAACGGCAAAACGGCATCCAGAACCTGTTGACCAAGGCGTGGTTGTTGAACGTCCGATATTTGGCCGCGACCACCGTATGAGACACGCGCCGTCGCGATCTTGTCGTAAGTGATCTCGTTTTGACGTGAAATATCCTCCGGCCTTACGTAGCCTGACACCAGCAATTCGCGCATTTCGAAATTGACCCGAAGCTCTTGGCTTCCGGCGATTGAAAGCACGCCATTTGGCAACACATCGACGATCGTAGCCGCAACACGCAAGGTGAGCTTTTCGTTGCGCTTCACCGAGCCATCGCCAGAGGAGCTGCTGTTTGAATTGATGCCTACTGCATTCGCCGCGGACGCCCCTTCTGGTAGACGTTCATCGAGCCGTTGGGGCAAGCCGAATAGGCCGGATAGACTAAGGCTTTCGGAACCTGACCGGGACCTGTCGGTTGCGTTCGAAATCTCCGCCTCTTCGTCAATCTCGATCACGACCGTAAGAATATCACCCTGCTGGACCGCCCGTCTGTCACCAAGAAGAGACTGGCGCGCACCCGACCACAGCGACGCTTGCTCTGTCGGGCCCTGTGCATCCGCGCGCAATGGCAATCCAGGGGACAGCATTGCATTGTGCTCACGCGTTCCAGAGGGAGAGGTGAACGAGGGTGCCTTCCCGATATGATCAAAACGTGCGCAACCCGCGATTAGGATAAGACCAAGCGCGATGGGAAAATGTCGAACCTTCATTAATAGCTCCTAATTCTTTACGTGTACCGATCCATCGGCGTGAATTTGTCCAAACAGCGTCGCGCGAGAATCCAGGTTCATGATCCGAACCCGGTCGCCGATCCCACCCCGTTCCAAAGAGCGCCCTTCGGTCGTGATCACGAGGCCCGCCGTCTGGAACCGAAGCATCACGATTTGATTGCGCGTGACCAATGCAGGCGGTCCAACATCGTCAAACCGTATCGGGCGACCCGCGTAGAGTGTCGTTTTGGCTTCCTGGCCAATGACATCCGCCGCGCGGTCAAAACCATTTTTCGTGGTCCCAGCCTTTAAGGTTATATCGACATCAGAGATAATCGCATTGGCGCGGATTGTCCGAGTGGGGACAACCGACTCCGCCAGCGCAATGTTTCCAAAACACAAAGCCAGGAACAGGAACCAAATACGCATCATCTGATCTGCGTCGTTGCGCCCATCATCTGATCTGCCGCTGATATGACCTTGGCATTCATCTCGTATCCCCTTTGTGCTTCGATCAGCTCTGTAATTTCGCGTACTGCATCAACCGAACTGTCCTCGAGATACCCCTGCCGTACCGTCCCAAGACCATCCTCACCAGGGGTCGACACAAGCGATGGGCCGGATGCCTCGGTTTCAACGAACAGATTGCTTCCAAGGGCCTCAAGTCCTTTGGCATTTGCGAAACCAGACATGTTGAATTGCCCCAGCAATTGCGCTTCAGGGGCGTCCGCAAAATACGCATAGACTTCGCCTGACGCATTGATGGAAATGCTACGCGCATCATCCGGGATGACAATTTGAGGCTCGACGGGAAAGCCGTCGGAGGTAACAATCAGCCCTTCACCCGTACGTTTCAAACCACCGTCACGCGTATAGGCCGTCTGACCGGAGGGCAGGGTGACCTCGAGGTAACCCTTACCTTCAATCGCCAGGTCAAGATCGCCACCTGTCGCGCTCAATGCGCCCTGTTGAAGCTGTACCGAAACAGCTGCGGGTCGCACGCCAAGCCCCAATTGAACGCCCGTCGGCATGACTGTGCCATCCGTGGCGCTGATTGTGCCGGGACGCGTCAATTGTTGATAGTGCAAATCCGCGAATTCGGCACGACGCGCATTATAGCCGGTAGTGCTCATGTTCGACAGGTTGTTGGAAATCGTTTCGACCCGCATTTGCTGGGCGCTCATTCCGGTGGCTGCAATTTTCAGGGCGCGCATTTGGCACCTCCTCTTTGATGGTTACTGTGACAGTGCCTTTAGGGCTTGACGCAAACGTTGGTCTTCGGCGTCCAGAAAGCTGGCACCCAACTCATAGGCGCGTTGTACTTCGATCATTCGCGTGATTTGCAGAATGGAATCGACGTTGGAATTTTCGACAAAGCGTTGAAGAACCCGCGCGTCTTCGGCCGGTTCATACCCCTCATCTGCGCGGAACATGACCCCATCTTCACGGATCATTTCGCGTGCATTCAGGGGCCGGACCACGCCAATTTGCCCAATCGGGTTCCCTTCGCTGGAGATTGTTCCATCTGCAGATACGGCCACATCGGCTGCACCGGGTGGCACGAATACGGGCGCTCCGCCGGCGTCCAAAACACGGTATCCATCAAAGGTGACCAAATCACCGTCGGCATTCGGAGAAAACGCGCCGGATCGCGTCAGCCGTTCTCCAGCCGGTGTTTCGACGAGAAAGAAGCCCTCTCCCTCAATGGCGAAGTCAAAAGTACCGCCCGTCTGGGTCAACGCCCCCTGGTGGAAGGAGGTGTGACGTACATTTCCCTGCCCCATTGACAAGCTGGACGCGCCCTCAATCGCCTGAACGTATTCAGAGAAAACAAGACCTTCCTGACGATATCCGGAAGTGGCTGTGTTTGCGATGTTATTCGCAACGACCCGCATTTCGCGCATCAGGCCAGCCTGCCGGGTAAGGGTGGTATAACCGGAATTTTCCATCTCAGCCTCCAATAATCAGTGGGACGATGCGATTGTGAAAAAAGGACACTAGGGTTTGTGTCATGAACCCCATGGACATCCAGAATACGATCACGATGGCCGCCAGTTTCGGAACAAACGTCAAGGTCATTTCCTGGATCGACGTCAGAGCCTGGACCAAACCAATCGACACACCGGTGATCAGCGCAGCCGTCAAGATCGGCAGAGATATGATTACGGAAATCCATAACCCCTGTCGGAGTGTGTCGAAGAAAATGACCTCGTCGAGCATCTTAAACGGGCATCCGCAGAATTTCCTGATACGCTTCAACGACTTTATTGCGGACGGAAACGGCCGCTTCGACGGCCAATTCTGTCTGCGCCAGTGCCTGCACCAGAGCATGAGGGTCTGCATCGCCGATCATGGCCTGCTTGGCAGTCTCTTCGGTTTGAGCAAGTGTTTGAGCAAAGTCCAGCGCGGCTTTACCGGCGCTTTGAACGATGCTGGGCTCTTCTGGCGTGGGCTCCGTTGCGGGGCGTGCCTGTACGTAATTATTAATTGCGGACGTCGCACGCGCGTCGGCAAACTTTTGAATTGCTGAAACAGCTTTCATATCCATTCTGGATCTCCTTGAAGTATGGCGGCATCTTCTGCCGCATCGGTGGTGGTTATTTGCGTAGTAAGTCCATCAAACTGCCGGACATTTTCCGTGTTTGTTCGAACACTTTGAGATTCGCCTCATAGCTTCGCTGCGCTTCCCTTGCGTCGCCAAGCTCGATCATCAAACTGACGTTTGAGCCATCATAATATCCTGCTCCATCAGCCATCGGGTGAGACGGGTCATAGATTCGTTCCAGAGTTGTACGATCCAATCTGACGCGACTGGTTTCGACCTGCGAAACACCGCTGCCCCCATTAAACGCTGTTTCGAACGCCACCAGTTTGCGGCGGTAGCCGGGCGTATCAGCGTTGGATATGTTTTCGGCGAGATGGCGGAGCCGTGTGGCCTGCGCCTTGAGACCGCTGGAGGTAACCGAAAGTGCTTTTGCGAAATCGTTCATGAAACGTTCCTAAAATTAAGATCTTCTGAGCGTGGTGCGCAGGATGTTGAGAGAAGATTTGTAAATTGCCAATGCGCGGTCGTGTTGGCGTTTTGCGCCAAGCGATTTCAACATTTCGCCCTCAAGCGAAACGGTATTCCCATTGGGAGAGGCAACCGCAGTCTCGTCGTTTATCGGTGTTGCTGAAGATCCGTTTGGGGCACCGTTGAGATGCTTGTCTCGTGTCGCGCGCTGGCCGGACATGTCACGGTTCGCCATATTATTCTGGTAGGTTTCCGCAAAGGGTGCCAGATCCTGCGCCTTGTATTCCGGCGTGTCAGAATTGGCGACATTCTGTGCTGCAATCGCCTGTTTCTGGCCTGCATGCACCGCCATGGCATGTGAAATCTTGAAGACTTCTAAATTTTCAAACATCCGGGCTTCTCCCTCATGTGATTTCATCAAGGCTTAACCCTGATTCCTTTAGAAAGGGTTTGCGAAACCCAAAGGATTGCCATGAACAAGCAACTGCACTTCGAAGGATTGATCGCTCAGATTAAGGATCTGAATCCAATTCACGCTATTGGCCGTGTAACGCGCGTCGAAGGGGGGGTGATTCACGTATCCGGTCTGGCGGGAAAAGCTCGTATCGGCGACATCATCGTTGTCCATCGAAAGGGCGAACCTCTCTCCGGTGAGGTGCTGCAGCTTGAAGGAGATATCCTTGTTTTATTGCCGGATCAGGCACCGGATGGCGTTGCATTAAAGGATCGGGCGGCTTTGCTGGAAGCACGCGGGATCGCGCCGAATGACGCTTGGATTGGCCGGGTGATCGACCCATTCGGAAAACCGCTTGATGGAAAACCATTGCTGCGAGGGCCGATCGCTAAACCCCTGCGACGTGCGCCGCCAGACCCCGCGATGCGACGTGCCATGGGGGACCGTTTGAACACTGGAATGGCCGGAATGAATACAATGCTACCGATCGTAGAGGGTCAGCGAATCGGTCTTTTTGCCGGCTCCGGGGTCGGAAAATCGAGCTTGCTTGGGCATCTGGCGCAAAACATGACAGCGGATATCGTGGTCATCGCCATGATTGGCGAAAGGGGAAGGGAGCTAAGGCATTTCATCGAAAATGTCTTGGGCAGTGAAGGGCTCAAACGCGCGGTTGTTGTTTGTGCGACCTCTGATCAGTCACCTTTGATACGCCGGCGCTGTGCCTGGGCGGCAATGTCCGTTGCTGAGCATTTTCGGGACCAGGGGCGCTCTGTTTTGCTCTTGGCGGACTCCGTCACACGCTTTGCCGAGGCGCACCGTGAGGTTGCGGTGGCTGCGGGGGAAGCACCGGTCTTGCGCGGGTATCCTCCCTCGACGGCCCATATGATCATGTCGCTGTGCGAACGCGCGGGACCCGGTCAGGGTATTCAAGGCGATATAACCGGCGTTTTCAGCGTTCTCGTTGCGGGTTCGGATATGGAAGAGCCGATCGCGGACATATTGCGCGGTGTTCTTGACGGCCATATTGTCCTTGATCGTGCGATTGCCGAACGCGGCAGGTACCCGGCCATTGATGTTCTGCGATCCATATCAAGAAGCTTGCCGGACGCGGCAACAGAAGCGGAGAACGCCCTTCTATCACGGGCGCGTCACTTGCTGGCCGTCTATGATCGCAATGCCATGATGATCAGAGCAGGCCTTTATTCCGCAGGCAGCGACAGCGAGATTGATTCCGCCGTTCAGATTTGGCCAGAACTTGATGCATTCATGGCGAAAGTCGAGACGCAAAGCGTGAAGAATAGTTTCACACAATTAGAGTTAATTCTGAGGCGTGTAAGGGGAGCGAGCCCGCCAGCGGCTCATGCCAGACCGTCCTCGGCCGCCTAGTGCTGGCGACATAGGCAAAACAGCGAAGGCTATAAGGTCTGGGGAGGCTCACGAATGAGATATGATGCGCCGCCAATATCTCCAATGATTTGCCTTCGGATTATTTGCAGAAGAATTTGACGACCCCGCGATTTGGGACCGATCACCTTTATGTAGGGATCTGATCAAATGACCCGACCTATGACATTCGCAATGATCCGCGCTGTGTCGTGCCATGTCGGTAATGCCCTGCCTTTTGCGGCGGAAGACTTGGCATAATGCGAGCGCAGGTTGGGATCGCTCAACATTTGCCGCAAGGCCGCGCCAAAAGCCAATGGGTCGCCGGGCGGTACGAGGATGCCCGCATCGCCGACCGTATGCGGCACCGCACCGGTGTTGCAGGAGACAATCGGCAAACCGCATTGCATCGCTTCACCAAATACCATGCCGTAGCCTTCATAATGCGTGGCAAGCGCGAAAAGGCTCGCTGCGCTGAACCTTGCGTTCAACGCAGGGCGGTCCAGCTCGCCGGTAAATGTGACGCGACTGGTAAGGCCAAGGTCCGCACGTTGTTGGAGCAAGGCATCGCGGGTCTCAACATCATGCGCTTTCCCGACAATTTCCGCACACCAGGGCAAATCAACGATCCCCGCCAGTGCGGCGAGAAGCGTGTCGTGACCCTTGCGGGGGGCGAGCAAACCGACACAGAGGATCAGCGGGGGTTTTTGCGGCGGGGCAGGGTCGGTCGGTACGCACCGAAAACCGGGGGGGGCCACGGTGATGTTATGTTCCGCGAGGCCAAAGTTGGCGCAGAGCATGGCCGCTGTATGCGGGCTGGGCACCACGACATGCGCCATCTGTGCGAGGGCTGCGCGCTCCATATTGATCAGCATGGAGGCGCGGGCGGGCGTGAGACCGGTCTCATAGCCCAGCGGATGATGCGTAATCGAGATCAGGGGGGATGCCAGATTTGCCGCCCCTTGCGGATCAATGGTTCCGGCAACAAACCCATCCAGAATGATGGGCACATCGGCGGGTACGGCGGCAAGCGCTGCAAGCGTGCGTGCCATATCGTCCGGCGTCGGATCGGGGAAACTATCGGGGAGTTCGAGATGTGTCGTCTGCACGCCGATCTGGTTCAGGGCGGCCAGGACCTCAGCCTCATAGATGAAACCACCGGTCTTGCGGTGCATGTCACCGGGGATCGCAAAGACGGCCTTCATACCAGCTGCTCGGCGGCATAGCGGCGCAGAACCCTGCGTTCACCGGCTTCAACCAGCAGATAGGCGATGGCTGCGATCAGGGCGACGGCGACCACCGCGCTCCACAACATGTTATAATCAGAAGTGCTGGCCGTCAGCGCCATCAACGTGCCGACACCGCGCCCTGTGGCGAGCCATTCTGTCGTGGTGACGGCCAGCAGAGCGGCGGGGACGGCCATGCGCGCGGAAGCGAAGAATGCAGGTAACATCGCGGGGATCTGAGCGGAGATCAACAGGCGCAAGCGACCTGCACCGTAGCTGGCAAAGACGTCGCGCACCTGTCCGGGGGTTTGCGCCAGCCCATGCAGGCAGGCCACAAAGGTCGGAAAGAAGATCATGATCGCCACGATGGAAATTGTTCCGACCGCCCCCCGCCCCAGCGCCAGAACAAGCAAGGGTGCCGTTGTGATGATCGGCACGGAGCGCAGCATCACGGCCAGCGGCATGATCAGACCTACAGCGCCAGGCACAAGGGTGAGAATTGCGGCGAGCCCCGCGCCCAGCAGCAACCCCGCAACATAGCCAGGTATGGTCCAGAGCAGCGTTTCCGACAGGGCGGTCAGCAGCGTGTCGCGCGCCTTGGGATCCCCCAGATACGTCAGGACATCACCCGGTCTTTTTGCAAAAAACTGTGATAATCCGAAGGCATCCATGGTGATTTGCCAGATCAGAAGTAATATAAATGTGATCCCGATGGCTTCTGATATGCGCCAGATGGGAGAGGTCTGTGCGTTGGATGATCCGGCGCTGAGGATCAGAACGGGTGGTCCTTCGCCGCGCAGCCGCGACAGCGCGCCGATACCGAGGTAGGCGAGGATGGAGACGGTGGCGGCGACCGCGGCAACGCCCCATGTTGCGACGACGTCGAGGCTGCGCATCGCGCGCAGGGTCAAGACGCCAAGCCCTCGCTCTGCGCCCGTGAACTCTCCCACCATCGCGCCCAGGACCGCCGCCGGTGCGGCGATCTGCAACCCGGCCAGCAGATAGGGAACGCAGGCGCGCGCCCGCACCACGCGCAGGGTCGTCAGCGGGCCACGTCCGTAAAGCCGCACGAGATCTGTCCACCCCGTCGGCACCGCGCGCAGGCCAACGACCAGCGCGAGGTAGGTGGTATAATAGGCGGCCAGGGCGGCCAGGGTGATCTGCGGCCCTGCGCCGGTGCCATAGAGGATGCGCAGGATCGGACCCGTCGCAACCAGCGGCAGGCAGAAGATTACCAGCGCCGCAAAGGAGACAAACCGCTCGGTGCGCGGGAGCACGATCACCAGCGCGGCCATGAAAACGGCGACGAGATTGCCCCAGAGGAACCCCCAGAACGCGGCTGACAGGGTGGTGGCGGTGGCGTGGCCCATGAGGCGCGCGTTTTCCATGAGCCACCTTGCGACCTCTGATGGCCCTGCGATGACGAAACTATCTGCGTTGAGCACCGACAGGGTCTGCCACAGGGCCAGTGTTGCAGCCACGCCCAGTATCGGCAGGGCCGTGCGCGTGATCACGCCGCCGCCCTCAAGTTGCGCGAGACAGCATCCATCCCGCTTTCGATCTCCGCAGCGCTGCGGCCGGTGACGGTGATATCGGCGACGATCCGGGCAGGGCGGGGTGACAGGACGATCACACGGTCCGACAGGGTAACGGCTTCGGCGATCGAATGGGTCACCAGGATCGCAGTTGTACCCTTGTCGCGCCAAAGCGGTGGCAATTCGCTGCCAAGGCGTGCGCGGGTCAGTTCATCGACCGCGCCGAAGGGCTCATCCAGCAGGATCAATTCAGGCGATGTCACAAGGCAGCGGGCAATGGCCGCGCGCTGGCGCATACCCCCCGAGAGCGCCGCAGGTCGGGCATCGGCAAAGCCGTCCAAGCCCACAAGGGTGATCAGTCGGTCGATGGCCGCGCTGTCCTGGGGCTGGCGCGAAAGTTTCAGCGCGAGGGCAATGTTGCTGCGCACGCTGCGCCAAGGCAATAGCGATGCGTCCTGAAAGGCCATGCCAATGCCCCCGCGTCGTGCGAGGTCCCGTGGTGTTTCCTGCCCGATCATGACCGCGCCTTGCGTTGGGACCTCCAAGCCAGCGATCAGTTTGAGCAGGGTTGATTTTCCGCAGCCGGAAGGACCCACAAGGGCGGTTGTCTGCCCGGCGCGAAAGGTCAAATCCGTCGGTGCGAATGCATCTATCGCCGGGGGGCCGACAAATGTCTTGGTCAACCCGGTGCAGATGACATCGCGCCCCGACATCGGTTGATTACCCATAGACCTCTTCGAGAAGCGAGCGGTCCCACAGATCCGCGCTCACCTCCCGCCCAAGCAGTGCCAAGGTTTGCAAATTCGCAGCCACGCTGTCATCGGTGAACCAGCCAAACGGGTTGTCGGCGGCCCCTGTGAACATCAGCGGCACTTGCCGTCGGGCTTGCTCGCGCTGGGTCTCAACGTCCAGACCTGCGTCCGGGAACATCGCAAGGGTGACATCGGTAGCCGCATCGGTATCGGCCTCATAGGCGGCCCATCCCTGCACCTCCCCGCGCAACAGGCCCACAACATCCGCACGTCGATTTGCGATGCTGTCAAGCGTTGCGATGTAGGTTTGGGAGTGTACCGCATAGCCGTGATCAGCCATCAGCATGGTGACGCTGTCGATCCCCTGCATCGCCATGGCAACGGGCAAATCCGTGGCCCAGCACAGCAAACAATCCACCTGTCCGTTGACCAAGGGTGCTGCGTCATATTGGGTCGGTACGATTTCGATCCCGTTGATATCAATATCATTAAGCGCGCAAAGCGCTTGCAGGACGGGCGTGTTTGCAATGGCCATCCCGATCCGCTTGCCCAGCAGATCGCCGGGCGTGCGCACCGGATTGGCGGGCAGGGATGCAATTGCGAAGGGGTTCTTTTTCATCGCAACGCCGATGATTTTGAAGGGCGCACCTTGGGCGACAGCGGCGGAGGCGTAATCAGCCGCCGATATGCCGATCAGCGCCCGACCTGCCACCACGGGGGGCTCCACGGGGGCGTTCGGCCCGCCGGGGTTGAGCGACACATTCAGGCCTGCGTCACGCCAAAAGCCGCGTTGTTTTGCGATGTAGCTCCCGGCGAATTGTACCGAATGCAGCCAGGAGAGTTGCAGGGCCACGTCGGTGCTCTGTGCGAAAGCAGGGGTGATGCCAGCGGCACCGAGGCCGATCGTGGCGGCACCGGTGCTCAAAAGGCGCCGGCGGGTCAATGCGGGAAAGGATGTCATATCGTCTCCAATGTTATGATGGCTTTGAGATGAGTTCGGACGCGGCGCTGTTAGGCCTCAGCGCCAGAAAGGCGAGAGCGGGCAGGGCTGCGAGCAACATACAGGCCCCATAGGCGATCCCGGCGGCAACCCCCTGGGCCGCAGTGGCACCGGCCAGCGGAAAAAGCACCGCCGCAGCACCTTCGCGCCAGCCCCACCCACCTACAGAGAGCGGGATCAGCATGGCGCTCAGGATCATGGGGATTACCGTGAAGAACGCCGCCAGTGGCAGAATTGTTCCCACAGCGCGGGCGCTGGCGTAGAAGCTGAAGTTCAATAGGAGGGCCGTCAGGATTGCCAAGGCAATCTGGTGTCGTTTGCGCAATACAATCCAAAGCGGCGCGAAGAACGATGCCGCGTTTGGGCCGGAGCGTTTCTTCATCACGCGCGTGGCAAGGGCCAGCACGACGCCGCCGGCCAGAGCGGCAAAGACCCACAAGGGCCAGATGATCCCGCCCGGTATCGACAGCGACACGATCAGCCCAAGCGCCAAGAGCAGCAGCGTTGCGATTTGACCCAAGGCCCGCTCGATCACCACCGATTGCGCGGCGCGGCGCAGATCACCCGGTTGCGTGACGCGCAAGGTTCGGGCCACATCGCCCACAACGCCGCCCGGAACAACCTGATTGAGCAGCGTTGCAAAGAAATATTCGCGCAGCGCACGGGTGTAGGGCAGGGGCAGGTCGAGATCACGCGCGACCCAACGCCAGCGCAGCGCACAAAGGCAGGTGATGGTGGCTATGCCAGCCGTGCAGGCCGCAAGCCAGCGCAGATCGGCACCTCGCAGCCGCGCCGCAAGGTCGCCAAGATCGGTCACCGCGAGCAGGACAGCGATCACCCCCGCCGAGACCGCCAGCCGTATGAGACGGTGCAGCATCATTCAGCGCGCCTCCTGAGACGAAAACGCCGCAATGAAATGATCCCGGAACGCATCCATCCGTATGGATGGCACATCCGCTTGTGGGATCATGCCGGGTGTCCAGCCCCAATCCTCAATCCGGGCCAGCAGATCGGCGGGACCAATCAGATGCGCGGGCACGTCTGTTCCCTCGATCTGGCTGACGAAACCTGCGGGCGGATGATCACCGAGGATCAGGATAAGCGGTGCCTCCTGCCCTTGGCGCGCGGCAAAACCCGTCGCGGCGCGCAACGCATAATCAATCGAACGGCGATAAAAGTCGCGCACGGTGTCATGGTTTTTCCATACCTCTCGGGGCGTCGGTCCTGCGGTCGCCATCTGATGATAGATAGCGCCATCAGTGGCAAGGTCCCATGCGACCATCTGCGGCACCGGCGTCCAGGGCGCATGTGACGAAATAAGCGCGACCTGTATGAAGTCGCGGCGTGCATCCGCGCCGATCAGATCGGGGAAGGCTGCAAGCGTGTATTGATCTGGCATCGTCACCCATCCGAAAGCCGTCCCATCATAGGCCATGTCATCCGATTCCAGGATCGTTTCGAATCCCATCAGGCTGCTTTCGGGCCAGGCAATTGTGATGGCGGGCATTACGGCGGCGGTGCGAAACCCGGCCTCTGTAGCGAGGTGAAACAGCGTGCGTCGGGTGCTGGTCAGCATCGCGCTATACCGCCCCTGATCGGTGGTCCACAGACCCGAAGAGATCGCCCCATGCGCCAGCCAGCTTTGCCCGCCAGCCGTCGGTGAGCCGAGCCATCCGCTGGCTATGGCGAGCCCTGCATCCGCGATGGCGCTTTGCGCGGTGCGCAATGTCGGCAGGTGCGTTGGCGCATAGAGCGGGTTGTCGATGCTCGTGCGCCCGTAGCTTTCGATATAGATGATCATCACATCACGCTCAGCAATGAGATCAAAAAACCCGCGCGCATCACCGTATGGATCATCCGCCGCCTGCGCGCGAAATTCGGTGAGGTCTGCGGCGGTGGCAGCAACGTCTAACGCGCGTTTTGTGACCAGCCTTGTGGTAAAAGATGTGCCGGGTACGTCCTGCGGCAAGTCCCACCATTTGAGCCTATCGCCCGTATCAACGACAGTAAGTACAGCAAAGATCACGGCTGTTGCCACCGCCATTATCCGGGCTGCATTGTTGACGCTCACCCTTGCCCATAAGCGCAACGCCCACCAGAGCGCCAGAAACAATCCGATCATCCCCAATAGAGCGCCGGTCCATGCCGCAATGACGCCGGGCGTGCCGATGCTGTCGCGCAACAGGGTCGTGCCAGCACCAATCAGAAACACGTCTAAAAGGGGGTTAAAGGTTCGATTATAGGCCGTAAACATCGCGATGTCGGCCAGTTTGACGCAGAGCGCAATGAGCAGGACTGCGGCGGCGAGCGCCGGGAGTATGCGTCGGGCACCATCGTGATAGCCGATTGCCAGCATGCAGCCCAAAAGCACAGGCAGTTCCAGTGGAAACCGCATAAAGACAGGCAGGGTGACGGTGTGGGGGTGGTTCGGCAAAGCCAAAGCCGCAAAGAGCACCGCAGCGGCAAGCGCCGGGACAGCGAGGCGTCTCATGCGCGCCGCCGCCACAGCGCGGCGATGTCGATGGCAAAAGACCACGCCAGAAGGGCGGTCGCGCCATAGGCAATAAGCGCGGAGGCCACCCATGATACATCAGGCGCGATCAAAACAATGAGTGCTGCGATCTGCACAACGCAAACCGTCTTGCGCCGCAGATTATCGGGCAGCGGTGCGGACAGCCACGGCCATATCCATGACGTCAGCACAAAAACATAGCGCATGAAGCCCAAAAGCAGCACGATTATTGCCACGCCTGATTGCCACGCGATCACGGCAAGAACGCCCCCGAGGAGGGCGTCGGTCTCCATGTCAAAGCGCGCCCCGAACCCGCTGCTCTGCCCTCTGCGCCGTGCGAGCCAGCCGTCCAGACCGTCCAGCGACAGTGCCAGAAGTGCCGCCGCACAGATGCACCAATAGGCCAGATCTGATGTCGGGGGTGCGATGATTGCCCCGGCAAGCACCGATACAATCGCCGCACGCAGCAGAGTGACGACGTTGCAAGCGCCCAGAGCGGGATGGCTGTAGTGGCGCATAAGGCCGGCACCGGCTGTCCCCGCGACGGCGAGGAACAGGGCAACAGGAAGTGTGGCATTGGCGTAGATGCGCTCTGACAGCGCCCAGACCAGCGACACCAACACCAGCGAGAGCGCGGCAAAGGCGATGCCGGGTGGAACAAGAGCGGAGGCGGTGCGCGCGGTCATGACGCGGTCAACCTGACATGGGCTGCCAGGGGCCGGTGGTCCGAGGCCGCCGTGGTGGCGGGATGATCGAGCACCTGCGCACGAAGCACGCAGTCTCGACGGTTGGTCATGATGCGGTCCAGCGGAAGAAGCGGCCAGCGCGCCGGAAATGACGCCTTGACCGGACCATAGAAATCCTGTCCCAGCATCATCCGTCCAAAAGCAGCACCGCCCCAGGGCCGCCATTCGTTCAGATCACCGAGAATGATGGTTTGCATCGCCGGTCTGCGCGAGAGATATTGCCCGATGATACGGGTCTGCACCATGCGCAGGGGCTGGGCCAGCGACAGATGCATCGACATGACCCGAAACGCGCGGTCGCCGTCGCGACACTCGATCGTCACGCCCCCGCGATGGCAATGACCGGGCAGGTCGATGACATCTGCGTGGGTCCGCTCAAAACGCGGGTGCACCCATAAAACGGTTCCCAGAAAACCATCGCTCTCTGGCCCCCATCGCAAGGCTGGCGTGTCATGCATATATCCCAAACCGACGGCTCGGCTGATCCGGTCCGCATCCAGAATGCGCGCGTGCGGTGGGCAATCGGCGTCGGCTTCCTGCAAGGCAAGAACATCAGGCGCGAGCGGTGCAATCACCTGCTCAATCGCGGTGGCGACACGGGGCGCGTCTACACGCCCATCCGCCCCACGGGCACGGTGCACGTTCCATGTCACACACGCGAGCGTGTCGCCCTCTGCGATCCTGTCCTTCACACTTGTTCCTTGCCCTTGCGCTCTTATGCCTTAGGTAAACCGGTTGGAAAGAGTAACAATGCCCATGCATCCAGTTTCCAATTCAAGGAGTTCCCCAAATGCGAATTTTGACCGCCGCCACCACCGCCGCATTGAGCTTTGCTGCGACATCCCTGCACGCAGCGCCAGCGCAGTATTCACTGGACCCTGACCATACGCTGGTTGCCTTTACCGTTGATCACATCGGGTACGCGCGTGTTCTGGGCGTTTTTGCGGAGGTATCAGGCAGTTTCATGTATGACATGGAGACGCAAGAGCTGAGCGATGTGGCCGTAACCATCGGCGCGGCTTCTGTTGACACCTTCCATGATGCGCGCGACGGGCATGTAAATGCGGCCGATTTTCTGGACACGGGCAGCTTTCCACAGATCACCTTTACCGCCAGTGAGGGCGCGCCAGCAGGTGAAACAACGGGAACCGTCACGGGCGATTTATCCATGCTGGGTCAGAGCCACCCCGTGACCCTTGATGTGACGCTCAACAAAGCGGCCGATTACCCGTTTGGTCACAAGAAGTTTACCCTTGGTTTGTCAATCACGGCTGAAATTATGCGCAGCCAATGGGGGATGATGTATGCGGTCGAGAACGGTCTGGTTGGTGACGCCGTCTCGATCATGATCGAGACCGAAGCGATCCAGATGGAGTGAAAGCGGGGCAACGCTTGTCGCGTCACGGTCCGAATGTCTTGAATTTGTCTATTCCGCGCCCTGGATCTTGCCTTGTGCTAATCGGAGGCATGGGGGCGTTGTTTGCCTCTCGGAGTGACTTTCACAACGTTGATGGTGTTTGACGTCAAACGAAGGTTCCGGGCCTTGTGATGTAAAAGGGCATACGCACAGAGGTCATAGACCGATTGTGATCGACGCCTCGCGCGGACAGGAATGCTGCGTCAAGGCTCAACATCGCAAAAATAGTAGGGAATGCAGGGCACATCGGCTACTATGATACATGCGTACAGATTTTATGTGCGTTGAATTGATTTAAAAAACTGATTTTACTGGAGATTTTACGATGGCTATTCAACAGCAGTCTATTGTTGCGCAATGGAATGAAATCACCCTCGAAGCGATCCGCGAAGGCAGTGCGAAGCCCACAGAGACGACATATCAGCTGCATCTTGCCAGCTCGGCAATCTATGACGCCTGGGCGGCGATTGCGGATAAGGCCTACGGTCATTACTCAGAAATCACGACCACACTCACCAACACGCAGGCCAATAAGGCGGAAGCGGTGAGCTTTGCTGCCTATGCCGCATTGTCAGAGATATTTCCGGATCAGCTCTCCCTTTTCGACGGATTCATGACCAAACTGGGGTACGATCCCGCGGATGCGTCAACCAATGCCAACACTGGCGCAGGCTTGGGCACGCTGGCCGCGCAGAACGTTTTCGCCGCGCGTAAAAATGACGGATCGAACGCGGAAAATGACTTTGCCGATACGACCGGATATACGCCCGTCAATACAGCCGAACCCGGTTCAGCCGGGGCGCCGGGGGGCGAGAACTTCAACCCAAACCTGTGGCAACCGCTGCGAGTGCCGACCGGCACGGTCACGGACGCAAATGGCATCCCCATTATCGATAATGATGATCCCGCAAGCTATGTCGATCAAATCGCACTGACGCCCCATTGGGGCGGGGTCGATAGTTTTGCATTGGCCTCAAATGATCAATTCCGCCCGGATGCACCGCCCCAACTGGGTGATTTTTCGGCCTATGTTGATGGAACCGGCAAAGTCACGACCAATGATCAGGCCTACCGCGACCAGATCGCAAATGTGATCGCATTATCCGCCAATCTGACGAATGAGCAGAAAGTTGTGGCTGAGCTTTGGGCTGATGGGCCGCGCACGGAATCGCCTCCCGGTCACTGGAACCAGATTGCACAGGATATTGCGCTGCGCGAAGGCCATGGCATCGATGAGGACGCAAAGATGTTTTTCGCGCTGAATGCCGCCGTTTTTGATGCCGGGATTGCCACCTGGGAAGCGAAATATGTCTTTGACTATGTGCGCCCTCAATCCGCGATCCGCGATCTGTTTTACGGTGAAACCATTGAGGCCTGGGGCGGTGTCAATCAGGGCACCCAGCAAATTCTGGCACAGGACTGGCAACCCTATCAGAACGTTACCTTTGTGACGCCGCCGTTTCCGGAATACGTCTCGGGACATTCGACTTTCTCGATGGCGGCGGCCAAAACCATCGCCAGCTTTGTGGGGTCTGACACCTATTACGACGGCACCACGCTGAGCAACTATGATCTGGATGCGGTTGCCGGGATCGACCTTTTGGGCCGCTTTGAGACAAACAAGCTGGCGTTTGAGGGCTTCGGATCCGGCCTGCCCGTTGTGTTGCAATGGGATACCCTGACGGAGGCCGCAGAGGAGGCCGGTATTTCGCGTCTCTTTGGGGGCATCCACATTCAGGACGGAAACCTCAATGGATTGCAGGTTGGCAAGGAGGTCGCCGCCAATGCGGAGGTGCGATGGGAGGCACTTTTTACCCGCGGTGGGGATGACACCATCATCGCGGGGGACGATGGCGGGCTGATTATTGCGGGCGCGGGCGATGATGTCGTCAATGGCAGGCGCGGCAATGACATCGTTGAGGGGGGATCGGGTGATGATCTGATCAAGGGTCATCGCGGTGACGACACCCTGGAAGGCGGGCAGGGCGATGACACGCTGCGCGGGGGCCGCGGTGATGACCGGCTTGAGGGCGGGGCGGGCGACGATCTGCTGTTCGGCGAGCGCGACGACGATACGCTGCTGGGCGGTGCCGGGGATGATGTGGCGCGCGGCGGGCGGGGTGACGATTTGATCGAAGGCGGGCTCGGTGATGATGAGCTCTTTGGCAACCGGGACGATGATACACTGCGCGGGGGTGAAGGCGATGACCGACTGAACGGCGACCGTGGCGATGATCACCTGGAGGGTGGAAATGGCTATGACAAGCTGTTCGCCGGACTGGGCGATGACAAGCTGATGGGCGGTGATGGAAATGACCTACTTTACGGCGGCGAAGGTGATGACCTGCTGATGGGAGGAGACGGTGTTGACAGGCTAAAAGGCGGTGAGGGCGAGGACACGTTTGTTTTTGCCTTTGGCGACACTGGGCGGGACATTATTTTGGATTTCGATGCGCAGACGGACCATGTCCTTCTCAAGGGTTTTGCTGCGGGTGCCACGTTGTCATTTGTCGAATTGGCCAAGACGGTGATCCTGGCCGTTGATAACCAGGAGATCGCCCAATTCAATCACATCAACTCAGAGGCTGCGCTCCTTGGGGCGACCATCGAATTCCACGATGCGTTTTTGATCTAGGGCCAGGGGCCGGACCGTCGGGGTGTCTAAATACGACCCAGGCGCCAGTCGGCAAACAGATTGGATTGAACGCAGAACCTGTTGGTATCATGCCCGGCAAATAGACCGTCCTGCGTCACAAGGACGGTTCGCCATTCACGCGCCGCGGCCCCCAGAATATCAGTGTGCAGCGTGTCACCACACATTGCGATGCGTTGTGGCGCGACGTCGGGCAGGGAGGTTTCGATGAGATCGTAGACTTCGGGAAAGGGTTTGCCAAAGAAGCGAACGTGATCCGGAAAGCGGTCCGCAATGAGGTGCCCATAGTGGCCGGGTTCTATCGAAAATCCGTCGTCTCGCGGTGCTGCGAGGTCGGCATTGCCGATCAACAGGGGTCGTGGACGGGCCTGCATCGCTGCCATCAGAAGGTCTTGGCGCGCCGGCGTCCAATCTGCGGTCGATAGAAACAGGAAATGATCCACGCTCTGGTATATCTCGGGGGCCTCCTCGAGGCGGCTGGCCGGGGCAGGGAGATCGTTCAAATTGTCGGATCTTGCTGCGATGACGCCCCAATGCCCGTCCGCGACGTGCAGCAGCGCCGCTTCGCGGCTGGTGATGATCTCATCATCGTCCACGCTCAGCCCCAGACGTTTGAACTTTGCAATGGCCCCGTCGCGGTCATAGCTCGCAGCATTCGTCAGGATCCGAATGGCACAGCCCCGCTCGCGCAGTTGATCAAGGCGTCGATCGGCACCGGGGATCAACGTTTCCCCTACGTTCAAGACGCCAAACGCATCGAAAACGAAGGCATCGATCTGTTCTGCGATATCGAGCAATGACGCAATGTCCACGGTCGTTGATCGTGACACAGCTTTGGGCAGTCGACCCTTCACCTCTTCATAACGGTTAAAGATTGACTGTGTTGTCTGCATGATTTCCCGACCAACATGATTGGCAAAAGCGCCCAGCGTTTACCTTACGGAAAATTGTCGAAAGGGGAAGGCAAAACAACAAAAAACCGCTTTCTGGTAAACTTTAGGCCAATGCATAGTCAGTTTATGCAGATTTATTATTACATACCAAAGCATTAAATATAATATTTAGAATGTTGCATTAAAATGTTGTTTTGTTGCTTTTTAAGGTCTAATCTATGTCATCGACTGAGGTGGGGTTGAGATGTCTTCCAAGAAAGCCAGGCGGAGAGAGGCAATTTCATCTCTTGTCATAGAGCAGGGCTCTGTGACTGTGGGATCACTCGCCGAACGCTTTGACGTTTCAATGCAGACGATCCGGCGCGATGTGGATGCGCTCTGTGATGGCGATATGCTTCACCGTGTGCATGGCCGCATTGAGCTGAGCGAAGAGTTCCTGAACACGCCGTTCGATCAGCGTGCCGGGACGAACCTGCTGGGAAAACGCGCCATTGGTGCGGCCGCGACACGCCTGATCCCGGATGGTGCCACGTTGTTTATCTCAATCGGGTCCACGCCGCTGAGTGTTGCGCATGCGCTGCGTCGCCGCAAAGGGCTGACCGTCATCACAAATAATCTGAGTGTCGCCATGGCGTTGAGTGAAGAGGTGTCTAACCGGATTCTCCTGCCTGGCGGTGAATTACGGTTGCCGGATCGTGATATCCTGGGCAATGAGGTTCTTGATTTTTTCGGGCGCTTCCGGGCTGATTTCGCCATTTTTGGCGCGGCGGGCATCGCTGAAGACGGGTGTTTGCTGGACTTTCACACCACTGAGGTGCGCGCGACGCAAAAGATTTGCGAAAACGCACAGACATCCGTGCTGGTGGCGGATGGGTCAAAGTTTGGACGCCCTGCGCCTGCAGTTGGCGATAATATTGCCGATATTGATATGGTCATTATTGACCGTTATCCGCCCCCAGCTTTCGCGCCATTAATGAAAAAAATCAAAGACAAGCTGCTGATAGCAACAGGAGAAGCTAAATGACGTCATCCTCTTTTGTCGCAATGAAAGGCGTGGCCAAGCGCTGGAATGGCCAGCTTGGGGTGGAGGGTATTTCGCTCGAAATCCCCGAGGGCAGCTTCACCGCATTGCTGGGCCCATCGGGCTGTGGAAAATCCACGACGCTGCGGTTGCTGGCCGGGCTGGAGCTGCCCGATGAGGGCCAGATTTTCATCGACGGGCGGGATGTGACGACCAGTGCGGCCTCGGATCGCAACCTGTCGATGGTGTTTCAATCCTATGCGCTTTTTCCGCATTTGTCGGTGGCGGAAAACGTGGTGTTTGGCTTGAAGGTGCGGCGCGTGGCCAAACCCGAGCGCCAGAAAAAGCTGCACCGCGCTTTGGAAATTACCGGATTGTTAGGCTATGAAGACCGCAAACCCGGCGAATTGTCGGGCGGGCAACGTCAACGTGTGGCCTTGGCGCGCGCGATTGTTGCGGGGCAACGCCTGTGTCTGATGGATGAACCGCTGTCCAATCTGGACGCCAAGCTGCGTAATTCGGTGCGTAAGGACATCAAGAAACTGCAACGCGATTTGGGGATCACCGTGGTTTATGTGACCCACGATCAGACCGAAGCGATGAGCATGGCGGATACGGTTGTCCTCATGAAGGACGGACATATTCAGCAGGTCGGCCCGCCCGAGGATCTCTATAATAAGCCCAACAATACCTTTGTCGCTGAATTTGTCGGCGCGCCGCCGATGGCATTGATTAATGGTTCCGGTCTGGCGGGTTTCGGCGATGCGCAAAGGCTGGGCATCCGGGCCGAGAACATCGAAATCGTCGCTGAGGGCGCGGGCCGCATGAGCTGCACGGTTACGGAAAGCGAATTTCTGGGTTCCGAGACCTTGATCGGGCTGGGGCATGAACACGCGAGCGGGCTTTGCGTGCTGAAACCCGGCATGGCGATGATGCCGGAGGGGCAAGCCGTCGACATCAATTTTCACGATGACAGCCTGCATGTTTTTGACGCGGCAGGTCACAGGATGCCGTCGCAAATCTGAAATACGCGACAGTTAGAAAAACACTACTGAAAACCTAGGGAGAAACACCATGAAACATTTTTCGACAACCGCACTCGGGCTTGTGAGCGCGATGGCCGCCGGGCTTTTCACCACGGCCAGCGCTGAAACCGAATTGACGATGTACTACCCGATTGCAGTCGGGGGGTCATTGACCGAAGTCGTGGACGGAATCGTCGCGGATTTTGAGGCCGAAAACCCAGATATCAACGTCACGGCGATCTATTCGGGCAATTATGATGACACGCGCGTGCGCGCGCTTTCCGCGCTTGCATCCGGTGAAGCCGCGCAATTGGCGGTGATGTTTTCCATCGACGCTTATGATTTGATCGAACAGGAATTGATCGTTCCTTTTGAAGAGGTTGCGACCACAGACGCCGACAAGGCATGGCTGGATGGTTTTTACCCCGCGCTGATGGCGAACGGCAAGATCGAGGGCCAGACGTGGGGTATCCCGTTTCAGCGCTCCACCATCGTTGCCTATTACAACAAGGATTTGTTCCGCGCCGCTGGCCTTGATCCTGAAGCCCCGCCAAAGACCTGGGACGAGATGATCGAGATGGGCAAAGCGCTGACCAAGGACGACACCTATGGTCTGATGATCCCCTCCACCGGATACCCCTATTGGATGTTCCAGGCGCTGGCGATCCAGAACGGCAAGGAGGTGATGTCCGGTGATGGTTTGACGACCTATTTTGATGATCCAACCGTGATCGAGACGCTGGAATTCTGGAAATCCCTGTCGGGCGAACATGGCATCATGCCGACGGGCACGGTTGAATGGGGCACCCTGCGCCAGGCGTTCCTTGAAGGTCAGACCGCGATGATGTGGCATTCCACCGGCAACCTGACGGCCGTGAAAAACGGCGCGGAATTTGACTTTGGTGTCGCTGAACTGCCCGCGAATGTGCGTCTTGGATCGCCAACGGGTGGGGGTAATTTCTATCTGTTCAAGGACACGACGGATGAAGAACGCGCCGCAGCGCTCAAGCTGATGCAATTCATGACGGCACCGGAACAGGCCGCCGCATGGTCCATCGCCACGGGTTATATGGGAGTTTCACCGGCCGCCTATGAAACCGAAGCGCTGAAGGCCTATGTCGCGGAATTCCCGCCCGCTTTGGTCGCGCGCAACCAGTTGGAAAACGCCGTCGCGGAGTTTTCGACCTTTGAGACCGCACGTGTGCGCGATGGTCTGAACAATGCGATCCAATCCGCGCTGACCGGGGCCAAGGAGCCCGCTGATGCGCTCTCCGAGGCACAGGCCGCTGCGGTGCGCTTGCTGTCTGATTACCAATAAACGCCTGCTTGGGCCGGTGCGTAATCGCGTCGGCCCAATCCTTTTGCAACCCGGAGAGACGCCATGTCAGCCCATGCCAATCTTGAACGCCGCAGGCAGGCCATTTACGGCTGGTTGTTACTGTCCCCGGCGCTTGTGTTGTTGTCGGTCTTTGCGTTCTATCCGACGATGGCGACCCTGTGGTCCAGCCTGTTTTCGCGGGGCACACGGCGCAATCCGGTCGAATTCGTCGGCACGGAAAATTACACGGACCTCTTTGCCGATCCGACCTTCTGGATCGTGGTCAAAAACAACCTCCTTTATGCGGGCGTCACGATCCCCGTCTCCATCGGTATTGCCCTGGCGATGGCGCTTTGGGCGAATGGCAAGATTTCCGCGCGCGGCTTTGTGCGCACCGCCTATTTCACGCCGACCGTCCTGCCGATGATCGCGGCCGCCAACCTGTGGTTGTTCTTTTACACGCCGGGTTTGGGCGTGCTGGATCAGATCGGCTCGCTCTTTGGCCTGCCGTCGGTGAACTGGCTGGGCCAGCCGGAAACCGCGCTCTGGGCGATCATCATCGTGACCATCTGGAAAGAGGCGGGGTTCTTCATGATCTTCTACCTCGCCGCCCTCCAGACGATCCCCGAAGACCTCAAGGAAGCCGCCGACATCGAAGGTGCCAGCCGCTGGACATACACCCGCCGCATCGTTTTGCCGCTCCTGATGCCGACCACATTATTCATTGCCGTCAACGCCCTGATCAATTCGGTGAAACTCATCGACCATCTGTTCATCCTGACCAAGGGCGGCCCGTCGGATGCCTCCAAACTGCTGCTCTATTACATCTGGGAAATGGCCTTTGCCTTTTTTGACGCACCTCAGGCCGCCGCCATGACGATTATGGTGATCGCGGTGCTTGCCATCGTGGCGGCTGTGAAATTCAGCTACCTTGATAAAAGGACGCATTACCAATGAGGGGCCTCAGCAAATTCATGGACAGCTTTGGGGCGATCCTTCTGGCCGTGATCTGGATCGCGCCCTTGCTGTTTGCTTTTTGGGCCGCGACCCATTCCACATCGGATGCGGTAAACCTCAACCTGCTCTCGCCCTGGACGCTGGATAATTTCCGTGTGGCCTGGGCCGGCGCGCCCTGGCTGAAGTATTTCATCAATACCTTCATGCTGGTCACGGTGATCCTGATCGGTCAGTTTTTCCTGACCACCCTGGCCGGTTTCGCCTTTGCGCAACTGAATTTTCGCGGCAAGGATTTCGTGTTCATTCTGGTGTTGATGCAACTGTTCATCCTGCCTGAAGTCCTGATCGTGGAGAACTATGCGATGGTCTCGCGGCTGGGGTTGTTTGACACGATCCTCGGGGTGGGCATGCCCTATATGGCCTCCGCCTTTGGGATTTTCCTGATGCGTCAGGCCTTCAAGGGCGTGCCGATTGAGCTGCACGAGGCCGCGCGGATCGAGGGGTGCGGCTTGCTCGGCATCCTCTGGCGCGTCTATGTCCCCTTGGCCAAACCGACCTATCTCGCCTATGCGCTGGTGTCGGTCTCCACCCATTGGAACAACTTCCTCTGGCCGCTGATCGTGACCAATTCACCGGAAACACGGCCCCTGACGGTGGGCCTGTCGATCTTTGGCGCGCCTGAAAACGGCGTGGACATCAGCGTCATTTCAGCCGCCACCCTGATGTCGGTCGCCCCGCTCCTGTTGGCTTTCCTGATCTTCCAGCGCCAATTCGTGCAGGCCTTTTTACGCGCGGGGATCAAATGAGCGCCATCCTTCAGATCACTGATACCCATATCGTGCGCGAAGGCGCGCTTGTTTCAAACCGCTTGGAAACGGACGCTGCACTCATGCGTTTGCTCGACCGGATCCAGTCGATCCGGCATCAGATCGGGCCGCTTGACGCCGTGGTGGTCAGTGGTGATGTGAGCGATGATGGCAAACCCGAGAGCTATGCGCGGTTCAAGGCGCTGATCGCTCCTCTTGATGTGCCGCTGCTGGTAATACCGGGCAATCACGATGCCCGCGAACCGATGCGCGTGGCCTTTCCCGAGCAGTTTGCGCCCAAGGGTCCGTTGAATTGGGTGCGACACATGGGGGCTTTGACCGTGATCGGCCTGGATACGCTGGTCGAAGGCTCCAGCACAGGCACGCTTGATGCCACCTCGCTGGCCTTTCTGGAGGCGGAATTGGTCAAGGCGGCGAATGCCCCGATCCTGCTGGCCTTGCACCACCCCCCCTTCCTGTCGGGTATGGGTTTCATGGATGAAATCGGCCTCGCGAACCGTGATGCCTTCTGCGACCTTGTCTCCAACCACATAGGTCCGATGCGCATTATCTGTGGGCACATCCATACGATGATGGTGGCGGATGTCGGCGGCCATATCGCCATTTCCGCGCCCTCCCCTTGCAGCACAATTGCCTTTGATCAACGCCCTGATGCACCGGTCGGTTTTATGGCGTTGGAGGATGGTTGCCTTTTGCATAAATGGGACGCAGGATTTCAAACCATAAGGATCGGACCGGACGCAGGTCCCGGCCCATTTCCATTCTGATCCGATCCTGAGATAGAAAGCGCGGCCCGTGGAAGACCCCCACCCCATTCAATTCCTGATCCAGATCGCCGGTGCCGCAGCCCTGCTGATCTGGGCGGTCCGGCTGGTGCGCACCGGGGTTGAGCGCGGTTTTGCGGTGCCCCTGCGCTTCTGGTTGCGCCACTCCAGCAAGAATCGTTTGCTTGCGGCCGCGAGTGGCATGGGGGCGGCGGTCTTCCTGCAAAGCTCGACCGCCGTTGCCGTTTTAGTATCCAACTTTGTGGCTAAGGGCGGGCTCGTTACGGCTGTGGGGCTTGCGATCCTTCTTGGCGCGGATGTCGGTTCCGCCGTGGTGACGCAGCTTTTGATGGTGCGCCAGCCCATTCTGATCCCGCTTTTGCTGTTGATCGGTGTTGTGATTTTTCAGCGGGGCAGCGGCAATACGCGCCAGGTCGGTCGCATTCTGATCGGGCTTGCCCTTATTTTCGTATCGCTGGACATGATCCGTGCGGCCACGGGGCCCCTGGTGGCCAGTCCGGGGACACAGACCGTCATGGCCTATCTCGGGCGCGATCTGGTGACGGCTTTCATCTTGGGCGCCGGGTTTGCATGGGTTGTGCATTCCAGCGTGGCGGCTGTGTTGTTGTTCGTAACCTTGGCCGCACAGGCGGTTTTGCCCACACCTGCTGCTGCGGCCATGATCCTTGGGGCCAATCTGGGCGGGGCCTGCATTGCGTATATTTTGACGCTATCGGCACCGGTGGACGCGCGCCGGATGATTGTGGCCAATCTGGCGTTGCGCGGTGGCGGTGCCATTTTGGCGAGTTTCCTCATATCGACACTCCCCGAACTGCTGGACCGTTTGGGCGCAACCCCGGCACGACAGGCAATCAATCTGCATCTTGTGTTCAACCTGGCCTTGGCCGTTATCGCACTTCCCTTTGTCGGGGTGCTGACCAAAGTTCTGACCCACCTCATGCCAGATAAAGTCGCAAATGAAACGCCGCTGGTGACCGTCACCGCTTTGGATACATCGGCGCTTGACCGGCCCCAGCGCGCTCTGGACTGCGCCGCACGTGAACTGCTGGGCATGGGGCAGAAGATCGAGCACATGCTGGTGACGGTGGAACCGCTTTATGATCAATGGAACGCGCAGGCCGCCAAATCAATCCGGGAGGAGGATAGCGCGATCAAGAAGATGCATCTTGATGTGAAACTCTATCTGGCGCGGCTGGGGCAAAACGGGCTGGATGAAGAGCTTGGCCGCCGCTCCATGGACCTCGCCTCGATCTCCTCCAGCCTGGATTCCGGATCCGACGCCATCGCGCGCATCATGCTGGAACTGGCCAAACGGCTGGATACACAAAAGCTGCAATTCTCCGCCCAGGGCCGCGCCGAAATCGCCGATTTCTCGGATCAGGTTCAAAGCAACGTGCAACTGGCCTTGAATGTCATGATGAACCAGAACCCCGCAGAAGCCCGCGAGCTGGTCGCTGCCAAGGAAAAGGTGCGTAAAGTTGAGCAAAAGCTGCAACGCAATCACATCGGACGTCTGCGCGAGGGGCTGGCCGAGAGCATTGAAACCAGCAATATCCACCAAGAAACGCTGCGCGCCTTGAAACAGGTCAACACGGCGTTTTCGATGGTGGGCTACCCGATTTTGTTGAAATCTGGCGATCTGTTGAAAAGTCGATTGGTCTAGAACCGCAGCCTTTGAGCAGTCCGTAGCGATTGGAATGCGCGAAATGCCATTGTTTGTTGGCTAAAGCGCGGGGAAGAGGCTGGTGTTTTGGCGCATCGCTGCGGGCTCACCGGAATAGAATTCTGCTGTGATTTATTTCTTGGATTGATGGTGTTTGTGGTCGTTGGACCACACAAGCAAGAAGACACTCCAAACTCCAAAGTGATTTGCAAAACGGCACCGGGCCGTCGCATGCTGGTGATCCCTTCGATCTGGATGGCATTATGACCGACACACTCAATTCGGCTGACTTGCTTCACGCGGTTCGGGGCTGTCAGATATGCCGCGATTTACCCTTGGGGCGGCGGCCGATCCTTCAATTCAGTTCAGCGGCGAAACTGTTGATCGTTGGCCAAGCTCCGGGTCGCATGACACATAACAAGGGAATTCCATTTGATGACCCATCTGGTGACCGGTTGCGATCATGGATGGGGGTCGGGCGTGACGTATTTTACGATGCACAAAAGCTTGCCATTGTGCCGATGGGGTTCTGTTATCTCATGTCGAAACTGTCTATACACTAGTGCCGTACCAACAGTCCCCAACTGACCTTTTTGTTTGGGTGCCGCCGCATCCACGTGATGATTGCGCGGGAGGGCTTTGAGGTGAACCACAAGAAAGTGCGGCGCATCTATCGTGAAGAGAAGCTTCAGGTGTGTCGCAGGGGTGGCAGGAAGCGCGCGTTGGGAACGAGGAAGCCAATGTATTGCCCAACGGACCGAACCAGCATTGGTCGTTGGATTTCGTGTCTGACGCGCTGACAGATGGACGTCGGTTTCGCATTTTGGCAGTTGTCGATGGCTTCAGCCGCGAGAACTTGGTGCTGGTGGCCGACACGTCGCTGTCTGGTCAACGGTCGCGCGTGAACTGGATCAGATCATTACTGAACGCGGCATGCCAACGACGATTGTATCGGACAACGGTACCGAGTTCACCAGCATGGCGATCCTCTCAAATGGGTTCAGGATACCGGCATTGACTGGCACTACATCGCGCCCGGAAGGCCCCGGCAGAACGGTTTCATTGAAAGCTTCAACGGCAAGCTGCGCCCCTCTCGTGCATGTAAACATGCACTGCCGGGCAGTGGATGAATGCCTCAACGAAACGCTGTTTGGTGCTTTAGGCGATGCTCGCAAAACGCTCGAGGAATGGCAGGAGGATTACAACTGGCAAAGACCACATTCAGGCTCGGGAAACCTGACCCCGATGGAATTCTCGCACAGAAAGGCGATGGACAAAATGGCCGCCTAACGCCAAAGATCTAACCCAAAGGATTCCGCGCAAAGCCGGATGAGACTTGGGGATCAGGGCAAGGTTGCTGCAGCTCTCTTCAGAAATTGGCAGAAAATTGCTGAATCCAATCGACTCTTTTTACAAGCAACACGCGTTTTCCCTTTCTCGGCTGCAAGTATTACTGGTCTTACGAATGGGGGATAACCCTGCCGGGCAGTGAATGATTTCCATGAACCGTAGGTTCTCAGCGCTCTCCCCCTTCGGTTCATAGTACAAGTGGGATCGGGTCAGCGTCAGCAGCTTGCATTGACGGCGTACACTCAGCTTGTGCTCCTTACTCACCATTTTTGCCTCGCGTCCCGAGCAACTGATGCGAGGCATCCACTGCCCGACAGGCGCATGCGCAGCATGCTGCCGGGAGGGGGCCAAAAAATCCCGCTCCACCACCAGCTGGCCGATCTTCCCCTCTCAGTGATTGCAGGCAATCACCTGCCGGTTGACAGAATGCAACTTGTCGACGTCCGCAATGCTCACCTGTTCTGGGGCTGCACCTGCTCAGCGACGGACCCTCGGCGCGTAAAGGCCGTCGCCAGGTTCTCTATCGCCGCGCATTTCCATGTCCCAATCTGCGTCGGGTGAATGCCATATTTCTTGGACAGCTCCGCCAACGTCATCTCCTCGCGAATTGCTTCAAGCGCAACCTTAGCTTTGAAATCGGGCGAATAATTCTTTCGTTTCGTCATTTGGGATCACTTCTTTCACAAATTAATCCACCTTAACGACTGGTCCGAAATCTTGCGACAACCTCTGAGAGTGCGCTAGCTCAAGGTTCGAAATCCGAGTCACTTCGCATTGTTCAAGACAGAACAAAGCAAGCTGAGTCACTTCTACGGGGTATCGTAGTGTCGCTGCCTTTTGACGATTCAGTTTAAAACCGGTGACAAAGGCAACATTGAAGATCACTGACGGGGAGCATTTTTAATGGAAATTTTTAGGCAAGATTTTTTGGCTGCGATTGAGCGGATGAGATCAGGGAATCCGACAAACGATGCGCTCAAGTTGAAGGTTAAACAAGGTAAACTTAAGCTTAACAATTCGACGGTCGCCCTGGAGACATCGCGCGGACTTTCAACCCTTCACACAGCTAAGTATAGTGATCTCAAACAGTTTATTTCCGGCACCCGGCATAAGCCCGACAAGACGGGACTATTAGAAGAGTCAAAAACTGAATGTCGTAGTTTGCAGAAGAATCTAGAACGTTCTGAACTGCAGTTAAGCCATGCAGACATCAGGGCCCTACAAGCCGAGCGCGCGTTGCAGTAAGCAATCGAAACGCATGAAAGGTTGGCTCAAGACAACAAACGATTGCGAAAGCACATTGCTGACAAGGGTTAAGTTCTATGTGAAAAGAACTATGAACAGAATTCTCTTTTTTAGGTTCTGCTAGCTGTGTGGTTAGGTTTGGATGCAACAGGAATTTCATAATCTCAAATTACAGATGCAGGCCTGCACCTTGTGTAAGGATTTGCCGCTTGGTCCAAACCCAATATTTCAACTGGATGAGCGAGCAAAAATTCTGATTGTTGGCCAGGCCCCTGGCCGAATTGCGCATTTGAAAAATTGCCCATTTGATGATCCTTCTGGAGATCGATTGCGAGATTGGCTGGGGATCGACAAGTCTGCGTTTTATTACGACCCTCGGATCGGCATTTTCCCAATGGGGCTTTGTTTTCCCGGAACTGGCTCCACGGGCGACAATCCACCGCCGAAAATTTGCGCAACGACATGGCGCAAAAGAACTCTGCAAACTCTCGAAAATGTCGAGCTGACTCTCGTGCTGGGCGCTTATGCCCTCGCATGGCACCTGCCTCAACTTAGAGGGAAGACGGTCGCAGAAGCGGTCCGACAATCTTCTACCTGCGGAGACGGCATATTTGTACTGCCGCATCCCAGTCCGAGAAACAATCGGTGGCTTCGGCAAAACGCCTGGTTTGAAACGGATGTCGTTCCGAGAATTCGGGAACGAGTAAGGCAAAACCTAAGTGGACTTTCGGAGAATTGAGACAGGCTTCGTAAAGCGGGTTTTGACGAGAAACTGTCTATAGACGGCTATTTTTGGAATGCGAAAAACTTGATAAATATATCATGCTCTTAGGGGAGATATGGACAATTTGGATGTTACATAACCGCTTTTTTCAGGCACCGGGAAAAGTGGCGATCTACCGCCGCGCGGTGAATGTGCTCCGGCTTGGCGAGACCAGATTTTGTACAGTTTGGACTCTGTGGAATTGACGTTGATCATTGGGCGCTATGCCATCGATTGGCATTTGCCCGAAATGGGCCGGAAAACCGTGACACAGGCCGTGCAATCCTGGGAAAACCTGTGGCCCAAAAAGCTGATTAGGCGCTGTTTTGAACCGTTTGGTCTCCCGAGCTCCATGGCGCTGGTCGTGTTTGCTCGCTTTGAAGATAAACGCATGGCACGATTTGTCAGGCATGCATCACAGAGTGCGAGCCAAACAACCGCAGGACCCAGAACATAACGGACAGTAACCACGCATAGAGAAAATAAGAAATTTCAGTTCTGTTACGGGCGGCACAGGTTTCTCAAAGGGACCCGCAAGAAACGATCTTGATGTCCTTGGACTTGTGATTTGAAAGGAACTTCAAAGATGAAGACGTCATCAATTCGGCTGTCGGCTCAGCCATCGGCTTCCTGCGCGCACCTTATAGCTTCGAGGCGAACCGCTCTGTTTTTATGAAGTTAGGCGATTTCAATGCGGATGCCATTCGCAAGCTACTGACCGATCTTCAGGTGGAGGCGACAGGCTTTGTGCGCAGCTGTGACGCGGCTGCGGACATCCTGTCAGTGTTCAAAGTCTACATGCGCTATTCTGGTCAGGGGTGGGAAATCCCGATTAAATTGAGCCATGATCAGGCAATGGACCCCGATGCCGCGACGTTCAAAGCGAGGTTTGAAGAAGACTATGCCAAACTCTTTGGGCGCACGGTTTCGGGGATGGATATCGAGATCACCGTCTGGTCGGTGAATGCGACAACGCCCAAAGAAAGCGTGGCGCGGATCGAACCCACGATTGGCGCGGATCGCGCTCACAGCCAAGTGCAGCGGTCCTTGTTTGATGCGGCGGCGGGCCAATATCTTGAGGCCGATGTCATCGACAGAATGACGCTGCAAACGGGTCAGCGTGTGCACGGCCCGGCAGCGGTGGTCGAAGATGAGACGACAATTATCATTCCCTCAAGCCGCGACGCGATCCGTCAGCCTGACGGCTGCATCGACGTTGTGATAAGGGGATAGGAGGCACAGATATGGCACAAGAACATTCAAAAGTTGCATAGTTGCATAGTTGCATATCAGGTCATGTGGAACCGTTTGATCTCCGTTGTGGAAGAACAGGCGCAGGCCTTGGTGCGCACGGCTTTTTCGACGTCGGTGCGCGAAGCAGGTGATTTATCCGCGGGCGTTTATGACACCCAAGGCAACATGCTGGCCTAGGCCGTGACCGGCACACCGGGCCATGTCAATGCGATGGCGGATGCGATTGCCCATTTCATCCGCCGCATTGGACGTCAGAACATTTTTGAGGGCGACGTCTATATCACCAATGATCCATGGGAAGGCACGGGTCATCTTCATGACATCACGATGGTAACGCCGTCTTTTCACAACGGCGTTTTGGTCGGATTTTTTGCCTGCACCGCGCATGTCGTGGATATCGGTGGGCGCGGTTTTGGTGCGGATGCGCATAGCGTTTATGAAGAGGGGCTCTACATCCCCATCAGGAAATTCGCTCACAGAGGCGAGGTGGATGCGACATTGACGCGGATCATCCGGGGTAATGTGCGCGAACCTGATCAATTGATTGGTGACATCTATGCGCTGGCGACATGCAATGAGATTGGCCACCGCCGCCTGATTGAAATGATGCAAGAATTTGATCTCGCTCATCTGGATGGCATTGCCGATTTTATCCTCGAACATTCTCGTCGTGCGACGATTGAAGCGATTGAAGCGATTGCCGCCTTGCCGCAGATGTCCGCAGAGGGCGAAATGACCGTCGACAGTTTTGATGCGCCAATCACGCTGATGGTCAAAGTGACTGTCCATGAAGATCGCATCGGTTCCGATTTCACGGGTTCATCTGGTCTGGACAAGAAAGGCATCAATTGCCCGCTGGTCTATGCCAAGGCCTATGTCTGTTATGCGCTGAAAGTCGCGATTGCGCCTGAGATCCCGAATAACCGGCGTCTCTGGCATTTTTCGAGATCGAAGCGCCCATCAATTCCATCGTCAACGCACAGCACCCCGCACCGGTTGCGTTGCGCCATATCGTGGGTCACTTGGTTCCTGATGCGGTCTATGCCGCCTTTGACAAAATCGTTCCGGGTCTGGTGCCAGCCGAAGGGGCGGGGTGTTTGTACAATTTTCAAGTGTGGCGGCGCCCGCGCGCCGATGCCCCGGTGTCCGCAGATGCCCGCCGGTTTGAGGTGCTGACCTTCAACTCCGGCGGTTCGGGTGCACGGCCAGAGTTCGACGGGCTGAATGCGACCGCCTTTCCATCGGGTGTATCGGGTGTGATGACCATGCCAATCGAGGCGACAGAACACGCCTGTCCCGTCATCATCTGGCGCAAAGAGCTGCGCCTTGACAGCGGCGGTGCTGGCAAGACACGCGGCGGTTTGGGGCAATATATGGAGGTCGGCGCGATGGAGGGGTATGAGTTCGATATCCAAGCGATGTTTGACCGCGTTGATCATCCCGTACGCGGATGGCGCGGTGGAATGGCCGGAGCGCGCACAACAATCGCCCGGGATGATCGCAGTGCGATGAACGGCAAGGGCAAACAGTTCGGGCGCAGAGTTGTGATGGCCTTCCCAGGGGGCGCTGGCTACGGCGATCCCAGCGAGCGGCCAAAAGAACACGTATTACGTGACCTGGCCCTGGATACATCTCAGCGGCGACTGCAGCCCGCGCATACGGCATATCTTCAAAAGACATAAAAGCAGTGCAGGATGCTGTTACGAAAGGAGAGATTGACTGATCCCCGGACCCGCGTGAAGGCTCGGTTCCTATCCGCTGACAAGGACGTCGACGGCGGTCATCTGGTTGTCGAAAAAGAGCTTGGGCTGCGTACACGCATCGAACATGAACAGCAATTCTTATATGCGCCAGCGCGTCTCGACCGCATGAAACACCCGCAGTTCGCCGCGGATTTCGTACCATAACTGATCGTTCAAAGGGGCAAGGATGATCCCAAGCCGGATCCAAAAATTCCGAATTCCGAATTCTGGATGTATGGATTTAGCGGATCATCAGGACCTTGCTGATGGTCCCGCCGAAGGCCACGCCATATAAAAGACGGCAGGGGCGGTGACGCAATTGATTGCGCCCGAGCCGGTCAAGGACGCCTACCCGTTCGACAATGATGATGATGCTTTTGGGTCCATCAATCTGGTTGATGGAGGGGTATGGGACTTGATGGCCGCGACCAATCCCGCTTTTGAGTTTTGCTACGACAGGAGCGCGCTTGCCACGCGGCGCTATGCTCTTGAGGCCGTCAGCGGCCTCTACCGCGACCTTATGCTGGCCTGCTATCTTGCTGTGTTTTTTTGATCAGTCCGAATATCGTATGCTCCATGCCGCATTATGGATTCACGCGGCCCGATTGTTCAGCCATATTATTGGTGCGTTTGGCACGTAAGGCTGGTGAATTCCCAGCCCATGGAGTTTTTTGCCCCGCGCAGATTGTACGCGATGCACGTGAGCATGATGTTATCATGCGTGCGGTTGATGTGAATTATAGTGAGTGGGACACGACGTTGGAGCCTTTGAGCATTGGCACCTTCGCAGTTCGCCTGGGATTGCGGCAGATCGACGGTATGCGACAGGATAAGGCCCACCTTATTGTTGCCGCCCGCAACACGCCCTTCACCGATCTTGCCGATCTTAAAAGACGCGCGAAGCTGGACGCGGGATCAATGCGCAAACTGGCGGTAGCGGATGCGGTGCGGTCGATGACGCTGGATCACAGGCAGGCACTCAGGGACAGGCGCGCGCTTTAGGATGCGCCGAATTTACCGCTTTTTGCGGAGAAAAAGCATGAGGGGGATGAAGTGCCCTTTGATCTGCCACAGATGCCCATCTGCGAGCATGTTGTTGCAGATAACCAAACGATGCGGTTGTCGCTCAAGGCGCATTCGATGTCTTTCTTGCGAAAAAGCATGGCCAAACAGGGCTATAGATCAAACAGAGGCCTTGGCGCATATGCGCAATGAGCAGGCGGTGAAACTGGCGGGAATTGTTCTGATCCGCCAACGTCCGGGCAGCGCGAAAGGTGTCTGTTTCATAACCCTCGAAGACGAAGGGGAAAGCGCCAATCTGGTGGTCTGGCCCAAAGTGATTATGCAGGCCCGCGTCATTGATGTGCGTGGCATCGTGCAGCGCAGTGAGGACGTGATCCGTGTGGTTGTGCATTGTCTTACGGACCGCAGTGACGCGTTGGAACACCTATCGAACGACACGATGGTCCCGCCTCTGGCGCGTACCGATGAAGTCAAGCGCGCCTTGCCAAGCAGCTCTCACCGGCACCCGCGTGATGTGCGCGTGATCCCGAAGTCCCGTGATTTCCATTAAGTGTGGGGTCTGCAACGAGTGCCCCTTTTGAAGTAACCGCACCGGGGTTACAGCGCGCGATTTATCCGCTGAGTGCTGGCGTCAAAAATCCCACTGCGCTTTTGGTTTTAAAGGTCCCCCAGAGCCTCACCGGCTTAGAAGTGTTGGCGATGCCCGCCGCATTATTCGCAATGCGGATCGCTCAGGCGAGGACGGAACAGGTTTGCAACAGGGAAGGGCTGAGTTTGGCGTGACACTCGACAAAGAGATCAAATCGCAAGGCAGAATAGGGTTCAGTGATCATATCGCGGGGCATTTGCAATTTGAAGAAGGCCGTTCGCCGCCAACCGTCGCAAGGGGCCCGCGCCCACCGCGTTTCAGTGATTGCCCCTTGCCCGCAGCGATGGGTGAAATCTTCAGACTTCATGCTTGCTCTTTGGAGAGGTTCGTTAGATTACCAAGACATGACACCGGATTTTACAATGGAAGACGCGGCAATCTCCGCTGGTTTCTTGCGCGTGGCAGGCGTGGATGAGGTCGGCCGCGGGCCGCTGGCAGGGCCGGTTACAGCGGCGGCTGTGGTGCTTGATCCCGGTTTTATTCCCGATGGGCTCAACGATTCCAAAAAGCTGTCAATTACGAAGCGGACATATCTTGCGGATATCTTGATGGAGCATGCCGACGTTTCCATCGCACATGCCAGTGTGGAGGAAATTGATACGCATAATATTCTGCGGGCAAGCCATATCGCGATGTGTCGTGCGTTGGCCGGATTGAAGCGCCCGCCGGATCATGTGCTGGTGGACGGGTCGATGATCCCGCGTGATCTGGCGATTCCCGCACAGGCGGTCATCAAAGGTGACGCAAGGTGTTTGTCGATTTCGGCGGCTTCTATTGTCGCCAAAAATTGCCGTGACCGCCTGATGGTGGATTTGGCGCAACAGCATCCGGGGTATGGCTGGGAGACCAACATGGGTTATGGATCAAAAAGCCACATGTCTGCGCTCCAAAATCTGGGGGTGACCCCACACCATAGACGTAGCTTCAAGCCGGTACACAATATCTTGTATCAAGGTAAAAACATAAGGTATTGATTCAAAAAAGAAATTGACCGCGAATCAGCTTTGACTCATGCTGTCCTTAACCAACGAGTGCAAAATGCACCGGGACAGAGGCAGACCATGATGACCAAAATGAAAAGTGCTGCGGCGCTTCCCCTGAACACGATTCTGAACGGCGATTGTATCGAGATGATGAACGCGCTGCCGGAGGCATCAATCGACCTGATTTTTGCGGACCCCCCCTATAATTTGCAATTGAAGGGTGACTTGCGCCGGCCAGACAATAGCCGTGTGGATGCGGTCGACGATGAATGGGATCAGTTCTCCAGCTTCAAAGCCTATGATGATTTCACGCGGGCCTGGCTCAAGGCGGCGCGGCGATTGCTGAAACCAAACGGAGCGATCTGGGTCATTGGCAGCTATCACAATATTTTTCGCGTCGGCAGCGCGCTTCAGGATCAGGGATATTGGATTCTGAATGATGTTGTTTGGCGCAAATCTAACCCAATGCCGAATTTCCGCGGAAAGCGGTTTACCAACGCCCATGAGACGATGATTTGGGCGGGCCGCGATGAGACAAGTAAATATACGTTTAATTACGAGGCGCTGAAAGCTCTCAATGAGGGTATTCAGATGCGATCGGATTGGGTGCTGCCGATTTGTACCGGCCATGAGCGTTTGAAAGATGACAAAGGGGACAAGGCGCATCCGACGCAGAAACCCGAAAGCCTCTTGCACCGGGTTCTGGTCGGGTCGACCAATCCGGGTGACGTGATTTTGGATCCATTTTTTGGAACGGGAACGACGGGAGCGGTGGCCAAGATGCTGGGTCGCGACTTCATCGGGATCGAACGTGAGGCGGCGTACCGCAAGGTGGCCGAAAAACGAATCGCAGCCACGCGCAAATTCGACCGGGAGGCCTTGGAGGTTTCAACGTCAAAGCGATCCGAACCCCGTGTCCCCTTTGGGCAATTGGTGGAGCGCGGAATGCTGCGTCCGGGAGAACAACTCTATTCGCCACGCGGTCAGATCGCCAAAGTGCGCGCTGATGGTACGCTGATCGGGAGTGACGTCAAAGGTTCGATCCATCAGGTCGGTGCGCATCTGGAAGGTGCGCCAAGCTGCAATGGCTGGACCTATTGGACCTATAAGAAAGAGGGCCAAATGATACCAATTGACGTTTTGCGTCAACAGATCCGTTCCGAAATGGCCAATTGACCCCATTCTAATTCGAACACCGCCGGTGCCTGCGGCCCTCGCAAGAGGCTGCCTCGTCAAGGCACTCACCTGACCCCGCCCATTGTGGCGGGGTTTTTTTGTTTGAAGAACGCGCTTTGCTATTAGCAAGGTGACACAGAGCCGCCACGGCATGAGACGTCATGATCGTTTCAGCTGCCTGGCTCTGGCGGGATTTAATGTAAATACCGTTTCCGCCTGACGGGGTCGAAATTCGCGGGTTGCCTTCAACGAGGTATCGCGCGCTTTTCTCTGAAGGATCAGAGTGTCCTGTCGGCGCATCGCGCAACCCAAGGGCGGGCGCGATGCGTAGTGACCCTCCTCGGTAGGGGGCCGTAAGAATGTGACTGGTATGTGCCGGTGCCAATAAGATTCCCGACAGGCAATATATGGCAAGGTTTGCCACCCTCCTGGGGAGCTTAGATTTATATTGAAATTATTGGGTTTTGATGCGTTGCCTCTTATTTTGGAGCGTCTAAGGCGGAACCAAGTAAAACCAGCCCTATCCCAAAAGTGCCTACGACCAATGGAGTAGACGCAATCGCCCGTTAACTTGCCCCCTCTTGGCGTCTAAAAACGAGACGGACTCCTGTGTCGTGCGGATAATCCCAAATATATGGATTGGTCTGTTAGCATCTGACGTTGGAGAAGTAACAGACCGCACAGGACTGGTGCCCGAGGCTGAAGATGGCGCGACCGGCTTAGTTCAGCAACCTTTTGGAGGGTTTGTGATTGAGCGCTGCATGGATATAACGCGCGCCAAAATCGGACTTGTTAACGACATGGATCACGCCAGCGGATTCCGCTTTGTCAAACATGAAAGGAGACGGCCAATCGCTGACCATGATAATCGGAATCTCCGCAAATTCCGGCACTTTTGCGAGTTCGATGGCGAAATTGGCACCCGTACCGTCAGGTAAATTATTGTCGAGCAGGATCATGCTGGTCTGATAGCGCGCCATGTGCAGGCGCGCCTGCTCAATTGTTGAGACTATGGCGACAAAGACGCCCTGAAAGCTCTTGTCCATGATGCGTTTGATGCGTTCCTGATCAAAGAGGTTATCTTCGACCACCAGGCAGGTTTGCGTCGCCTTGCTCGAATATGTCGCGCTATGTTGTTGTGGCATGCTTGTCCCTCACCTTGAAACTCTCGAGGGGTTTGTTTCACATAAAAGCGTTAATATATGATGTGGATTGTCAACCCGGCAGCGGGTTTTCGCCCCGCTCATAGGGGTGCCACTCCGTGATCTCGGGATAATGCGCTCTGCGCCATTGCTGAACCTTTGGGTTCATTATCCGGCACCAGAGCGGGGGCATCATCGCCAACATCGTCATGACGGGATAGCCAAAGGGCAGTTGCGGCGCATCTGCGCTGGAATAGGTTTGCAACACCGGAAACCGGCGGTCGGGTTTATAATGGTGGTCGGAATGGCGTTGCAGGTTAATCAACAACCAATTCGACATGCGGTGGTCTGAATTCCAGGAATGATGTGGTTTGACGTGTTCGTATTTGCCATTTCCAAGGTGTTTTCGGGTCAGCCCGTAATGTTCAATATAATTGACCAACTCCAACTGCCAGACCGCCGTGCCCGCTTGGATCAAAAACAGCCCGATACCCACCCAACCCGCTAGTAAGAAGGCGAAGAACAGCATCAGCGCCTGCAAGGCCCAATAGCGAAAAAACGGATTGGACGGATCATGCCAGGCCTTGCCACGCCGATGCAGCATCGCTTTTTCAGCCTCAAAAGCAGAGCGCAGGGATTGTTTCAAGACGCGGGGGTAAAACCTGTGGAACCCTTCGTTGTAACGCGCTGTCACCGCGTCGCGCGGCGTGGCGACATGGCGGTGGTGGACGAGCAGATGTTCGGAGCGAAAGTGCGAATAGAGCACCATGGCGAGCAGCAGGTCCGCCATCCGGCGTTCGGCTCTGTTTTTCTGATGCATCAATTCGTGGCTGTAATTGATGCCCACCGTACCGGTGATCACACCAACACCGAAAAATAGAACGATTTTTTCCAATGCGCTGAGGTGGTCGGCCTGTGGAACGTACCAGATCAGGCTGAACAGCAGGCAAAACTGGATCGGTGCCCAGATCAGGGTGACGGCGCGGTACCAGAACAGCGCGGTTTGTGGCGTATCAAGGTCCGCATTCGCCGTATCCCGGCCCAAAAGCGCGTCCATCAGAGAAAAGAAATACCACGACACCAGCGGCAGCAGAAGAACGCTCCAGCCCCCCTTGATCGCACCCAGCCATGCGATGGGGACAAGCAGCAGCGTGATCCAGAACGGCGCAACCCGCGAGATCCGGACCATATCAGCAGGAGGAATGGTATGAGGTGTCATCGCATCAACCCTAAATCGCGCGCGCGGGTTTGGGGAAGGGTTTAGACACAAGTGCGGCTTTCACAGCGCATCTTTTGCCAGATTGAGAGCTTTGCGCATCACCGTGGGCAGGTCGGAGGGGCGAAATTCTGAACGGGGGATGAAACGGCCTTGATGGGGTTCGGTGGAGGGATCGATCTGTGCTGTAAAAACCGCCAATGTCAGGTGGAAATGGGTAAATGTATGGCGGACCTCGGCGTTCAGCTGAACCCACTGCGCGTCCGCCGGGGGTGTGGTCTGAGGCGGGGGCTGGGTGATGTCCACCCACTCCGAGCCGGGCCAGCCGAGCATCCCGCCCAGCAAGCCTTTTTCCGGGCGGGTCTCCAAAAGCCAAGCGCCATCTTCGCGCTGGCCCAGATAGACCGTGCCTCGCCGGGTGGGTTTTGGCTTTTTTGGGGTCTTTCTGGGCAGATCAGCCGCGGTGCCGCGCGCACGCGCAAGGCAGGGCGCGCGCCAGGGACAAATACCGCAGGCGGGCGATTTCGGGGTGCAGATCGTCGCCCCGAGATCCATGACCGCCTGAGCGTAATCGCCGGGCCGTTGTTGTGGGGTCAGGGCCTCTGCCTGTGTCATCAAAAGCGGTTTGGCGTCGGGCAGGGGCGTGTGAATATCATGCAGCCGTGCCATGACCCGCTCGACATTGCCGTCCAGCACCGCATGGGGCAGATCAAAGGCGATCGAGCTGATGGCCGCCGCCGTATAGGGACCAATTCCGGGCAGTTTCAGGAGCACGCTGTGATCCGCCGGGAATGCGCCGTCATGATCGGCCACGACTGCGCGCGCGCATTTCAGCAGATTGCGCGCACGGGCGTAATACCCCAATCCAGCCCATTCCCCCATGACGTCTGCATCGCGCGCGCGGGCAAGATCCGTGACCGTTGGCCAGCGGGCCGTGAATCTCTCAAAGTAGTCTCTGACCGTCACGACCGTGGTTTGTTGCAACATCACCTCGGAGAGCCAGACGCGATAGGGGTCGGGGGTTTGTCCTGCGCGGCGATTCTGTGGAGGCACACGCCAGGGCATGATACGGGCATGGATGTCGTACCAGCCCAGCAATTCATCGCTCAGGGTTACGGGATTTTGGGCTTTTTCACGCAATGTTTATAATCATCCATCGGCTTTGACTGGTTGCGGCCCCGCCAATTGGTTATGGTACGGCAACCGATCTGTTGAAAGATAGCGATGCCTCCCCGACGCGCCAGCACAAAAGGGTTTACCCGAACCTCCAGTCTTCTGACCGGTCGGATCAGGGCGGCATCAGAAAGCCGAGGATTCGCGCAAAGCCGGTTGTTGACGCAATGGAACGAAATCATGGGGAAGGACATCTCCTCGATTTCACGTCCCGTTGAAGTCAGCTATGGCCGGGGCGGGATGGGTGCCACGCTGACGCTTTTGACCACGGGGGCCAATGCGCCGATGCTTGAGATGCAAAAGGAACAGATGCGTGCCAAGGTCAACGCTGTCTATGGTTATAATGCCATCGCGCGGGTGCGCATTACGCAGACTGCCGGCCAAGGGTTCGCCGAAGGGCGCGCGCTGTTTGATCCCGCGAAACCGGGTACACCCGAGCCCGTTTCCACGCCGGAAATCCGCCAACAGGCCGTTGAGACTGCCAGCCCGGTGCGGGATGCCGGATTACGCGATGCCCTCGCGCAGCTTGGCGAAAACATTCTGAACAAAACAAACCGTTGAAGAGGAAATATCGATGTCGCGTTTAATGATCGTTTCTGCCGCTGTGGCCGCCCTGGGGGTCGGGGCGTATTTCGTGACCTCGCCAGGCACATCTGTCACGCCCGCAAACCCGCTGGGTGCCGCGAATGCGCAAGAGGCCAGCGCGGATATTGATACATCCAGCATCGTTGAAATGTCTCAGGGCAACCCCGATGCACCGGTGACGGTGATCGAATATGCCTCCTTTACCTGCCCCCATTGCGCCTCCTTTCATGCCGGAGCCTATAAAGAGCTGAAGGCGGATTACATCGACACGGGCAAAATCAATTTTGTCTACCGCGAGGTCTATTTTGACCGCTATGGCCTCTGGGCGTCGATGATTGCGCGCTGTGCAGGCACGCCGGATAAGTTCTTTGGCATGGCTGATCTGATCTATGCGGGCCAATCTGAATGGGCGCGCGCCGGTGAGCCAACCGCCATCGTGGAGGAATTGCGCAAGATTGGTCGCTTGGCCGGGCTTGACGGGGATACCATGGAGGCCTGCTTGCAGGACGGTGCCAAGGCACAGACATTGGTCGCCTGGTATCAGGAGAACGCCGAAGCTGACGGTGTCGAGAGCACGCCAACTTTCGTGATCAACGGCGAAAAGCACTCCAACATGCCCTATGCTGATATGGCCGCGATCATAGACGCCGCAGCCGAGTAATGAGCGCCCCGCTTGCCGGTCTGAAGGTTGTTGAACTGGCCCGTGTCTTGGCGGGTCCCTGGGCCGGTCAGACATTGTCGGATCTGGGCTGTGATGTGATCAAGGTGGAAAGCCCCGCAGGCGATGACACGCGCCAGTGGGGTCCACCCTTCGTGACGCGTGATGACGACGTATCAGCGGCCTATTTCCACTCGACAAACCGTGGCAAGCGGTCTGTTACGGCGGATTTCCGCACGGAGGCAGGCCGGCAAAAGGTCCGGGACCTGCTGGGCGATGCGGACATTCTGGTTGAGAACTTCAAGACCGGCGGGCTGGCGAAATACGGGCTCGATTACGCCAGCCTTGCGGTGGATTTCCCGCGCCTGATTTACTGTTCGATCACCGGCTTCGGGCATACCGGGCCTTATGCGGCGCGTGCGGGCTATGATTTCATCATTCAGGGCATGTCCGGGCTGATGTCCCTGACCGGCGAGCCGGAGGGGCAACCGCAGAAATACGGCATCGCGATCACCGATATACTCACCGGGATCTATGCGACCACCGCCATTCTGGCCGCTGTGCACCAGCGCCACAGCACCGGGGTCGGTCAACATATCGACATGTCCCTGATGGATGTCGCGGTGGCGGTCACGTCAAATCAGGCGATGAATTATTTGACCACCGGCACGCCGCCCAAACGCATGGGCAACGCGCATGTCAATCTGGCCCCCTATCAGGTGTTTGACTGCGCGGATGGGCATATCATCATCGCCACCGGGAATGACGGGCAATACCAGCGGCTGTGTAAATTGCTGGGGCTTGATGATATGATCACAGCACCGCGTTTCCTGAAAAACGTGGACCGGTTGGCGCATCGCGAAGAGATGATTTCGCGTCTGAGTGCGGCAACGCGGTTGCGCACACGCGATGATTTGCTGGCGGCTTGCGAGGGGGAGGGCGTACCCGCCGGGCCGATCAACCACATGGATGATGTCATGGCCGACCCGCAGGTGCAGGCGCGTGGGATGCAGGTGGCGCTTGGTGGTGTGCCGGGGGTGCGCTCGCCGTTTACCTTTTCGGGCGCAGAACTGGCGCTGCATCGCCCCGCACCCAAGCTGGGCGAAAACGATCAATGATCACGGAGCTGGAAGCGCGTTCAGTTGATCAATCAACGCGTTGTTTTCTTGCTCAAAGGCCAGCCGTACCGGCAGGGTGATGACCTTGGTGCGAAAACTGGCGGGCAGCCTTACCGCATCTTTTTCAGTTGTCACAAGTTGTGCGCGATGACCCTTGGCGTCAGCCTCCAGTCGCGCCATCAGGGCAGGGGTCAGCGGCTGGTGATCTTCCAGCGGTTCGGCATGCACCAGATCGGCCCCCAATCCGCGCAATGTGGTAAAGAACTTTTCGGGATGGCCAATTCCGGCAAATGCAACAACCCGTTCGCCACGCCAATCCATACCTGTCTGTAACGGGCGCAAGGCAGCCCGGACGTGCGGTATCGTGACGGTTGTGTCAAAGCGATCCTGCGCCGGTGCCTCCCCGATGGAGAGCAAAAGATCAGCCCGCGCCAGACCGACATCAACGGGTTCGCGCAGTGGCCCGGCAGGCAAGCAGAGCCCGTTACCGAACCCGCGCAAAGCGTCCACGACGACGATGTTGATGTCCTTATGCAGCGCGGGGTTCTGAAAACCATCATCCAATATGACCACACTGGCCCCGGCATCCTGTGCAGCCCGTCCGCCCGCCGCCCGGTCTTGCGCGACCCAGACTTCGGCAAAGGCCGCGAGCAATAGAGGCTCATCCCCGACATCGGCGGCGCGATGCTGCGCGGGATCAACGCGCAGGGGGCCTTTGAGACGCCCGCCATAGCCGCGCGTAACGATATGGGGTCGGTGAAAGCGGTTCATCAGATGCGCGGCGACGGCGATCACGGTAGGTGTTTTGCCAGTCCCGCCGGCATTGATATTCCCGACACAGATTACCGGGATATCGAGTTTAAGCGGTGCGGTCTTGGCCAGTCGGCGCGCCGTAGCCTTGGCATAGAGCCAGCCAAGCGGGGCAAGCAGGCGTGCCAGCCGCGTAGGTTTGTCGGGGGCTGTAAACCAAAACTCAGGGGTGCGCATTGGAGGGCTCCAACCGGTGATCCAGCGTGGTTTCCACCAGATCGATGACCTTATCGACCAACTCGGCACCGCTGCTGATCACGTCCCAGCCCGCATGCGCCATGGTGGCGGCCTGATCCGGCGCAATCAGGCGCGTCACGGCGGTGCCCAGCGAGTGGGTATCATTCACGATCCGTGCGGCACCTGCGTTCGCGAGCCGCGTGTAAAATGGTAAGTAACGCCGCACATTCGGCCCATAAAGCACGGCAGAGCCAAGCGCAGCCGCCTCGAAAGGGTTGCATCCACCATACCCCGATACCAGAGAGCTGCCCAGAAAGGATACCGGAGCCAGCCGGTAAAACAGACCCAGATCTGAGCCATCTTCGGCGAGCATGACCTGTGTTGCCTCGGTCGGGTCGCCATCATTGACCCAATCGCAGACGCGAAACCCTTCGGCCTCGGCCTTGTCGGTAAAAAGGGGCGCCAGGTGACGTTCTGCGGGGTGTAGGATCAGCAAAAGCCGGTGTGAATAGCGCAGCGCTTGACGGTGGGCCGCCAGAATAATCCCAGCTTCATGTTCCTGAACACGCGTCGCCAGCCACACCGGGCGCCCCGCAAGCGAGCTCGTCATCGCAGAGAATATCGAATCCTTGCAGGGGAGTGCTTGTCCGCCTGCTTGCAGCGGCGGCGTCATCTGAATGTGGCGGGACTTAAGGCCGAGCGCTTCGAGACGCTGCACCGCTTGCGGTGATCTGCTCATCACGGCGGTGAAATTTGTCAGCAAGTCGCGCGACAGATCGGGAAGCCATCGGTCGCGCTGGCCGTCAAAACCATCCTTATCCGCATCAATCAGCACCATTGGACATTTGGCGTCATACGCCGCAAGCAGTAGGTTCGGTCGCAGCTGCCCCCAGGTCCAGATACACATATCCGGCATCCAATGGGCAAGAAAAGCCTGCACGGCCGCGGGGTGTTCGGAAGGAATCTCCTCCTTCACAATCATCGGATGTTGCGGATGGATCGCATCAGCGCGATCCAGTGTTTCGCGATCCGGCAGGGTGATCAGAATGCTCAAACCATCGCGTGTGGTGCACAGGCGCTCGGCAAGGTCCTGAAGAGCCAGCAGGTTGGAAGGCTCCGCGGCATGGATCCAGACAAGCTCCCCTTTGGGGCGTGTGCCATTGGGCGTGAAGGACCGCTTGGCCGATCTGTGGGTTAGCGCCCGATAGGCCGCCAGCCCCAGTGAATGGCCCATGACGTTCTATTCCAGTTCTTCTGTCGTGGAGGCTTCGGTCTCCTCATCGCGCAGGCGGTGCAGGTGGGCGATGAAATACCGCATATGGGCATTGTCTACGGTGCGCTGGGCTTCGGACTTCCATGCGTTGAAAGCGGCCTCATAGTTTGGAAAAATCCCGACGATGTGCAAATCATCGACAGCCTTGAAAGTGTTCTTGCTCGGATCAACGAGTTCCCCTCCGAAAACGAGATGCAGGCGTTGGGTCATGGGCTGTTCCTTTGAGTATGAGAGGATCGACGGAAAATTGCCGATCCGCGCGGCGGGGTCAAGGCGCGCCTGCCGGCGCAAGTGCGGCCAGGACATCGCCGTGCAGGGCGGGTCCGGCAGCGATGACGCCATTGAGCAGCGGTTCGGGATTGTTGAAACGCAGCGGGACACCGGTCTTGTCGGTGCACAGCCCGCCCGCCTCGGTCACGATCAAGGCCCCTGCGGCGATGTCCCACTCCCAGCTTGGGCGAAACGTCAGCATGGCGTCAAACCGGGCTTCGGCCACCAGTCCCAACCGATAAGCGAGCGATGGGCGGTGCGCGCGGTCAAACGCTGGCAAGCCAGTGGGCCAGTGTTCCGGGTTCATCACCGGTTTGGTCGCCAGAACCTTCGCGCCGCTGAGGTCGTTTCGTGGGCTGATCAATAATCGCGCTCCGTTACGAAACGCCCCCCGCCCCAGTGCCGCGGAATAGAGTTTGTCGCGCAATGGCAGGAAAATCGCCGCCGCCGTGACCACGCCCTGATGCGCAATCGCGATGGAATGCGCCCAGGTGCGGGAGCCCTCAACAAAGCTGCGCGTCCCGTCGATCGGATCGATAATGAAGACCGTATCATGTGCCAGGCGCGCGCCCGTGTCTTGCGATTCTTCGGACAGCCAGCCGTAATCGGGGCGCGCGGTGCGCAAAACCGCTTCCAGCGCGTCATTTACGGCCAGATCGGCTTCCGTCACGGGACCCGCGCCATCCGGTTTGTCCCAGGACTGCGCGGTTTTGCCCGCGAAACTTGTGGCGACACGGCCCGCTAGGCGCGCGGCATCCCTAAGCAAGTCGAGATCAGTTGCCTGCAAGGGTCATCCCCGGCACCAGCAGCGAGGGCACGACCCGGCTCAGGTGCGCGCGCGCGTCATTTGCAGGCACGATGCTGCGCAGCATATCGCGCAGGTTCCCGGCAATGGTGCATTCATTGATCGCCCCGGCGATTTGACCGTTTTCGACCCAGAACCCGGCCGCCCCGCGCGAGTAATCGCCGGTATTGGGGTTGATGGTTGAACCGATCATGGAGGTGACCAGCAACCCGGTTCCCATATCGCGGATCAGGTCTTCGCGGGTGGCGGTGCCTTGGGTCAAAGCCACGTTCCAGCTGGAGGGTGAGGGCGCAGAAGAGGTGCCGCGCCCCGCATTTGCGGTGGAGGGCATCCCCAGTTTGCGCCCTGTCGCCAGATCCAGGGTCCAGCCGGTGAGAACACCGTTTTCAACGATGGTGCGGGCCTTGGTGGGCAGGCCTTCGGCGTCAAAGGGGCGCGAACTTGAAGCGCGGGGGCGATGGGGGTCCTCGATCAGGGACAGGTGGTCGGGCAAGATCGCCTCGCCCATGGCATCGCGCAACCACGAACCACCGCGCGCCACTGACGATCCGTTCACCGCCATCAGCAAATGCCCGATCAGCGAGGCCGACACCCGTTCGTCGAACAGCACGTTGAACCGGCCGGTGGGGGGCTTGCGCGCATCCAGCCGCTCCACGGCCCGCTCGGCGGCGCGTTTGCCGATCTCCTCTGGGCCGCGCAGGTCGGCTTGAAACGTGCGGCTGTCCCCGTCGTAGTCGCGCTCCATGCCCGCGCCTGTGCCTGCGATGGCGACACAGGATAAACCACAGCCCGTCCTGGTGTAACCGCCCGAGAAACCGTTGGTCGCGGCGAGGTGCACTTGGCGCGCGGAATACCCGGCACTGGCGGATTGCACCTGGCTGACACCATTGTTCTCAAGCGCTGCGGCTTCGGCCCTTGCGGCATCTTCCTGGAGCTGTGCAGGGGAAGGTTCCGGCGCCGGGTCATGCAATTCGAGAGATGCCGTGTCAAAATCGCGGACCAGTTGATCGCGAGAGGCCAGGCCCGAAAATTCATCCTCAGGGGCTTCGCGCGCCATGGCGACGGCGCGCACCGCCATGTCAGACAGGGTTTCGGGCCGCACATCCGAAGCGGAGACCGTCGCGCTTTTGTGGCCGATAAATACCCGCAACCCCAGATCAACACCTTCGGAGCGCTCTGCGTGCTCCAGCGTGCCTGCGCGGACTTCGATGCTGAGCGACGCGCCCTGAAGCGCCATGGCATCAGCGGCATCGGCACCGGCGTCCAAGGCGGCTTGCAACAACCTTTCGGTCAGTTTTTCGGGGGACAGGGTCATAAACAGTGCTCCAAAGCGGTTCCACCTCAGGTAGCCGCGCGCTCGCCCTACCGCAAGGGCGCGTGACAAAATGGGACGCAGCCCGCGCCCCTGTTATGTCCGAAAAATGGAAACAACCGCTATTGGATCCGCTGACCATTGGCCAGCACATGGCCCTGCGCGTTGATCTCGATGCGAGAGTTCAACGTATCGGGCTGCGCGCCGGGTGCCGCGAGAAGCCCCATCATCATACGCGCCCCCATCGCCTGATCTTCGGGCAGAAGACCCATGGCAACCAGCGTGTCGATCAGCTTGTTGCCCCCCACCAAAGACAAATCCGCAATGCCGACCGGTTGGGGCATGGCGTCGGGCGTGTTGTTGTCAAAACGGAATGCGCCCTCTCCGGTCAATTCGGCACCGGCGATGGTAATCTGCAATTTTTTGATATCCAGGGTTTCCAGCGCCGCAGGTGGCCCCTCGAACTCTTCTAGAGCCGGATCAAAAATATTAGCCAGAACCCTGGCCTTGCCCGTCAGATCAAGCGCGATCGTCGCCGGATTACGGGGCAGTTGCGCGCTCGGATCAAACAGACCCCACAGCGTGTCTGATACGGAGAAATCGTTCAACGAAAACCCAAGGGCGAAGTCTTCCGCCGCCTCGGATTTCTGCACAGGCACGGCAAGGTTGAAGCTGGATTTCACCATATCAAGATCCACAGGCACTGGAAAATCCGGTGATGTCATGGCGAGTTTGAGGTTATTTTGATCTCCGGAATAAGCCAGACCCTCAGGAGAAAATTCGACGTTCAGCGTGCCGCCAGTAGAGGTCGTCGTGCTGGAGAAAACTTCGGCGGCATTTTCGGTCACGGTCATGTTGGAGGCACCAGCGGCATAGGCAAATGTCCCGCCCCCGCCCATACCCGCGGCCAACAGGGCAGAGATATCACCCGACGCCACCTTTGAGAGCGGCGATTGGCTTGAGCCCTCAAAGCTGATGTCTGCCATCTGGCCATTCGCTTGCAGATCGCCACCGCCTTCGGGGTCCGTGAAAGCCAGGCTATAGGTGACGGTGCTGGCTTGCATGTTTTGATCCATGACACGCTTGCCACCGACGGTCGATGTTGTGCTGCCCGCCAAATCCGTCAGACCCAGGTTGAAGCGGGCCGTCTCCGAGCTCAGTTTTTCACCATCAAGGGTCAGGTCCGTCAGAACGATATCCATGCTCTGCGCGGTATAGCTGTTGGTCATCTGGGTCGGCACACCGGAAACTGTCGAAACCAGGCCCGATTGACGAATTTCCATTTCGATATCTGCAGGTTTGCCGTCTTCGCCAATGATCTGCATCTGGAAAGGCATCAGGTCGGGGAGTGCGATGCTCACCGTGCCGTCGTTGTTTTCCGTGAAGGTCACTTGTCCCATCTGAAGCCGTGTCGCCGCCGCCTCTTCGGAACCAGGGGTGCTGATCGTCAGATCATTCAATATCAGCGTGTCACCGGATTGCGTTTCTGTCGCTGAAACGTCGTTGCCGAACCCCTCAAACTGTGATTGCCAATCCGACCAGACGTTCTGTGCGGTCAAATCCGCATGCGCTGCGTGGCCCATCGATAGGGCAAGGGTGACACTCGCGATACTACGAAAACTCAGAAATGACATATGGTAATCCTTAACAAGCCGGTTTGGCGCGTATAGTCAGGCACGGTCCTGCAATGGTCAAGCGGAACCGCAGGCTGGACGCCTCTTGCGCGGCACATTAACACAGGGCAACAGCCTCAGGGAGTAGTGCAAATGGATATGAGCGGAAAAACGGTTCTGATCACGGGTGCGAGCCGGGGTATTGGCGCAGAAGCCGCACGGGTGTTTGCGCGTGCGGGTGCCAATGTGGCGCTGGTCGCACGCGGGCAGGGCGACATCGCGGATCTGGCCGGTGAAATCGGCGACAAGGCGCTGGCCATCCCCTGCAATGTCGCCAACGCCCGCGAGGTTGCCGCCGCCGTGGACGCCACGGTCGAGACCTTTGGGGCGTTGGATGTGTTGATCAACAACGCGGGCGTGATCGAGCCGATTGCGCATTTGTCTGAGGCCGATATGGACGCCTGGGGGGATGTGATCGACATCAATCTCAAGGGTGTTTTCTATGGGATGCGTGCGGTGGTTCCGGTGATGAAGGCCCAGGGCGGCGGCTCCGTTCTGACCATCAGTTCGGGCGCAGCACATGGACCTGTCGAGGCCTGGAGCCATTATTGCGCCTCCAAGGCGGCGGTGAATATGTTGACCCGTTGTCTGGATAAGGAAGAGGCCGCACATGGCATCCGCGCGATTGGATTATCCCCCGGCACCGTGGCCACGCAAATGCAGCGCGAGATTAAAACCAGCGGGATCAATCCGGTCAGCCAGCTGGATTGGGACGTTCATATTCCTGCGGATTGGCCTGCAAGAGCGTTGTTGTGGATGTGCAGCCCGGCGGCGAATCCATGGTGCGGTCAGGAAATATCCCTGCGCGATGAGGATGTGCGCGCCAAGGTGGGGTTGGTATGATTGACGTTGAGCGGGAGGACGGCGTTTTTATTGTCACTCTGAACCGCCCGGACAAGGCCAATGCGCTGAACGCGCAGATGTTGACGCAACTGGTCGATGCCATGCGCGCGGCGCAGGACGCCCCGGCCGTCATTTTGACCGGGCGGGGCCGTGTGTTCAGTGCCGGTGCGGATCTGGAGGCGGCGCGTGCAGGGCTTGCCACGTCATCGTTGTGGGAGGCGCTTTCGGCTGCTGTAGCGGCATGTTCGGGGCTGACGGTCGCCGCGCTGAATGGCACGTTGGCGGGGGGTGCCATGGGTATGGCGCTGGCCTGTGATATTCGGATCGCGCCGCCACAGGCGACGTTTTTCTATCCGGTGATGAAGCTGGGCTTCCTGCCACAACCGAGCGATCCCCTGCGCATGTCCCGGCTGATCGGGCCGGCGCGCACCAAGCTGATCCTGATGGGGGGGCAGAAAATCGGCGCTGAGGAGGCCTTGCGGTTTGGGTTGATCGACCGGATCGTAGCGCCTGAGGATATCATGGATCACGCGAGAGGTCTGGTTGCTGATGTGATCGCCGCCAAACCCGCGCATGCGCAACGGATCAAGCAGATGTGCGCGACGTCAGGCTGAGGTTGCCCGAGATGATTGATTTGCCTGTCCTTACTATCAGGCCGGGCGCTTTTGTGCCTGGTAAATGGCCTTGTGCAGGCATTTGCGTGCTTTGGCGCAATGCCAGACGGGATGGTTGCCGCCCTCCCCAGACGGCATCGCAATGTGCCAATATGTGGTGTTGAAACTCACAATACGGAAAGGGCGGCAGGATGAAAGATACTATGATCGGGGTGGATTTAGCAAAGAATGTGCTCCAAGTTCACGGAGCATCTATGACTGGGGAGGTCAAGTTTCGAAAGAAGCTCTCGCGACCGCAGTTTCATAAATTTATGGCAGATCACCCACCTTGTGTAGTGGTTCTGGAATCCTGTGGTGGTGCTCACTACTGGGCTCGTCAGATGGTAAAATTTGGACATAGGGTAAAGTTAATTGCTCCTCAGTATGTAAAGCCCTTCGTAAAGCGGCAGAAGAATGATGCGGCGGACGCAGAAGCCATTGTGATTGCAGCACAGCGCCCTGAGATGCGCTTTGTCGAGCCTAAAACACAAGAGCAGCAGGCCCGGGCGGTATTGTTCCGAGCCAGAGAACGCCTTGTTCGCCATCGGACAGAATTGGTGAATGCTCTTCGGGCGGTGATGTATGAATATGGCCATGTTTTTCCGCTAGGCATTGCGAACCTCAAGCGTATCGAGGCCACCCTTGAGGGATCGAACGGAGAGCTACCTGAACTGGCCCTTGAAGCGTGCCGAGATCTCATTTTACAGATCGCCGAGAAGACAGCCCGAATTGAAGCCAAAACGAAGAAAGCCAAGGTCCTGTCAAAGAATGCGGATTTAACCCGGCAATTACAGACGATGCCAGGCGTTGGACCTCTAACGGCGTTAGCTATTGAAGCTTTTGCTCCGCCGATGAGCAGTTTTAAATGTGGGCGGGATTTTGCCGCCTGGCTTGGTTTGGTGCCCCGTCAACATTCCTCAGGCGGCAAGGCCCGGCTTGGGCGGATCTCAAAAGCAGGGCAGGCTGACATTCGCCGGCTTTTGATCATTGGAGCAATGATGCGGCTCAACTGGCTTGGACGCAAGTCGATCCGGCCAGGCTCGTGGCTGGCGCGAATGTTAGAGAGAAAGCCTCGGATGCTGGTGGCAATCGCATTGGCAAACAAAATGGCGCGCGCGATCTGGGCCATGATGACGCATAATGAAGATTACAGAGATCCGACGCAGGCGGCAGCAGCAGTATGACGCTAGCTCTGCGCACAGCAATCTGACGTCGGTGAAGGAGGTGTGAGAAGTCGATGACCTGAATGGGCAAATTGATCGAATAGACCTGGATTAGGAAAACCAAGACTACCGGCTGAGCAGCAAAGCTCGTACGTCAGATTTGGACCTGATCCGCAGATCACCATACCGGCCAGCGGCTGCTGAAGTGCCGCACTCAAAGGCCTGATAGAAGACCGCACTCAATCACATGCTTACAGCGTCAAAAACAACTTGCACCATAGGCGGTAACCATAAAAGGCGGTCGTGGTTGCATTAATCACTTTTGACGCATTTGACAGACGCTTAGGATCAAATGATGTGTGCATCGTTTGGCCACCGCCGGTCAGGTGTGATCACATTGGGGGACGCAAGGCCAGATATCCGGGCTTGCTCCGTGCGGCGCGTGCAGGCATGAGTCCAGGGGTGGTTTTCAGGATGAAAAGAGGGGGTATCCGTGGAATTTGACCTGTCCACTCAGCCAGAGATCGTTCAGCGCGGGGCCGAATACGCTATTATTGCCTGGGAACTTGCCAAATCCTGGGCGCTGAGCCCGGCGGCATGGTCGCAATTTGCGCTCCTGGTGTTGGCCTATGTGTTGGCCATCCTCGTGTCTCGCCGCCTGCGCGGATTTTTGACACGGATCCTGACCCCCGCCGAGGGCTTGGAAAACCTTCTGGCGCGCGCGCGGCGCACATCACTCCTGACGTTGCCCCTGTTGCTCCCATTGCTGGCCTATTTGTTCACGGCGATCGGCGAAAGCGTCGTGCGGTCCCTGTTTGACAGCGGCGCGGTGATTGCTTTCGGCAAGCGGGTTTTTCTGTTTTTGGCCGTACGCATCCTTGTGCGTGATGTCATCGCCGATCCCTTCCTGAAACTTCTGGGGCGTTATGCCCTGGTGCCGGTGGCAGCACTTTATATGTTCGGGGTGCTGGATCCGCTGATGGCCAAGCTGGGCGAGATGACGATTTCGCTCGGCAACATCTCCTTCTCCGTCATGGCGCTGATCCGTGGTGTCATCGCGGGAGGTGTGCTGTTCTGGCTGGGGGGGTGGTCGAACCGACAAACCACGCAATTCATCGAAAACCAGAAAGAAATGCGCCCCTCTTTGCGGCAACTGACGTCCAAGGCGATCGAATTCACGATCTTTGCCATCGCGTTTTTACTGCTGCTCAACATTATGGGGATCAACCTCAGCGCGCTGGCGGTGATCGGGGGGGCGATCGGGGTTGGCTTGGGGTTCGGCTTGCAAAAGATCGCCTCGAATTTCATCTCCGGAGTGATTTTGTTGATCGAGGGGCAGGCGACGGTGGGCGATTTCGTCGAATTGGACGGGGGTGAATCCGGCCAGATCGTCAAGATGACCGCGCGGGCTGCTGTGCTTGAAACCTTCGATGGGCGATGGATTGTCGTACCGAACGAGGATTTCATCACCACGCGGGTCATCAACTATTCGGACTCCGGCTCGGCAAATCGCTATGAGGCACCTTTTTCCGTCAGCTATGACACCGACATCAATCGCGTCCCCGCGATCATCGAGGCGGCGGTTGCGACGCATCCCGACGTGCTGGATCTGCCCTATCCGCCGGATTGCGAGCTGCGCGGGTTTGGCGACAGCGGGATAGATTTCGCGGTGGAATTCTGGGTCAACGGGCTGGATGACGGGCCCAACAAATACACGTCGGATGTGCTGTTTCTGATCTGGAACGCGCTCCGGGACAATGGCATCGAAATCCCCTATCCGCACCGCGTTGTGGAAATCAAAGGCGCGCTGCCGCAGGTGGAGGTGTGAGCCATGCCCTGGTGATTGGCGCAGGCCCCGCAGGCTTGATGGCCGCACAAGAGCTCGCCGCGCGCGGCCTGCGTGTCACCATTTGCGAGGCCAAACCATCCGTTGGGCGCAAGTTTCTGATGGCGGGTAAATCCGGTCTGAACCTGACCAAGGATGAACCGATTGAGAAAATGCTGCCGCATTTTTATGAAGCCGCCGACCGGTTGCGCCCGATTTTGGCGGGCTTTGATGCGGGTGCTGTACAGGATTGGACGCGCGGGTTGGGCCAAGAGATTTTCACCGGCTCGACCGGGCGCGTGTTCCCTCGCGCGATGAAGGCCTCGCCGCTTTTGCGCGCCTGGCTGCACCGGCTCGACCAGATCGGTGTTGAACTGCGCACCAACATGCGGTGGCAAGGGTGGGAGGACGGCGAAACCCTGTTCGAGGGCCCCGACGGGCGCGATGGGATCAGGGCCGATGTCACCGTTCTGGCGCTTGGTGGTGCAAGCTGGGCGCGGTTGGGATCGGATGGGGGCTGGGTGGATCATCTGGCGAAACGGGGCGTGCCTCTGTCGCGATTTGCGCCTGCGAATGTCGGCCTGCATATCGCCTGGTCGCGCCATATGCTGGCGCGCGCCGGGACTGCGCTCAAGGGCGTGCAGTTTTCCGCTGGCCCCATGACGTCGCGGGGGAGGCCGTGATCAGCCAAACCGGGCTGGAGGGCGGGGGGCTTTATGAGGTCAGCCGCGCCCTGCGTCAGGACCACCGTCTTTATGTTGATCTTTTGCCTGATCTGACAGGGGAAGAGGTGGCGCGCCGGTTCGCCCGGCCCAGAGGCAAGACGAGCCTGTCCAACCACCTGCGCAAGACGCTGAAGCTGGACCCGGCGAAACTGGCGCTGGCGCTGGAATACGCGCGCCCCCTGCCGCTTGAACCGATGGCTCTGGCACAGAGGCTCAAGCACCTGGCGATCCGTTATGATGGGCTGCATCCTCTGGATCAGGCGATTTCGGTTGCGGGCGGCGTCGCCTTCGAGGCCCTGACGCCGGAGCTGATGCTCAAGGATATTCCGGGCGTTTTCTGCGCGGGTGAAATGCTCGATTGGGAGGCCCCGACAGGCGGATACCTTATCAACGGATGCCTTGCCACCGGGCGTTGGGCGGGCCGGGCAGCGGCGGCTTACGTGCCTGAAACCGCCTGATACGCAGGACGCTCGCGCAGGGATTTGGCATAGTTGAAAAGCTTGTCATCCGTGCGCGGAAACTTCGCGCCATGCGCCCAGTTCAGACAGTGACAGGCCAGAATATCCGGCAGCGTGATCGCGTCCCCCATCAAAAACGGCCCCTCAAGGCGTTCGGACAATTGAGCGGCCGATGCTTCGAATTCAAACTTCAGAGCCTCTTTGACGGCGGGCAGCCGCAGGTGTTCGGGGAGAACGAAACTATGTTTGGCCGCCGCCCAGAGGATCGCATCAAATTCGTCGATCAACCAGAAGGTCATCGCGTCCTGTCTTGCGCGCGCGGGCGTGCCTGCCGGGGCCGTCAGCTTGCTGTGTTTATCCGCCAGATAGGTCATGATTGCCAAGGAATCGGTCAACACCTCATCACCGTCGAGCAATGCGGGGATCTTGCCAGAGGGGTTATACTGCCTGGCTTCCTCTGAGCGCGGGTTGGCGGCGATCTGCTCGTAAGGTTCGCCCATTTCCTGCAAGGCCCACAACACGCGAAAGGCGCGGGATTTGCTCGTTCCGATCACTTTATACATTGCGACGTCCTTTTCTGGCATGCGCATGGCGGAAAATTGTCATGGACGACCGGCGATGACAACTCCTGACAGAAATTGCCAGTAAGGTGTGGCAGGATCGCAGGCGAGATTTGATCATAAGGGAGAGTCGCTATGTCAAAATTCGGAAGCTGCCTGTGCGGTGCACTCACCTATACCTTGGCCGAGGCACCAAAGGAGGTCGGTGCATGCCATTGCGGCATGTGTCGCAAATGGAGTGGTGGTATTTTTCTCGCGCTCGAAGTTCCCGCCGGTGGTGTGGAGATCAAAGGCGCGGAAAACCTGACCGCCTATGCCTCATCGGAATGGGCGGAACGGGTCTTCTGCAAAACCTGTGGTAGCAGCATCTTTTATCGCGTGACGGCGCCGGGTGCGCATCAAGGCACCTGCTACTTTGGTGCCGGCACGCTGGATGATCTGGGCGACGTGCCTCTGACGGGAGAATTATTCATCGACGAAAAGCCAAAAGGATACAGCTTTGCAGAAAAGACACAGCAGATGAGCACGGATGAGGTCATGGCGATGTTTGCGGCGTCAGCACAGTCCTAGCGATTGCCCATCATCGCAAGCCGGATAAAAGCGCGTTCGACAAGGGCCATGCCGGGCGCGTGTTGACCGGCGGAGCGCAACTGTAGATCGGTATCCGTCAAAAGCGTGATTGCGCTTTCGAGTTTCGCCGGACCCCAGCGCCGTGATTGCGCCAGCATCCTGTCGCGGTTGGGACCAAAGATCGTGGGTCGCCCGGAAGTGTCACAGGCCGCGCGGTGCAGGGCGCGAAAATGGCGCATGGCACCGATACAAAGCCCGACGGGCGTGGCCCCTTGTGCCACGAGTTTCTGCATCACCGGACCAATGTCATGCGCGCGCGCCTCCGCCACGACCATCAGAACGTCATCGACATCGGCTTCGGTTGAGGTTGGCGCACAGGCGGCAATATCCAGCAGCGACAGGGGCGTGGCATCGCCGATCTTGTAGAGTGCGAGTTTCTCGACGGTCTGGCGGAAATCACCGGGATCAATCGCCTGCGCCAGATCATTGAGTGCGGCCAGCGCATCGCCGGGAACCTGGGCCAGACCCGCCGCGCGCAAAGCGGTTTCGATCTCCTCGCGCGTGGGCGGGTTGTCATAGATCGCGGCGGCATAGGCGTTGGGATGTGCCTCAAAGGCCTTGCGCAGTTTCGAGGTGGGTTTCAGAGCACCGGCGGTTACGATGATCTGCGCATCGCCCTCCTGCCAGTCGCTCAGGGCGGCCAGAACCGCAGGCGCACAGGTTTCATTTACCTCCTCGACAAAAACGGCCCGCGCGCCCGGAAAAAAACCGATGGATTTGATTGCATCCACCAAAAGGGCCGGATCCTTGCGGACCTGCGCACCACCCATGCGGGTCATGCGCATCTCCTCTTCGGCTTGCGCGCCCAGCAGGGCCGCCAGCAACTGTTGTCGTTTGAGCGCCACGCGCATCGCGTCGGTGCCATAGATCAGAAGGCCGGTTTTACGCGCATCCGGTTTGGTGAAATAGGCATTCGCATCGCGGGGCGCGAGTTTCATGGCAGGTCCGTGGTCAGAACCCGCGTGACGATCTGATCAGCGAGCAACACCATCAGGCGTTTTTGCGCGTCGCGTTCGGCGGCAAAAGTGGCCACCGTCGTCCCTGCGGCGGAAAGCCCGGCGAAATTGTCCACCGACCCGGAGGTGATGACCCGGCCCGTGCTGGCCTCGGTCAGCGCATAATTGGCGGAACCAACCAGGTTGAAACGTGTGGTGATGCCTTCGCGGTCCACGGCGAGGCTCTCCAGACCGCTGGCAATTGTATAGCTGAGCGAATAGGCCGCATCACCCGCGCGCCCCAGACGCTCTTCGAGCCGCTGCGTCAGCAGGAAGCCATCTCGCGTGGTCGGGGCCTGCACGGCGATGTTGTGTTGCACCTGCGATCCCGCCCCGCCCGGCGCATAGACCGGGGTAAACCCGCAGGCGGCCAGCGCGAGCGGGAGGACAAGGAGGAGGTTTCGGCTAAATGACAACATTCACGATCCGTCCGGGAACGACGATGATCTTTTTGGGCGTGGCACCGTCGAGGGTTCGTAGCACAGCGGGGTCCGCCAGTGCCAGCTTTTCAACCTCTTCTTTGGGCATATCGGCGGGCACGGTGATTTCGGCGCGCCGTTTGCCGTTGACCTGGATGGGCAGAGTGATGGTGTCTGAGACAAGCATTTTCTCATCCGCTTTGGGCCAATCGGCGGTGGTCACGAGCCCCTCGCCGCCCTGACGCGCCCAGATATCCTCGGCCAGATGCGGCGTCATGGGCGACATCAATTGTGCTAGCGTCTTGATCGCCTGACGTTGGGCGGCATATCCGGCCTTTGATTTCTGTAATGTGGCGGTGAAGGCATAGAGTTTCGCGATGGCCGCGTTGAAGCCAAAGCTTTCGATCCCCATGGTCACGTCATGGATGCAGACATGCATGGCGCGCAGCAGATCCTGGTCGCCGCTTCCCTGCGTATCCTGATCCATCTCTGCGACGCGTTCGGACAGGTTCCAGACCCGGCCAAGATGTTTATAGGCCGCTTCAGCCCCGCTTGCGGTCCATTCCACGTCGCGTTCGGGCGGGCTGTCGCTCAGCACGAACCAGCGCGCGGTATCGGCACCATAGGCAGAGATGATGTTGAGCGGGTCGACGACGTTTTTCTTGGATTTGGACATTTTGGCGGAAGGCAGCGTTACTACGGTTTTTCCAGTTATCTTTTGATACGTTTTGCCATCCTCGCGACGCTCTACCTCTTCAGGTAACGCGTATTCTGTACGCTTCGCCTTAGGCGATCCATCTTCGTTGTATTCACGTTCCGAAATTTGATAAATTTCATGCGTCACCATTCCCTGCGTAAACAATGCATCAAAGGGTTCAATCGCACTCTCCGGCAAATGGCCGGTGATCTGCATCGCGCGGGCGAAAAAGCGCGAATAGAGCAGGTGCAAAATCGCATGCTCCACCCCGCCGATATATTGATCGACGTTCATCCAATATTGCGCGTCCTCCATCACCGTCGGCGTTTTCGCGTCCGGCGCGGTGAAGCGGGCGAAATACCACGAACTGTCAACGAAAGTGTCCATCGTGTCGGTTTCGCGTTTGGCTGGTTTGCCACAGGCCGGGCAGGGCGTGTCGCGCCAGGTTGGGTGACGGTCCAGCGGATTGCCCGGCGTGTCGAAGGTCACGTCATAGGGCAATTCAATCGGCAGGTTTTCTTTCTTCTCCGGCACCACACCGCAGTCTTCGCAATGGACAACCGGGATCGGGCATCCCCAATAGCGTTGCCGTGACAGCCCCCAATCACGCAGGCGGAATTTCGTGACACCCTGACCGATGCCATTTGCCTCGCAAAAGGCGATGGCGGCGTCGATGGCCTCCAGCCCGGTTTGATGCGCTTCCCCGGCAAAGCCACGGTTGTAAAACACGCGCTCGGTCTTTGCGGGCACATAGGCCTCGCTCAATTTATCCGCCGCATCCTCATCGGGCAGATAGGTCGAAATGATCGGCAGGTCGTATTTGGTGGCGAATTCAAAATCGCGTTGGTCATGCGCTGGGCAGCCAAAGATCGCGCCGGTGCCATACTCCATTAGGATGAAATTCGCGATATAGACTGGCAATTCATGCGCGGTGTCAAAGGGATGGCGCACGCGGATGCCGGTATCCATCCCCAGCTTTTCCGCCGTCTCAATGGCCTCCTCGGTCGTGCCACCCTTACGACATTCGGCGCAGAACGCAGCCACCTCCGGGTTGTCGCGCTCCAGCAGTTTGGCCAACGGATGATCTGGTGAAATCCCGACAAAGGATGCGCCCAACAGCGTATCGGGCCGCGTGGTATAAACCTCGATCCGGTCATGCCCATCGGGGCCATCGATGGTGGAAAACGCAAATTGCAGCCCGCGCGATTTGCCGATCCAGTTTTCCTGCATCAGGCGCACCTTGGCGGGCCAATGCTCCAACGTGTCCAGCGCGTCCAGCAGCTCTTCGGAATAATCGCTGATCTTGAAGAACCACTGCGTCAGCTCGCGCCGCTCGACCAAAGCGCCGGACCGCCAGCCGCGCCCCTGTTCGACCTGCTCATTGGCCAGAACGGTCATATCCACAGGGTCCCAATTCACCACAGCGTTTTTGCGATACACCAGCCCGGCCTTGAGGAAATCCAGAAACAGCGCCTGTTGCTGGCCGTAATAATCCACGTCGCAGGTCGCAAAGAGACGTGACCAGTCCAGGCCAAATCCAAGCGGTTTCATCTGTGTAATCATGTCGTCGATGTTCTGGTAGGTCCAATCCTTGGGGTGGATCTTGCGCTCCATCGCCGCGTTTTCCGCCGCCAGCCCAAAGGCGTCAAAGCCAAAGGGGTGCAATACGTTGTGCCCCGTCGCCAGCTTGTAGCGCGCGATCACATCGCCCATGGTATAGTTGCGCACATGCCCCATGTGGATGCGCCCCGATGGGTAGGGGAACATTTCCAGCACGTAATATTTGGGTTTATCTGCGGAGCGCACGGCCTTGAAGACCTCGTCCCGGTTCCAGACTTCCTGCCAGCGGGCTTCGATCTCGGCTGGGGTGTAACGCGTCATATGAGCGACCTTCTTAACGTCAGAGCGCCGGGGCCGCAGTTTACACGGGCACCGGCGCAGAAATTATTTTTGACCTCGTCTCTGGGCCGGTCTCAAAGCTTATTGTCTGCAATCCGCAACTGGCGTGCCCGGCTCAGGATGGCGTTTTCCACCGCGCGCACGGTTGCCGCATCCGCAGGGCCGTTTCGGGTCTGCAATGCCACGTTAAGGGAGCGCGCATCCAGAGCCGGGTCCTTGATCAGGACCGTCGCGCGATAAGATCGCCCACTGCCGGGCGGTGTGCCGTAGCCCGTTACGATCACGCCGGTGAAGGGATCGACCGTCTGGACCGGCAGGAAGTTCAACACCTCAAGCGACGCGGACCACAGGTACTTGTTCACGGCGACAACGGTTTCAGTGTTCTGCCCGCGAAAAGCGTCCCAGATCGTGCTCGCCCCGGCACCCTCAACAATGCGTGTTGTGTCATTGTCTAATGTGCGCGCATCCTGGGAACCCACGACGGGTGCGCTGCTTGATGTACCCGTCCCCGATCCGCAAGCGGTCAAAGCGCCCGTGACGGCGATGAGGCCCAAAACCCTTGATAGTGTTGCTCGTTTCATGTGAGTGCCCGCTAATCCATTTGGCGTGCAGGTTAGTCCATCTGAGGGCGCAGGGACAAGGGCGATGTGATGGGTTTCATCGCCCGGTTGTGCTGGATCATCTTAATCGGGTGGCAATGGGGCATTGGGGTGCAAAGAGTGTGGCAAAGCTGCACCATTTCCTGCGCCTCTCACCTCAGCCTTGTTCAAGTTCTTGCCAAAGGGGGCGGTTAGCGGCCAAACACGGCTCAGGTTCAAAAGGGATTCCCCCATTGAACAACGAATAGAAACCTGAGGACAAGTTCATGAAAAAACTTCTCATTGCCACTACAGCACTGGTCGGAACAGCCAGCGTAGCAGGCGCTGACATCGCAAACTTCAACTTCAGCGGTTACGGCCGTTTTGGTATCCTGTACGAAGAAGATCGTGCGTCTGATGGCGTCATGCAGGAAGAGACCCGCCTGGAAAGCCGCTACCGGTTGAACATCGACTCGTCGACAACAACAGACGGTGGCATCCGCTTCGCCGCACGTATCCGTGTTGAAGCGAACGAAAATGCCGACAACTCCGCAAACCAGGGTGTATTCTCCGGCGCGCGTTTCCAAGCATCCTCCGGTGGCCTGCGCGTTCGCGTTGGTAACATCTCCGGCGTTACAGACTCCGCAGAAGTTGTAAACTACTTCGGCTTCGAGCCAGGTCTCGTTGGTCAAACCGGTCAGTATGCAAACAGCGGCGTTTCCCTGCCAGCTTTCGCAAGCACAGGCGCGGGTAACAACGGCATCAACGTCAAGTATGAAATCGGTGATTTCGCAGTTATGGGTTCGTGGACAGATGACCACGACACAAATGACGGCAGCACAGCAGCCGGCGGTGATTTCAGCGACTCATATGAAATCGGTGCATCCTACACGTTCAGCGGCTGGACCGTTGGCGCAGCTTACGGCAAGTTCGAGCAGACCGCGCGTGCCGCAGTTGCTGCTGATGCCACAACCTTCACTGCTGCAATCCCTGCAGTAGCTGCTTCGGACAACGACTTCTGGGTCATCACAGCAAACGGTTCGCTGGGTGTTGCAGATGTTTCCTTCTTGGTCTCCGACTTTGAAGCAGATGCTGACACCGTATTTGGTGCATCCGCCTCCATTCCGGTTGGTGCTGCAACAAATGTGGTTGCTTCCGTCTCCGATGGTGGTGCAGCGACAAATGACACATCCTTCGGTCTGGGTTTCACCCACTCCCTGGGTGGCGGTGTATCCCTGTCCGGCATGGCCGGTCAGAACGCATCCGGCAACACAATTGCTGACTTGGGTGTTCGTTTCGACTTCTAAGTCAAACGTCACGACCTGAATTTGGGGCAGGCCTTCGGGTCTGCCCTTTTTCTGTTGGCGCAGGGCGTTATCTTTATTCAACGAAACCAAGCGGAGGTACGACATGGGATTGCAGGATATTCAACAGCGCGTAACGCAGGCAGAAAAAGATGCGGGTCGTGCCGTGGGATCGGTCAAATTGATCGCTGTGTCCAAAATCCAGCCCGATGCGCGTGTGCAAGCGGTCCTGGAACAGGGGCACCGATGTTTTGGTGAGAACCGCGTGCAGGAAGCTGCGGGGAAATGGCCGGGGTTTCGCGACACATTTGAAGATATTGACCTACATTTGATTGGGCCTTTGCAAACCAACAAGGCGCGCCAGGCGTTCGAGTTGTTTCAATCCATCCATGCGCTGGATCGACCAAAACTGGCGAAAACCTTTGCACGTCTCGCCCAGGAGACAGGGCATTGTCCGCAGCTTTTCATTCAGGTCAACACCGGTGAAGAGCCGCAAAAGGCGGGGGTTTTACCTGCCGATAGCGATGCATTTATCAACGCGTGCCGTGCAATGGACCTGCCCGTTGTTGGTGTGATGAGCATACCACCCGCCGATGAAGAAGCCGCGCTGCATTTTGCACTTCTGGCCAAGATTGCGGCACGCAATGGGCTCAAGGGGCTGAGCATGGGCATGAGTGGGGATTTCGAGAAGGCGATTGCCTTGGGGGCGACGCATATTCGTGTCGGCTCGGCAATCTTTGGGGACCGGGTGGTGGCCTGAAGCCCACCTTACGGGGTGCGCTGCGCCTTGATCACCAAGCGTGTCCGATAGCGTATGCGCGGGGCGATGCTGTGCAAATGTCCGCGCGACAGGGCGATGCAGCCCTCGGTCGGGAACCCTGCTCTGCGGTGTTGGTGGATGAATATTGCGGAGCCGCGCCCCTTGATAGCATAGGGCCAGTTCCAATCCGTCAGGATCACCAGATCATAGAGCGGGTCGGCGCGGCGCAGCTTTTCATGGCTCGGGCCAAAAGGTGCGCGCACCATCATGTTGTAATCGTCATCCGATGGATCGTCCGACCATAAATCCCGCGGACCAATGGGCAGCGCCCAACCCACCGGGCGCGCGATGCGGTCGGGTCGATAGAGCATGCCCACAATGCGGTGTGTCCCGATCGGAGTTGCGCCATCGCCTTCACGTTTGCGCACTGTCACCCCGGTCTTGCCAAGCGTGCAGGGATAAATGCGCCCCTGAAACCGCAAGCCCATGGGCGTGAGCACGAGATCATCAGGCGTCACAGTAAATGCCCCGATTTAAGGGCTTTGGTTGCCAGATATGCGTGATTATGTCGGTTCCCGCCCGTTTTGAGCGGTACGCGCTCGACCACATCAATGCCGCTGGATTGCATCATTTCGACCTTTTTGGGGTTATTTGTCAGAAGCCGCACCGCAGAGAATCCCATGGCGCTCAAAATATCCGCGCCCAGACGAAAATCTCTTTCGTCATCCTCAAATCCCAGTCGATGATTGGCCTGCACAGTGTCAAACCCTTGATCTTGAAGCGAATAGGCGCGCATTTTATTGGCCAGACCGATGCCGCGCCCCTCCTGGTTCATGTAGAGCAGGATGCCATGCCCTTCCTGTCCCATCTGCGCCAGAGCCGCGCGCAGTTGGGGACCGCAGTCGCATTTCAACGACCCCATCAGATCCCCGGTAAAACAGGCGGAATGCAGGCGGGTCAGGACCGGCTGGCTGCGATTCGGCCTGCCGATTTCGACGGCGTAGTGTTCCTCGCCACCGTCCTGGGGGCGAAAGACATGCAACCGGCCGGTTTCGGACACCTCCAGCGGCAATCGCGCGCTGATGACATCGCTCAGCGGGCTGCGTGTCGATAAATGTGGCAACACGTCAGAGAGGGACAGCAAGGTCAGGCCGTTGCGTCGCGCAAACTCTGACGAATCGCTTACTGCCGTGACGAGGCAAGCCGGCAGCAGCCGGGCGGTCTTACACAACGTCAACGCCACGCGATGCGCCGCAGCGTCACCCCCGCGGGCGCAGTTCAGCGGGCCTTTCATCGGGGTCCTCAGATCTCCCGCAGGATCTGCAATGCCATGCACCCAGGACAGGGTCGCCCCCTTTGGCACTATAACGCGCGCGAGATCCCCGTCATAGGCACGGGCTTTCAGGGTTTCCGCCCGGCGCGCCGTGATCGCGATGACGGTATCGTCGCCGACCGACAATAGCGACGGGAACCGTTTTGCATCCAGCGTTTCCAGCGCGGCGATTACCACCGGATGGGGGCCATTGAGCACAACCGGCACCCCCATGCGCAGGTCCGAACGCGCCCGCGCAATCAATTCGGTAATGTCTGGTTTGATGCTCATGATGTTACAACGCCCGCATATTATGTCCCTGATCTAGGTTAATTATGTCCGAATTGAAACATTTACCGGGCATTGTAACACGAGCGCGTGAAAGAAACTGCAACATGCTTGCGAGATGGCCCGTGAACGCACATTTCTAAGCTACGTAAGGGAGAGACAGAATGGCACAATTGAAAAAGATACTCTTGGTCGACGATGATGATGATCTGCGCGAAGCTTTGAGCGAGCAATTGATCATGACCGAAGACTTCGATGTCTTCGAGGCGGCCGATGGTGCCGATGCCATGGTCCGCGCCAAGGAGGCGCTCTATGATCTGGTGATACTGGATGTCGGATTGCCCGACACGGATGGGCGTGAGCTGTGCCGGTTGATGCGCAAACAAGGCGTCAAAAGCCCGATCCTGATGCTCACAGGTCATGACAGTGATGCCGATACGATTCTGGGTCTGGATGCGGGCGCGAATGATTATGTCAGCAAACCGTTCAAATTTCCGGTTTTGCTTGCGCGTATTCGTGCTCAATTGCGTCAACATGAACAATCCGAGGACGCAGTGTTCCAATTGGGCCCCTATACGTTCAAGCCTTCGATGAAAATGCTGATCACCGAAGACGACAAGAAGGTGCGCCTGACAGAAAAAGAGACCAACATATTGAAATACCTGTATAGATCCACGGACGGTGTGGTCGCACGCGATGTTCTGCTGCATGAGGTCTGGGGCTATAATGCAGGGGTGACGACACATACGCTGGAGACGCATATTTACCGTTTGCGCCAGAAAATCGAGCCTGACCCCTCCAATGCGCGCCTTTTGGTCACAGAATCGGGCGGTTATCGTCTCATGTCGTAAGATGTTTGGTTTTTGTTAACCATTTTGTCTCTATATTAATCTTATCGGATGGCAGTCATGCTGATCCGGTAATCGAATCCCGCGCACGTCCGGGTGTTTGACGTGCACCTCCCTGTTGGACTTGGCCGGGCCTTGTGCCCGGTCCTTTTTTGTCTGACGCCTTCCGTACCCCATTACACCACATGCATCCAAGCCGAGACCCGTATCTTGTGAATCGCGTGGCGGAGCCATGCGACCTGCGTTAGGGTGCGCTGTGATTTGAAACGGAGCCCCCAATGACTTTTTCTCTCGCCACCTGGAATATTAATTCGGTCCGCCTGCGCGAAGAATTGGTGGTCAAACTACTGGCCGAAGAAGGTCCGGACGTTCTGTGCTTGCAGGAATGCAAAAGCCCGGTGGACAAAATGCCGTTTGAGGCCTTTGCAGCCATTGGGTACAAGCACATCGTCGCGCGGGGCCAGAAAGGGTATAACGGCGTCGCCATCCTGTCGAAAATCCCGATGCAAGAAGCTGGCGCGCATGATTTTGCGGCCCTCGGCCATGCGCGCCACATCGCGGGCAAGTTGGAAAGCGGCGTTACCGTTCATAATTTCTATGTCCCCGCCGGGGGGGATGTCGCGGATCGAACCGTTAATGAAAAATTCGGCCAGAAACTGGACTACCTCACTGATATGCGGGACTGGTTTCGGGGCAACCGGCCCGAAAAATCCATCCTTGTCGGAGATTTGAACATCGCGCCGCGCGAAGATGATGTTTGGGACCACAAAAAACTGTTGAAGGTGGTCAGCCACACGCCCATCGAGGTCGCCCATCTGGCCGAGACGCAGGAGGCAGGCAATTGGGTGGACATCACGCGCCAGGACATTCCGGAAGGTCTGCTCTATAGCTGGTGGTCTTACCGGGCGCGCGATTGGGACGCAGCCGATAAGGGGCGCAGGCTTGATCATATCTGGGCCAGCGGGGATATATCCCAGGCGGCACATTCAAGTCGCGTCTTGCGGTCTGCGCGCGGATGGGAGAAACCCAGTGATCATGCGCCGGTATTTGCCAGCTTTGACCTTTGAAAAACCCGATACACGCCCATATAAAACCTGACGCAAGCGTAAGGACGACAAGATGATGGACCTGAACCTGAGTGCTGCCCCGGCGGCGGATGATCTGATCAAAGACACGAGCGAAGCGAGCTTTATGGCCGATGTGGTCGAAGCGTCCCAGAGCACGCCAGTTATTGTGGATTTCTGGGCGCCCTGGTGCGGCCCGTGCAAGACGCTGGGACCTCAGTTGGAAGAGGCCGTGCGCGGTGCCAAGGGCGCGGTCAAGATGGTCAAGGTCAATATAGACGAAGCGCAGATGATCGCGGGGCAGCTGCAAATTCAATCGATCCCGACGGTTTACGCGTTTCATAAGGGCCAGCCCGTGGACGGGTTCCAAGGGGCCGTGCCACAGTCGGAGATCAAGCAATTTGTGGACCGTGTGGCAAAGCTTGGCGGTGGTGAAGCCCCTGGGGAGGCCCTGGCCGAAGCCGTGACCGCCGCAGAAGAAATGCTCGCGGAGGGGGCCGCGACGGATGCGGCGCAGACCTTTGCCGCGATCCTGGGCGAGGATCCCAATCATGCGGCGGCCTATGGTGGCATGGTGCGCGCCCATATCGCGATGGGCGAGTTTGATCAGGCCGAGGCGATCCTGAACGGTGCGCCCGCCGAGATTTCTAAGGCCCCCGAACTTGAAGCGGCCCATGCGCAATTGGAATTGGCGCGCCAAGCCGAAGGCGCTGGCCCGGTCGATGAATTGCGCGCCGCCGTCGCGGCCAATCCCGGCGATCCGCAGGCGCGGTTCGATCTGGCGCTGGCCCTGCATGCGAATGGTGACGTCGAAGGGGCGGTTGGGGAGTTGCTAGAGCTTTTCCGTCGAGACCGCGAGTGGAATGACGGCGCGGCGAAGGCGCAGCTTTTCACCATTTTTGAAGCGCTGAAGGCCAATGATCCGATCATGTTGAACGGACGACGTAAATTGAGCTCGATGATATTTGCCTGATGCACGGCGCGGGCTAGGTCTCTAGATATGATAAAAGCCGCAGAGCTCCCCGACACGATTGCGATATTTCCGTTGCCCGGCGCTTTGCTGTTGCCCCGGTCGCGTTTGCCACTGCATATTTTCGAGCCGCGCTATTTGCAGATGCTCGAAGACGCGCTCAAGACGCCCACGCGTCTGATCGGCATGGTGCAACCCAATGAGGTGCCGGGACGCGGCGGTCATGGGTTGCAATCCATCGGCTGCGCGGGCCGCATTACGCAGTTTTCCGAAACCGAAGACGGGCGTTATTTGATTACGCTGGGCGGCATGTCGCGGTTTCGTGTGGTTCAGGAAGTGCAGGGCTTCACGCCTTATCGGCGCTGCGAAGTCAAATGGGACGGGTTTGATCGGGACCTTGGGCCGGACGAGACGGACGCGGGGTTCAACCGGGACCGTTTCACCATCCTTTTGGAGCGGTATTTCGATGCCCAGCAGTTGTCCGCGGATTGGGATACGTTGAAAGAAGCTGATGATGAGCTTTTGATAAATTCACTATCCATGATGCTCGATTTCGACCCCGAGGATAAACAGGCGCTGTTGGAGGCACCGTCGCTGTCGACGCGCCGCGAAACACTTGTGACGCTTATCGAATATCAGCTCAGAGGCGGTAACGAGAGCGAAATGATCCAGTGAGCGAGACCGAGGTCACGTTTGATCGGCGGATGCTGGAGGCGCTGATTTGCCCGCGCAGCCACGCCACTCTGAGATATGACAGTGACCGGCAGGAGCTTGTCTCGCAGACCGCGAACCTCGCCTATCCGATCCGCAACGGTATCCCCATTCTGCTTGTCGATGAAGCGCGCAGGCTGGATTAAAGTGGCTCGCCCCTGAGCAAACGCGGCAGGTCGCCGGTCAACCCGGCCGCTTCGCGGATGAAACTGCGGCGCAAGCCCGGCATGCTGGCGATTACTCCCATACCAACATCACGTATCCCGCGTAGAATGGTATTATCGTTTGAAAACAAACGGTTGAATGTATCTGTGGCCAGCGCCAGTGCCGTATTGTCAAAGCGGCGCCATTGTTGATAACGCGACAGAACCGGTGCGGCGCCGATGTCTTCGCCCCGCCGCGTCGCATCAGCGATGACATCAGCCAGGGCGGCGATATCGCGGATCCCGGCATTCAGGCCTTGCCCGGCAATCGGGTGTACGCCATGTGCGGCATCTCCCACCAACGCCACCCGTTGCGCCACCAGATCATTGGCGAGCGAAAGGGAGAGCGGATAGGTAAAGCGCGCGCCCGCGAGCGATATGTCACCCAGGAAACTGCCAAACCGCGGACGCAGGACATTCAGATAATCAGCATCGTCCATCGCATTGATATCACGCGCATTTTGCGTGGTTTCGCTCCATACGATAGAGGAACGGTTGCTTGTAAGCGGCAAGATCGCGAGCGGTCCGGCGGGCATGAAAAACTGATGTGCAATACCGTGATGCGGCAAGCTGTGGTTCAACGCGCACACCAGCGCCGTCTGGTCATAGTTCCACCCGGTTCGCGCAATACCCGCCCGCTGCGCTGTGCCGGAACCGCGCCCGTCGCATCCCACCAGAAGCCTGGCGCGCAGGGATTTGCCGGAGGCCAGATGCGCCGTAACGCCGGTTGTGTCGACCTCTTGCGCGATAACCGGATTCGCATTGATCTGCCGGATCGCCTTGACCTGTTTCACCGCGTCAAGCAGCGCGGGACGCAGGTGGCGATCTTCGACCATATAGCCCATCGGACCTTCTTCGATCTCCGCATGATCAAAGTGCATGAAGAAGGGGGAGGGGCCTTCGCCCGCGCGCCCGTCACTGACCTTGATGTCGAGCATGGGTTGTGCGTGATTTTCGATGGTGTCCCAAACCCCCAAGGCCCGGAATAAACGCGCCGAGGTCAAGGCCAACGCATAGGATCGCCCGTCAAACGCCACGTTTTTGCGGGTTTTGAGGGGGAGCGCGTCGATGAGCGTCACCGATTGGCCCGCGCTGGCCAGCGCCAAGGCCAAGGCGGGACCGTTCAACCCGCCGCCCACAATGATGATGTCACTCTCAAAATCCATACCCTTCAATAGGGTGCACAGCGGGGGATTGTCCATGCGCGCTAGCGTCGCTACCCTGTGCTAAAACACCGGGGATGATGGTATGCAGGCATGGTTGCAAATGACGGCGGCGGATCTTGGACGCGGCATTGGCGCGGGCGAGATCGACCCGGTTGCCTTGGCGCAGAGCTTTCTGGATGCGATTGAAAGGCATGATCTGAGGGACCGGATTTACGCGCGTCTCACGCCGGAGCGCGCTTTGGCGGAAGCGGTGGGCGCTGCTATGCGTGCCGCTTCGGGCCAGCGCCTATCCCTGCTCGATGGTGTGCCGATCAGTTGGAAGGATCTGTTCGACACGGCGGGCATCGGCACCGAAGCGGGGTCGAACCTGTTGCAGGGCCGCGTGCCGGAACATGATGCACGCGTGTTGAAAAACGCAACCGCTGCGGGGCTGGTCTGTCTGGGCAAGACCCATATGAGTGAACTGGCGTTCTCGGGCCTCGGCTATAACCCCAGCACTAATACGCCGCCCTGCGTCAATGACGCGGGTGCCGTGCCGGGGGGGTCCTCCTCGGGTGCGGCGGCCTCGGTCGCTTTTGGGTTGGCGGCGGCGGGTATTGGCTCGGATACCGGCGGGTCCGTGCGCATTCCGTCCGCGTGGAACGATCTGGTCGGGCTGAAAACCACCTCGGGCCGGTTGAGCCTTGAGGGTGTCGTGCCGCTTGCGTTGAAATTCGACACGGTCGGGCCGCTCTGCCGTTCGGTTGAGGACGCCAACCTGATTACGGCAGCTCTGGAGGGGCGTGCCCCCTTCGATCTGCGCGGTGCCACGCTCGCGGATAAACGTTTTGCGGTCTTGAACACGGTGGTGCTTCAGGACGTGCGCGATGCGCCGATGCGCGCCTTTCAGGACGCCAGCGACAGGTTGCAAGCCGCTGGTGCGCAGATCGAAACCATAGACGTTCCAGAAGTCGAAACCGCCCTGGCGCAGAGCACTTGTCTTTATACATCAGAGGCTTATGGCCTCTGGCGTGATGTCATCGAGGCCAACCCGCAGGCGATGTACAGCGAAATTCTGGAACGTTTCCGTTTGGGAAAAAATCAATCCGGACCTGACTATGTCGCGGCCTGGGCAACCTTGGAGGCCGCGCGTCTGGCTTACGGGCAAGCGACGGCGCAATATGATGCGGTGATCCTCCCGACAGCGCCGATTCTGCCACCAAATCTGGAACGGCTCAACACCGATCATGACTATTACATAACGGAAAACCTGATGGCCCTGCGCAACACGCGAATTGGCAATCTGATGGGGCTCTGCGCCCTGACCCTGCCGACGGGCACGCCAAGCTGCGGGATCATGCTGATGGCACCCCCAAATGGCGAGGCCGCCCTTTTGCGTCTGGGCATCGCGGCGGAACGGGCACTGGCGTAAAAGCCACAAATCGCGAATATACTTCGCGTTTTTGTGGACGCAGGCCGCCGCCTTGGGTAGTTTAGGTTAAACGGGACGTGAATGATCCCGATCTGAGGCAGTTTTGATGGTGTATCCTGAGCGGTTTTCGAACCTTCCGGCACATGCGTGGCCACGTTTGCGTGCTCTTTTGGACGTACACGAGGGCGGTGGGCCGACGATCCACATGACCATTGGCGAACCGAAACATGTCTTTCCGGCCTGGGTCATGGATGTGATCGCCGAGAATGCCAGCGGTTTTAACAGTTATCCCCCGAATGATGGCTCGCCGGAATTGCGCGCGGCCATCAGCGGTTTTGTGAAACGCCGTTACGATGTTGTGCTCGATCCCGACACACAGGTCATGGCGCTCAATGGCACGCGCGAGGGGCTCTATAACGCCGTCATGGCGCTTTGTCCTGAAACCAAAAATGGCGAACGGCCCGCGATTTTGATGCCGAACCCGTTCTATCAGGTCTATATGATTGCGGCGCTGTCGGTCACATCCGATCCAATCATGGTCCCGGCGACGTTGGAAAACGGGCATCTGCCGGATTTTGCCAATCTGCCCGATCACGTGCTGAACCGCACGACGGCGGCGTTTATTTGCTCCCCGGCCAATCCGCAGGGTGCTGTGGCGAGCCGGGAATATTGGCGCGACCTGATCCATCTGGCAGAGAAGTTTGATTTCAAAATCTTCGCCGATGAATGTTATTCCGAGATTTACCGTGACACGCCGCCCGTCGGAGCCCTGCAGGTCGCCCATGAACTGGGCGCGGATCTCAACCGGGTGGTGATTTTTCACTCGCTGTCCAAACGTTCCAACCTGCCCGGATTACGGTCCGGTTTTGTCGCCAGCGGGGCGGATAATATTCGCGAAATCAAACAGCTGCGCAATTTTGCGGGCGCGCCCTTGCCACTGCCGTTGCAGGCGGCCGCAGCTGCGGTCTGGAATGACGAAGCGCATGCCATCGAAAACCGCGCGATGTATGTTGAGAAATACGATATCGCGGATCGCATTTTGGGCAATGTGCCAGGATACGCCAGCCCGGAGGCCGGCTTTTTTCTGTGGCTGCCGGTAGAAAATGACGAGGCCGCAGCGGTGAAGCTGTGGCGCGAGACGGGCGTGCGGGTCTTGCCCGGTGGCTATCTGGCGCAGGACTGGAACGGCATAAATCCGGGTCAGAGATATATCAGGGCTGCGATGGTGGCCCCAAAAGCGGAAACGGCGCGTGGGATCGAATTGATCCGCGACTGCCTTTATCCGCAGTAATTAACGAGGAATCAGAGCATGGCATATCAAACACGGGGGCGCGACCCACTGCTGGACAGCAACATGGCGGCGGCGGTCGAAAAACGGGGCAAGGAACTGTTGGGTCTGGTCCTGATCGCTCTGGGCCTCATGGCCTGCGCGATGATCGCTTCTTATACGCCGGATGATCCCAACTGGATGGTCTCGACGGATGCGCCCGTGCAAAACTGGCTGGGGCGCACCGGGGCCTCGCTGGCCGCACCGCTGTTCATGATTGTCGGCTGGGGAGCCTGGGGCATTGGTGTCGCTTTGCTAGCATGGGGCGCACGGTTTGCGCTGCACCAGGGGGCGGAACGCGCGTTGGGGCGGTTGATTTTTGTACCGATTGCGATCGCGCTTGGCTCGATTTATGCGGCGACGCTGACGCCGGATGGCAATTGGCTGGACACCCATAGCTTTGGCCTTGGGGGCTTGTTCGGTGATACCGTCATGGGGGCTTTGCTGACGCTGTTGCCGATCGGCTCGACCTTTACGGTCAAGCTTATGTCGGTGCTTATGGCGGTTGGTATCCTGGCGATTGGCGCATTTGTAACCGGTTTCACGCGTGCGGAACTGGTGCGCATTGGCCGCTTCTTGTTGGTCGGGCTGGTGATGGTCTATGCGGGTGTCATGGCGTTGCTCGGGCGCGGTGCGAGCGGTGCATTGAGTACGGCGCACACTCTTTCGGCTCGCCACGCAGAAAAACGTGAACAGGCGCGTGAAGCACGCGCAGCGGCGGCGCAGATGGCCGCAGATGAAACAGTTCATTCCGAAGTCGCCCCGATGGAGGACGCACCGGCGTTTCAGCAAACCCGTGTTGAGCCCAAAGTCGGCTTGTTTGCGCGGATGCCGGGGCTGGTAAAACGTCCCGAAACCCTGCCGGAACCTGAATTGGTTGAATACGACCTGACGGAAGATTTCGAAGGTGCCCCCGGCGAGGACCGTATCAAGGCCCGCATTGCAGATGTGATTAAATCGCGGGCGCGCAGCAGTAAATCCATTCAATTGCCGATCACGGCACCCTTAACCAAGGGGCGGGGCCGCGGCCCGGATCCATTGCTGTTGGACCCGGCTACAGGGCGTGTCGAGCCGCCCCTGACCGCATCGCACATGACATCAATTCCGCCTGCCCCGGAAGGGATGGATCCGATCGACGACCTCGAAGAGGACCTGCCGCTGCCGGTCGCCCCGGTGATCCCGACGCCAGAGCCACGCCGTGTTGTGCAGCAACTGAACCGCAAACCGGTGCAACCCTCGACCCGTGCAAAGCAAGAGGCGCAACCCGCCTTGTCCTTTGAAGACAGCCATCCCGGTTTCGAATTGCCGCCCCTGAATCTACTGGAAAACCCTATTGAAGTGCCGCGTCTGCATCTGAGCGATGAAGCCTTGGAAGAAAACGCCCGCATGCTGGAATCCGTGCTGGATGACTATGGCGTGAAAGGTGAAATCGTTGCGGTGCGCCCCGGTCCCGTCGTCACGATGTATGAATTGGAACCCGCGCCCGGTCTAAAAGCCTCCCGTGTGATCGGTCTTGCGGATGATATCGCGCGCTCCATGGCGGCGCTGTCCGCGCGGGTGTCGACGGTGCCGGGACGTTCCGTGATCGGGATCGAATTGCCCAATGAGACCCGCGAGAAAGTCGTTCTGCGCGAAATCCTCGCCGCGCGTGATTTTGGCGATAGCAACATGCGCCTGCCGCTGGCCTTGGGCAAGGATATCGGGGGCGATCCCATGGTGGCGAACCTGGCGAAAATGCCCCACCTGTTGATCGCGGGGACCACCGGTTCGGGGAAATCGGTGGCCATCAACACCATGATCCTGTCGTTGCTTTACAAGCTCAGCCCTGATGAATGCCGCATGATCATGATCGACCCAAAGATGCTGGAACTCAGCGTTTATGACGGTATTCCACACCTGCTGTCCCCCGTCGTAACGGACCCCAAAAAGGCGGTTGTCGCCCTGAAGTGGGTCGTGGGCGAGATGGAAGAGCGCTATCGCAAGATGTCCAAGATGGGTGTGCGCAACATCGAAGGCTACAACGGCCGCGTCCGCGAGGCGCTGTCCAAGGGCGAGTTGTTCACCCGCACGGTGCAAACCGGGTTTGACGAGGAGACCGGTGAGCCGGTGTTTGAGACGGAGGAAAACACGCCCGTCGCATTGCCCTATATCGTGGTGATCGTGGACGAAATGGCCGATTTGATGATGGTCGCGGGCAAGGAAATCGAGGCCTGCATCCAGCGTCTCGCGCAGATGGCGCGCGCCTCCGGCATCCACCTGATCATGGCCACGCAACGCCCGTCCGTTGATGTAATCACTGGTACGATCAAGGCGAATTTCCCCACGCGAATTTCGTTCCAGGTGACATCGAAAATCGACAGCCGTACGATCTTGGGTGAGATGGGCGCAGAGCAGCTCTTGGGCATGGGCGACATGCTTTATATGGCGGGGGGCGCGAAAATTACGCGCTGTCACGGGCCGTTTGTGTCGGACGAAGAGGTCGAAGAAATCGTCAACCACCTCAAGGCCTACGGCGCACCGGATTATATTTCCGGCGTGGTTGAAGGCCCGTCTGATGATAAGGAAAACGACATTGATCTGGTGCTGGGTCTGGGCGGCAATACTGACGGTGAAGACGCGCTTTATGACACGGCGGTGCAAGTTGTGATCAAGGATCGCAAGTGTTCTACCAGCTATATCCAGCGCAAACTGGCGATTGGGTATAACAAGGCCGCACGTCTGGTCGAGCAGATGGAAGAGCAGGGGCTGGTGTCCCCCGCCAACCACGTGGGCAAACGCGAGATTCTGGTGCCGGAACAGGGCTGATCTTGCCGGGAACATGGGTGGGCAGCGGTAAAAATTCCGTCAGTGGCATCGTATAACGAGCCTGCCGTGTTTACATATCGAAGGTAGGATTGTTTGGGAGTGTTTGATGCAACATCTTCGTATGGCCGTTTGGGCGGTTTTCTGCGCGGCGTTCTCCGCGTTTCCGGCTCTGGCGGATAAACTCTCTCTGGATGAAATATCAAACTATTTCAACGGCTTGAAAACGGCGCAGAGCAGATTTACGCAGGTCAATGATGACGGCACGACGAGCAGTGGGACGCTTTACATCAGCCGCCCTGGAAAGATGCGTTTTGAATATGACCCCCCCGAACAGGCGCTTGTGCTCGCCAGCGCAAACGCCGTTGTTATTATTGACAAAAAATCGAACCAACCGCCCGAAACCTATCCGCTGAGCAAAACGCCTTTGTCCCTTATTTTGGCACGCCAGGTCAACTTGAAGCAGGCGCGGATGGTGACGGGTCATGACTATGACGGCACGGCGACCATTGTGACGGCGCAGGACCCTAAAAACTCCGAATATGGGACGATACAGATGAGCTTCACAGATGCGCCGACACAATTGCGCCAGTGGGTCATCAACGACGCAAATGGTGGCCAGACGACGGTCGTTCTCGGGGCATTTGAAACGGGTATGAGCCTGCGTAACACGTTGTTTGATCCCGGCGTGGCACTGCAGCACCGGGATCGGTAGCCGGTCAGCGTCTGAGGTTACATGTCGCAAGCTGCGCTTGGTAGACGTCGGCGCGCTGGTCTACCTTGTTGGCGACATTCAGCAACCATGATTTTCGATTATAACTGCCACGGGCGTAGCCTGTGTGGCCTTCGTGATAAGCGAGATATTGGTTGCGTGTGTCCGTCAGCGGAATGCCATTTTTCGACCGGCTTGTAACCATATACCAGCCCATGAAATCAGACGCATCCCGGATGCGGTCGCGGCGGGCGAATCGTTTGCCGGTTGCTTTCTTGTAATCATCCCAGGTGCCGTCCAGCGCCTGAGCATACCCATAAGCCGTTGATACCCGACCCATCGGAATCACACCCAATGCGTATTTTTGAGGCGTTCGGGCGTTGGAAATGAACTTACTTTCCTGATGCATCGTCGCCATTTGTACGTGAACGGGTACGCCCCATTTCCGTTCCGTTTTTCGGAATGCCTTAAGGTATTCTGGGCGCTCGCTGGCAATTCTGCACGCATCGTCAAGGTGACGCGGCGCAGTTCCCTGTCCACCCCCGCAAGAGGCGACCAATAAAACCAGTGTCATCGCGCGAAGAGTTCTGCTCATCTGCCTCTCGCTCTTTTTTATTTTGTCTGACACTAGCGCAAAAATCTGGTTTTGGGAATCAAGATTTATGAGCATATCCGACTCAAATGGCGTTTTTTAGGTGTTAGGCGTAGAATTTAGTATCCACTTATTGGTCTAAACCCCCCGTCTTCCAGACGGGAGTGCTTTAGCACGAAGAATCGTCTTATGATCTTATCCTCCCCAGAAATGAGCCGTCGCAGGTCTTAAGGCTCATTTCCGGGGAGGATAAGAACATGCAATACTCGACCGGCAAACATTGCGTTTACTATCACAGATATCACCTGGTCTGGTCGACGAAATACCGGTTCAAGGTACTGTGCGGCCTGTTGCGCTTGCGGGTCCGTGATATCTTCCGCCAGGTTTGTGCGCAGAGCGGCGTCGAGATCATCAAGGGCGTTTTGTCGAGCGATCACGTTCATATGTTCGTGTCGGTCCCACCGAAACTGGCAATCAGTGATCTGGTACGGCTGATGAAGGGCAGGTCGTCCCACAAAATACAGCAAGGGTTCCCCCATCTCAAAAAACGCTATTGGGGCAGGCACTTTTGGGGCCGTGGGTACTTTTCAACCACCAACGGTGCCATCCATTGCCCGACAGGGTCATGCGCAGCATGATCCCGAGAGGGACCAAAGACATCGTACTTCAGTATCTGGAACAGCATATCACCAATCCTACCGACGCCAGACGGGATGGTTGCCGCCCTCCCCAGACGGCATCGCAATGTGCCAATATGTGGTGTTGAAACTCACAATACGGAAAGGGCGGCAGGATGAAAGATACTATGATCGGGGTGGATTTAGCAAAGAATGTGCTCCAAGTTCACGGAGCATCTATGACTGGGGAGGTCAAGTTTCGAAAGAAGCTCTCGCGACCGCAGTTTCATAAATTTATGGCAGATCACCCACCTTGTGTAGTGGTTCTGGAATCCTGTGGTGGTGCTCACTACTGGGCTCGTCAGATGGTAAAATTTGGACATAGGGTAAAGTTAATTGCTCCTCAGTATGTAAAGCCCTTCGTAAAGCGGCAGAAGAATGATGCGGCGGACGCAGAAGCCATTGTGATTGCAGCACAGCGCCCTGAGATGCGCTTTGTCGAGCCTAAAACACAAGAGCAGCAGGCCCGGGCGGTATTGTTCCGAGCCAGAGAACGCCTTGTTCGCCATCGGACAGAATTGGTGAATGCTCTTCGGGCGGTGATGTATGAATATGGCCATGTTTTTCCGCTAGGCATTGCGAACCTCAAGCGTATCGAGGCCACCCTTGAGGGATCGAACGGAGAGCTACCTGAACTGGCCCTTGAAGCGTGCCGAGATCTCATTTTACAGATCGCCGAGAAGACAGCCCGAATTGAAGCCAAAACGAAGAAAGCCAAGGTCCTGTCAAAGAATGCGGATTTAACCCGGCAATTACAGACGATGCCAGGCGTTGGACCTCTAACGGCGTTAGCTATTGAAGCTTTTGCTCCGCCGATGAGCAGTTTTAAATGTGGGCGGGATTTTGCCGCCTGGCTTGGTTTGGTGCCCCGTCAACATTCCTCAGGCGGCAAGGCCCGGCTTGGGCGGATCTCAAAAGCAGGGCAGGCTGACATTCGCCGGCTTTTGATCATTGGAGCAATGATGCGGCTCAACTGGCTTGGACGCAAGTCGATCCGGCCAGGCTCGTGGCTGGCGCGAATGTTAGAGAGAAAGCCTCGGATGCTGGTGGCAATCGCATTGGCAAACAAAATGGCGCGCGCGATCTGGGCCATGATGACGCATAATGAAGATTACAGAGATCCGACGCAGGCGGCAGCAGCAGTATGACGCTAGCTCTGCGCACAGCAATCTGACGTCGGTGAAGGAGGTGTGAGAAGTCGATGACCTGAATGGGCAAATTGATCGAATAGACCTGGATTAGGAAAACCAAGACTACCGGCTGAGCAGCAAAGCTCGTACGTCAGATTTGGACCTGATCCGCAGATCACCATACCGGCCAGCGGCTGCTGAAGTGCCGCACTCAAAGGCCTGATAGAAGACCGCACTCAATCACATGCTTACAGCGTCAAAAACAACTTGCACCATAGGCGGTAACCATAAAAGGCGGTCGTGGTTTAGTGCCAGAGTTGCTGTTATTAATTATTTGAGATATTTTTGAGTTCTAAAGAAAGTATTTCGGTGCCGGTGTCAGATGGCGCTTTGTTGATAGGCTTCGCGGAGCCGATCTGCATCATGGCCTCGGCTGGCGAGCAAGTATTCCGCCGTGAACGGGAGTTCAAATTTTCCCAGTTCGGCGGTTTCGGCTGTCAGCTGTTGATGTGACTTGCAGTGCCATTTTTCGGGTGGGCGGCGGTGTTATTGAGCGTTTGTGGGGGCATGTTCCGGGATCAGATCCGAGTGGGCCCGCATCCGGTAATGGGCTCCGTCAATCTGGACGACGACGGCGTGATGAAGCAGGCGATTGAGCAGCGCGGTTGCGACGGCGGGGTCGCGGAAGACATCTCTCTATTTTGTAAATACTCGATCGGATGCCCGCAGTGGGCCATTGTGTCGTCATGAAGTCGAGCTGGGCGAGCGTGTCAATGCGCTCGTGATCCGGTGAGGGCTGGAAGCTGAAGTCGAATCGTCCCAGTGCCGCGCTCATTGTCCTATTCCCTGTGCTGCCATCCGCTCACGGCCAGCACCAGTAAACTCCAAAGATCGGCGCGCGATACCTAGGGACCGTTGCAACACGCGCTGAAGGGGGGGCGCTTTGTGATGCGTGGGGTCAAACGCGCCGCTAGGCCGCAAGCGCCCCTAACACGGTGCCTGTAAAGCCCTCTCAACATAGCTTTTAACGGTCTTGCTATCATATCCGAGGGGCGCGTGTTCAAAGGCATAAGACGGGGTATTCCAGTTCGATTGGCGCGAAGCGGTCCAAGACGCTTTCACCTCGCAGCAATCGCCCAAAACCGGCTCGAATCCCGCGAAGCTCGAGCCTCCCAACACGGCCCCAATGGTCCGGCGGCTGCCGCCTCTCATTGCTCCACAAAATATGCGCCGTGCTTAACCTCAAAGCACAAAACCCAATGGTTTTTTTAACGGAAACCTCCCCTATCGACGGTGAGCGCGTTGAGTTTCGGCTCGCCCCTTTCAAGCTACCACATATCAGGGCGTTTTCAGGTGCGAGCCTATGTGTTGCAAACGCCCATCCCGCGCGTGGAATTTCCAATGGAAATGTGCGTCCTAAGCCTCTGCCGCCCCATGGATGCTGTGTGAAGCCCCCTGGCATGATTTGTGCGTGTTCGGTTGTTCGGCGACAGCCCTGCCCGAGAGCTTTATGACCGGCGGCATGATCCGGCGGTGGTCCAACCGCAAAGCGGGCGCGCTGTTCAGCTTCTGCGCAAGCTCTACGCGCGCATCAGCGTGCTTATCATCACCAACCTCAGTTGCCGCGAATGGGCAATTGTCTTTTGTGACGCTAAAATGACCACTGCCTTGCCCGATCAGCTCACCACAGCTGTCACATTCTCGAGATCGGCAACGACAGCGCTGAGTGAAACGAAAACCGGCAGGAGGCATCGGCACGGACCAGATCACGACGAAAAAAACACATCGACTGAGCGGGTCACATCGCGGCCCCAGAACCGTTGCAGTTATGCAGCGCTGTCGCGAAAATATGCGTTCAACGTCTAGAATTAGAGCCAGTGGCCTCAAATACGACATGGGTCGGTATGTTGTGGCCAAACCATGCACAAAGCAAAGCTGCGACTACAAGGGCATAGGGAGTGGGGTGCCGCTTGGCCGAGGTTGGTTTTTGCCATTTCCAACAACAACCATCCAAAACGGCGATTGGCATCATCAAGACAAACGAACGGGAAACCTGTCCGCTTTTCAGGCATTTGCGCAAGCCTGCGAAGGTGACTCGTATTAGGTTGGGTCATACCTAAATTGCCAGCTTTGATCACATCCCTAAAAATGCAGCAAAAAAACACTTGCGCGAATCTTCAAAGAGGATAAACGCCGATTCACAGACGCCAACGCACGCGCCTCTGGCCGGTCGGTTTCCGACTGACCCGCGTTTATGTAGCGACGGTAACGTCTCTTGAAACGACTTCTGGGGTTTACGCCCCACCTGCTCTTTGGAGATGACCATGAACGCTACAATCCCCGGCGCATTACGCGCCGCCGCTCCCGTATTCGCCGATGCCGCCGCCGCCTTCATCGCTGCGAACGGTTTTGACAAACCCACCCTGGTCATCAGCCGGGACCGCGTCGCCGCGCAATATGACACGCTGCAAGCGGGCCTCGGTCAAGCGCACATCCATTACGCGGTCAAGGCGAACCCGGCACCGGAAATCATTCGCACATTGGTCAAGAAGGGTTCCGGTTTCGACGCCGCCTCGCGTCAGGAAATCGAGCTTTGCCTGGGGCAGGGTGCCAAGGCGTCCTCGATCTCCTTCGGGAACACCATCAAACGTGCCTCCGACATCGCCTTTGCCCACAGCGCGGGCGTGACCCTCTTTGCCGCCGACTCCGAGGCAGAGCTCGACAAGATCGCCAAACACGCGCCCGGCGCGCGGGTCTACGTGCGTCTGATCGTCGAAAACGCGCTTGCCGACTGGCCGCTTAGCCGGAAATTCGGATGTTCTGCCTCTTCCCTGCCAGCTTTGCTCGATCATGCCGTGGCCGTTGGCCTGCAACCCTACGGGCTATCCTTCCACGTGGGCTCGCAAACCCGCGAGGCCGCGTTCTGGAACCCGGTTCTGGATCAGATCGCACCGCTTTGGCACGCCGCGCGCGCTGCGGGCCACGATTTGCAATTGCTCAATATCGGCGGCGGTTTTCCGGCGTTTTATGGCCAGACGATACAGGCCCCCCGCGCCTATGCGGCGGCTGTGATGGGGGCGATCCGCGCCCGTTTCGGCGATGTGCCGCAGATCATGGCGGAACCGGGTCGTGGCATGGTGGCCGAAGCCGGGCATATCGTGGCCGAAGTGATGTTGGTGTCGCGCAAGTCCGAGGATGATTTGCATCGCTGGGTTTACCTTGATGTGGGGCGTTTTTCCGGGCTGGCCGAAACCGAAGGCGAAGCGATCCGCTATCAATTCATCACCCGCCATGATGGGGGTGAAACAGGCCCCTGCGTGCTTGCCGGTCCGTCTTGCGACAGCGCCGACATCCTCTACGAAAAACGCCCTGTGCAATTGCCTTTGGCCTTGCGGGATGGCGACCGTATCGTGATCCGCAATTGTGGGGCCTATACCTCCAGCTATTCGTCGATCGGCTTCAACGGGTTTCCACCTCTTGACGTGGTCGTTTTGTAAACGAGACCCTATCGCGGTGGAAAAGGGCCGTCTGCTTCGGGAGGGGCAGGCGGCCATTTGCATTTGAGGGGTCGTGATGCCGCCTTGTGCTCTGCGCGGTTTCGCGTCATTCAAGCGCAACATGACCCAGCGCAAGGAACCCAACATGATCGAACGTATTGAAACCGGTGTCAGATCCTCGAAGATCGTAAAACATCAGGGTGTGGCCTATATCACCGGTCAGGTGGGCGAAGGCGAGACGATCCAGGCGCAGACCGAAGAGTGTCTGCGTCGGTTGGACGCTTTGTTGATCCAGGCGGGGTCTTCACGTGAACACATGCTGCGTGCCACCATCTGGCTTGCCGATATGAGTGACTTTGCCGGTTTGAACGAGGTCTGGAATGCCTGGGTGCCCGAGGGTTACGCGCCCGCACGCGCTTGCGGCGAAGCCAAACTGGCGCGTCCCGAGTTGAAGGTCGAGATCATCGTGGATGCGGCTTATACCTGAGCCTGATTAGAGCGGTTTTCGTGCCCGCATGGCGGCGGTAATTGTGCCGTCGTCCAGATAATCCAGCTCTCCCCCGATGGGGACGCCTTGCGCCAGTGAGGTCAGGCGTACCTGATCCTCAAGCTGATCGGCGATGTAATGCGCGGTGGTTTGCCCGTCGATGGTGGCGTTGAGCGCGAGGATCACCTCGGTGATATTTTCCGACGGCACCCGGTCGATCAGGCGCGGGATGCGCAACTCCTGCGGGCCGATCGCATCAAGCGCGGAAAGAGTGCCGCCCAGCACATGATACCGCCCTTTGAACACGCCCGACCGCTCCATCGCCCAGAGGTCGGCGACATCCTCCACCACACATAATTCGCCATTGGCGCGCTTTTCTGAGGTGCAGATGTCACAGACATCCAGCGTGCCTACGTTGCCGCAATTGAGGCATTCGCGCGCCGTGGCGGCGACGGTCTGCATGACATCCGCCAGCGGCGTGAGCAGCAGGCTGCGTTTGCGAATGAGGTGCAGCACCGCGCGCCGGGCCGAGCGCGGCCCAAGGCCTGGCAGCTTCGCCATCAGATCAATCAGGGCGTCGATGTCCTTGGTGCTGCTCATACGCGCGGGCTCCGGCGCGCCTGCCCGCGCGCCCTATTCAACACGCGGCTTAAAACGGCAGCTTCATATCGGCGGGCAATCCCAGCCCTTCGGTCAGTTTCGCCATCTCTTGCTGTGCACGTTCGGAGGCCTTTGTCTGTGCATCCTTGATCGCGGCAAGGATCAAATCCTCCACGACTTCCTTGTCATCTCCGTTGAAAATCGACGGATCAATATCCAGCGTCTTCAGCTCGCCTTTCGCGGTGCAGGTGGCTTTTACCAGACCGGCGCCCGACGACCCTTCGACCATCAGGCTGGCCATATCTTCTTGTAACTGAGCCATCTTGCCCTGCATCTCCTGGGCCTTCTTCATCATACCGGCCATATCGCCGAGACCACCTAATCCTTTGAGCATCCTGTCGTCCTTTTTCGTATTTCTGTTAACGGTTATATGCGGGTTAGGCCCGCTTGGGGCAAGAGGCGCGCGTAATTGCGCTCATCGATCCTCGAAAGGGTCCCATTCATCCTCGACTTCCGGCAAGGCCTCCTGCACGGCGGCGGCGGCGATCTGATCGGGCGTGCGGATGTCCTTGATTGTGGCTTTGGGAAATTGCGCCAAGACCGCCTGCATCAGAGGGTGCTCATTGACCTTCGCTTCGAGCGCATATTTCTGCGCGTTTTCGATCTCATCAATTGTCTTGCCGCCACCTTCGCTGACGACGGAAATGGCCCATCGGTTTCCTGTCCAGTTCTGCAATTGCCTTCCCAACCGCTGCGACAGGTCTTTGGGTGCATTACTTGTGGGCTCAAATTCAATCCGGCCAGGCTGATAGCTTACAAGCCGCACATATTGCACCACATGGAGCCGCAAGACTTCATCCTTTTTCGCGCGGATCAACTCAACCACATGCTCAAAGGTTGGATATCTGGCGAGGGACGCATCCACATCAAGCGCCTGCGCGGTCGCCGCGCCACCACCCCCGCTTGCGTTGGTGCGGGCCGAGGCGATAGCCGAGGCCCCCCCGCCCGCGGCACGCGCGCCTGCACCCTGTGCAGGTTCCCCACCGCTGCGACCGGGCGCAGGCGTCGAGGGAGGCGTTGCGCCTTGCAGTTTACGCACCAACTCTTCCGGACTGGGCAAATCGGCCACATGCGTCAGCCGGATGATCGCCATTTCTGCGGCCATCATGGCATTTGGCGCGCTTGCCACCTCGTCCAGGGCCTTGAGCAGCATCTGCCACAACCGCGTCAGAACACGCATCGGCAAGGCTTCGGCCATGGCCAGCCCCCGGTTGCGCTCATCCGGCGAAACGGTGGGGTCTTCCGCAGCCTCCGGCGTGATTTTTACAACCGACACCCAATGAGTAATCTCGGCCAGATCACGCAGCACCGCCATCGGGTCCGCCCCTTCGGCGTATTGTGCGGATAATTCGCTCAAAGCCCCCGCCGCATCGCCCTTCAGGATCATATCGAACAGGTCGAGCACACGCCCCCGGTCCGCCAACCCGAGCATGGCACGCACCTGAAGCGCGCTGGTCTCACCAGCCCCATGGCTGATGGCCTGATCCAGAAGCGACGTGGCATCGCGCGCCGACCCTTCCGCCGCCCGCGCGATCAGCGCCAATGCATCTTCGGCAATCTCGGCCCCTTCAGATGTCGCGATCTTGCGCATCAGGGCAATCATCACTTCCGGCTCGATCCGGCGCAGGTCAAACCGCTGGCACCGCGACAGAACCGTCACCGGCACTTTGCGGATTTCTGTGGTGGCAAAAATGAACTTCACATGGGCGGGCGGCTCTTCGAGCGTCTTCAAAAGCGCGTTGAAGGCCCCGGTGCTCAGCATATGCACTTCATCGATGATATAGACTTTGTATCGCGCTGACGCGGCCCGGTAATGCACGGAATCGATGATTTCGCGGATATTGGCCACGCCGGTGTTGGAGGCGGCATCCATTTCCATCACATCGACATGACGTCCCTCCATGATCGCGGTGCAATGCTCACAGACCCCACAGGGATCGGTTGTCGGCCCGCCGGCACCATCCGTTCCGATGCAATTCATGCCCTTCGCAATGATCCGCGCCGTGGTCGTTTTGCCGGTCCCACGGATACCCGTCATCACGAAAGCCTGCGCGATCCGATCCGCCTCAAAGGCGTTCTTCAGCGTGCGCACCATCGCGTCCTGGCCCACAAGGTCGGCAAATGTCTCCGGCCGGTACTTGCGCGCCAACACCTGATATTGAGTTTTTTCCGTATCGCTCATGCAATGGCCTTGTGGCAGGGGATTCGATGTTCAACCCTCAGGGTATGCGCCCCGCCCAAGGACGTAAACTAGAGCCACAAAAGAATACCGCCCGTCGCCAGCGATGCGAGGCTCAGCGTCAGGCTCAATATGGTAAAATAGAGCGTCGGTTGCGCCTGTGCATCATGTTGATCCAACCTTTTTAGGGTTGCGCATGCCTGACGGCGGGCCGCCCAGAAAGTGAAGACGGCAATACATATGAACAGGGATGACACAAATTTTGGCACCCAATCCGGTTCAAACGGGGCAAAAAGAGCCCGAAGCCCGAGGGCAATCGCCACGCAGGCCATGCCGGTCCGCATCCACCCTGCGAAAGTACGTTCATTTGCCAGAACCGTGCGGTCTTCGGCCCAATGGGTGCGCTCTTTGGCCATTTCATTGCTTTTGGACATGCAGAATTAGATGGCGCGTCGGCGATGAGATGCAAGCGGTAAGGTTCAAGGTATCTGGAAGCTGCGGTGGCATTGAACAGGTTGCATTGACCCCGACCTGTTGGTTGAGGAGGAGCCGGATAGCGTATTTGGCAACCAGTCATCCTAGCAGAGGCGGTGTTTTTGGTATCTGATCCACCTGTACATCGATGCCTGCGGGACAGTTCCGCAAGATCAAAAGCCCCTGGGAAATGGGCGGTCATTGGATTTTTTTGGCGCGGGAAGCCGATCAAGGTTCGATTGCGCGGTTAGCGGAGAGGGGGCCCAGGTCCGGCGGTGCCCGCATGGCTTGCCGGATGGCGCGTGCTTGCCAGCAAAGGGGCGACATCTTGGTGATGTCATCTCGCTGCGGATGTCGTGGCGATCCAGGACAAAGCCAATGGATGAGAGGCGGGTGAGAGGCTGGACAACGACCCAAGCGGGGCTCGTTACGGCTGCTGCCTTCCGGCTCTGACCGGGTTGGCGAGGCGCTCGCCCGCGCCAACCTCTCAAGGCTGGATATAGGCAAGGGCGCGCCGGGACGCAAGCCTCTGGGCTAAAGATGCAGGCGCAGTCTGATGAAACCATCCGCGGAATAGCCGCAAGCCTCCGGGCGCATCCTCGCAATATCGCCTAGATGATTGAGGGCATCCGGTGCCGTGTGCAAAAACGCGCTCATTCCCGTGCCCGATTTGAAATGCCACGGGTCACATGCCGGCTCGACGGCGCAGTCGGGGTCCTTGAGGTAGTCGATCAGCGCCTGATCCAGAGCGAGTTCATCGCGCACCATCGTGTCCGCGTCATTGAAAGCGCGAAATGCGCCGCCCCCGCCCGCGCGGTGATCGGTTACGGCAACCAAAAACTCCTGATCGGGATCAAGCGGTGCCCCCTGCCAGCGGATATCACGCACGCGCCCCGCCGCCCCGCTGATGGCGCGGCCCGCTGCGTCAAAGCGGGGTGGCGACGCCAGATCAATCTGATAGGTCAGCCCATAGATCGCGTCGAACCGAAAACCCGGTACCTTTGGGTCGACCAGCATCTGATCGGGAACATCGCGACATAATACATTGAACAGCAAGGCGGAGCGTTCCAGCCAATCCCGCAGGCGGGCCCCAGAGGCCCTGACCGCCCAAACCTGATTCGCGTAAGGAATGAGGCCCGCGATATGGCGTCTTTCCAACTGTCCTGCGGGCAGTGAGACAAAATTCTCCGGCCCGTCGAAGCCGCCTGTCGCCGTGGTCGCCACCGCTGCGAGCAGCGGGAGTTGCGCCATTTCGGTGCCTGCAACGGCGCGCTCAATCGCCAGCCTTTTTGCTGCCGCGATCATCGCGGGGATGGGGCTCGGTTGCGCCAGGGCAAAATAGCTGTGCATGGGGCGCGACAGCGCCGCCACCGGTTGGCGCAGGTGCGCGCGGGTCTTGTCATGCGCGTCCTGCACCAGAGTTTCGATGGTGCGATCGGTCGCGGATGCGCCGTCTGGCTTGCGCAAGACCGACGCGCGTGCGCAAATGCGCCAACCGGTTTGCGGGCCTGTTTGGCTGAGGCTCAGATCAATCACACCGAGTTCGGATGCGCTGCAACCGGGCATGACAACCGGAACATCACCGATCATGCCAGTGTCGCAGTCGATTCCCGTGACATCACCATGATCGGGGCCGGGAAATCGCAAGTGTGTGTGCCCGGCGACAACGGCGTCGACGCCCTTGACCCTTGCAACTTCGGCGATCTGATTCTGGGCATCCTCGCCCTCATCAAATTGAGCAATACCCATATGAGCAAGGACGATGATGACATCTGCACCCGCAGCTCTCGCAGCCGCCACGGCAGCGCTGAGAGCGGGCAGGGGCGGGTCCACCTCCGCCTGTCCTTCCAGCTGATGGCGATTCCACGCTGCGGTCTGTTGCGGCAAAACGGATACGATGCCGATGCGCAGGGTGTGCGCGACACCCAGAGAGGTTGTGCAACTCCGTTCCAGTACCGTGAACCCCTGCACCATCGGCAGTTTGCCAGATCGCAGATTAGCGCAAAGAACCGGTGCCTTCGACTGTGCGAGGCAGTGCGAGAGATGATCCAACCCATGATCGAAATCATGGTTCCCAATACCAAGGGCGTCATATCCAAGCGCGTTCATCGCGGCGATCATGGGGTGCGCGGCGACCGGATGATCGACCAGATACCCCCCCAAAGGTGTGCCCTGAAGCGTGTCGCCATTGTCCACCAGCAGGCAAATTGCATTTGCGACTTGGGCTTCCGATCTGGCCTGACGTATGACGCTTGCCAGTCGTGCAAGGCTGTCACCCGACGTGGTGCGATCATTCGCGTAGTCATAGGCAATCAACTGCATATGAAGATCGCTCGTCGCCAAGAGTCGCAACGTCAATGTTGCGTCTGTGGTATTGGGATCAGATGCGAAGGCGATCTTGGTCATTTCCTCAAAGGTTGCTTATCAACTAATACACGAGTTGATTTCCAACAGATCACGCAGGGGTTGGCAAGGGCAGAGATCACGCGATGATGCTTTGAACTTGCAAGATCACAGGGTGCGTGCCAGTTCTCCGCCAAGCGGAGGATGATATGAAACACGCGGAAACGGTTACATTTGGGGGCTCCGCTTTGGACCGGGACGGCGCGCTGCGTGATGATGCGGATGCGCTTGCGGCAGCCGCGCGCCACCCGGCGGCCCGTGCTATTCTGTTCTGGCGTGGCAAGCCTTTGATCAAAAATGAAAACCCGGCCAGCCTTGCGCTGTTGCCGATGGATCATCCGGTATTGGCCCAAGCCAGCCTGGAAGGCATCTATCTGGGCAAGGAAGACGGAGCCGCGCGTTTCGCCTGTGATCTGTCTGCCTGGGAGCCGGATGATCTGGATGCCGAGAGCCTTGGCGGCTTTCTGGACCCGTCCGAGCAGCATCACCCCGAATTGCCCGAAACGATGGTATTTGCCGAATTGCGCCGGGTCATGACCTGGCTGACGCCGCGCGAAGCGGAGCTGGCGGCGACGGGCAAGGCGGTCTTTGGCTGGCACGAAAGTCATGGGTTTTGTGCCAGGTGCGGCGAAAAGTCTCAGATCACTCAAGGCGGCTGGCAGCGCAAATGCCCGGCCTGTGGTGCCTCCCATTTCCCGCGCACAGATCCGGTGGTGATCATGCTGATTACCCATGGCAACAACGTCCTGATGGGGCGGTCGCCGGGGTGGCCGGAGGGGATGTACTCGCTTTTGGCGGGTTTTGTGGAGCCGGGGGAGACCCTGGAGGCGGCGGTCAGGCGTGAAGTGTTCGAGGAATCGGGTGTGCGTATCGGGCAGGTCAGCTATCTGGCGAGCCAGCCCTGGCCGTTTCCGGCGTCCTTGATGTTTGGCTGTGCGGGCGTGGCGCTCAGTGATGAAATCACGATTGATCCGGTGGAGATCGAAGACGCGCTCTGGATCAGCCGCGAGGATATGATGCAGGTTTTTGCCGGCGATCACCCCAAAATCCTGCCCGCGCGCAAGGGCGCGATTGCGCATTTCCTGTTGGAAAACTGGCTTGCAGACAGGCTGGATTAACCGGACATTGGGTCGGGCATGAAAGGCTGACGTTGATATGAAATTTTCCACGCAACAGGAGATCGATGCGCCGATTGCTGTTGTTTTTGCAATGTTATCTGAGTTTGACGCGCTTGAAGCTGCGCTGCGGCGGCGCGGCGCGGATGTAGCGCGGATGGACGACCCGGTGGGTCCCGGTGCGGGCCTGAAATGGCACGTGCGCGTTGAGTTGGCAGGGGGCATGCGCGCGGTCGATGTCGAAATAGTCGCCTTTGATCCGCCTGCGCGCATGGGTGCCATTCTGGTGTCGCAGGGCGTGCAGGGCGATACGCGCCTTAGCCTGGTCGCGTTGTCAGCGGAAAAGACGCGTGTTCTTTTTGAGGTGGATCTGCGGGCGACTACCTTCGCCGCGCGTGTTTTGCTGCAACCTCTGAAACTTGGAAAAACGAGCCTGGATCAACGATTTGAGGCGCGCGTGGCGCAATATCTTGATGAAATGAAGCAGCGCTATGATCAAGGCGAGGCATGATCGGTATCCGATCGCGTCACCCTGCATTGTCTGTGCCTGCCACTGCCCGAGGTTCGGAGCTATTGGTTTTGTGCCGCGCTACTTGCGACCGGGATCAGCAGGATAAACGCCAAGAATTTCAATCATATTGGTGAAATAATCCAATTCTTCCAGCGCGCGCGCGACATCTGGATCATCGGGGTGACCCTCGATGTCGGCATAAAACTGCGTCGCCGTGAAAGACCCGCCAACCATGTAGCTTTCCAGCTTGGTCATGTTGATCCCGTTGGTCGCAAAACCGCCCATCGCCTTATAAAGCGCGGCCGGAATATTGCGGACCTCAAAAACAAAGCTGGTGATCATGCCATGATCGCCGCGCCGCGATGTATCCGCCTGCGGCGACATCAACAGGAAGCGCGTGGTATTATTGCCCTGATCCTCAATATGACGCGCCAGCAGGTCGAGGCCGTAGATGTCGCCCGCCAATTCGCTGGCCAATGCGGCCATGCTCGGGTCGCCCTGCGCTGCGACGTCCTTGGCCGAGCCTGCCGTATCCGCGCCGGTGATGCGCGCGATACCATGCTGTGCCAGAAAACTCTTGCACTGTCCCAGCAGAACCGTGTGGCTCATGGCGGATTTGATATCTTTGATGGTGGTGCCGGGCAGCCCCAGAAGGTTGATGTGGACCCTTACGAAAGCCTCTTCGATGATGTTGAGGCCGGATTTAGGCAGCAGCGAATGGATGTCTGCGACGCGCCCGTAGGTTGAATTTTCCACCGGCAGCATGGCGAGTTCGGCCTGGCCCGAGCGCACGGCATCAATGGCGTCCTCAAAAGTGCGGCAAGGCACCGGTGTCATGTCTGGGCGGGCCACGCGGCAGGCCTCGTGACTATACGCACCGAGTTCACCCTGAAACGCGATACGGGCAGCATATGGGAGGCTCATTAAGTGGTCCTAAGGTTTTTTCTTCTATGCGGGGTCGATTGGTCGCGGTAAGTACACCTTGCCACCGTGAAGGTGAAGCAATAGATACCGCTGAAACGCAAAGAGATGGACGGATAGCATGCTCGACACAATGACCTTTACCAAATTGGCCGGTGGCATCTGCGGTGCCTTGCTTGTTTTACTGCTTGGCAAGTGGATGGCAGAAGAGCTTTATCACACGGAGTCCCACGGCGAAGCGGCATATGTCATCGAAGTGGACGATGGTGAAGAAGTGGCCGAAGTTGAAGAAGTGGACTTTGCAACCGTTCTGGCATCCGCCAGCGCGGAAGACGGGTCAAAGGTTTTCCGCAAGTGCTCTGCTTGCCACAAGCTGGTACAGGGTGAAAACGGCGTCGGCCCATATCTGTACGGCGTCGTGGATCGCGACAAGGGCTCGGTAGACGGTTTCAGCTATTCGGACACACTGGCGTCCATGGAAGGCGATTGGACCGCCGAAAACTTGAACGGTTTCCTGGAAAAACCATCCTCTTACGCACCCGGAACGTCAATGAGCTTTGCGGGTCTGAAGAAAGTCGAGGAGCGTGCAGACTTGATCGCCTATTTGGCCAGTCTCGACGACTAGGCACCCTGTCGGCCAAAAAATTAACCTGATATTAACCACAAAAGCTGCTTGCTTCGATGCAAGTGGCTTTTTTTGTGGCCATTTGCGTTTTTCGTCTTTGGGATCACGTTTTCGCAACTTGTAACTTGGCACGGCGTCCCGTTAGCTTACATCCAGAGCGAGAAAGACGCCGGAGTACACGGCACCAGACTGGAGGACATACCTAATGACGGCTGACCCGGCATGGACGTGCGCAAGTAAAACCCAACACCGCAGTGTTTTGTGGGGGGCGATGATGAGCTTTCTCATCGGCGTTTTTGCGGCGGGCAGCGTCTGGAGTGAAGAGGAAACAATCGTCAGCCACGGATATTCCTTTTACGGCGATCTTACCTATCCCGCCGATTACCCGCATTTCGATTACGTGAACCCTGATGCGCCCAAGGGGGGGGAAATCTCTTTTTCGGCGCTGGGAACATTTGATTCGATGAACCCCTATACGCGAAAAGGTCGGGGCGGCGCGCTGAGCACGATCATGTTTGAGAGCCTGTTGGGTGAGGGGACAGGAGGGACGACCGCGCCCGCCGATGTATATGCCGAATATTATGGGCTTGTGGCCGAACGGCTTGAGTATGACGTGGACCGGAATTGGGTCATTTTCTACATGCGCCCGGAGGCGCGCTTCTCGGATGGCACGCCCCTCACAGCCTATGACGTGGAATTCAGCCAGAAGCTGATCCTGGAGCAAGGGCTGCAATCCTACGCCGATGCCGTCAGCAAGCGCATTACCGATATCGAGGTGATCGACGATCACACGATCAAATATTCCTTCACGCCCGGTATTTCCCGCCGCAGCCTGATCGAAGTCGTTGGCGGTATGTCGATCTGGTCCAAAGCCTGGTACGAAGAAACCGGCGCGCGGCTGGATGAAAGCCGGCTTGAAACATCGCCGGGCTCGGGTCCCTATATGATCGACACGATCGATGTGAACCGCCGGATCGTTTACAAACGCAATCCCGACTATTGGGGTAATGATCTGCCTTTCAATGTCGGGCGGAATAACTTCGATATCATCCGGGTTGAATATTTCGGGGATGAAAACGCCGCTTTTGAGGCCTTCAAGGCGGGGGAATACACGTTTCGAACGGAAGGAAATTCGCGCCAGTGGGCTTCCGCTTATGACTTCCCAAAAGTGAACAACGGGCAGATCGTCAAAAAGGAATTGCCCGATGGCGCGCCCCCGACGCCGACTGGGTTCGTGTTCAATCTGGGCCGTGATATCTTCAAGGATCGCCGCGTCCGGGAAGCCGTTGCTTTGGGGTTCAACTTTGAATGGACCAATGAATCGCTTCAGTTCGGCCTGTTCAAGCCCCGCGCCTCTTTCACCCAGGATACGGAGCTGATGGCCGTCGGGAAACCGGAGGGTGCGGAGCTGGCGTTCCTGCAATCTCTGGGCGATCTGGTGCCTGATGAGATGTTGACCGCCGAGGCGCGTATGCCCCACACCTCCAGCGCGAACAGGCTTCTGGACCGGCGCAATCTGCGCCAGGCCATGAAGCTGCTGGATGAGGCCGGATGGGCAGTGGACGCAAATGGCAAACGACGCAATGCCGATGGCCAACCGCTTGAAATTACCTTCCTGCTCAATTCGGCAGGCTCCTCCACGCTGCGCGCTGTTGTTGAGAATTTCCTGTCGAATCTGCAGGCGATGGGCATCGACACCGTGCTGGAGGCCGTGGACGCGTCGCAATACACCAGCCGCGAGCGGGATCGCGATTACGATTTGGTCTTTGATCAATATATTCCCTTCCTGAGTACCGGCGGCGGGCTGCAACAGTTTTATGGCTCCGAGGCGGCCGCGTTCTCAGTCTTTAATCCTGCTGGCCTGGCCAGTCCTTTGGTCGATGAAATCATCGAAGCTTCGCAACGGATGGAGACCAAGGAAGAGACCGATGTGACCCTCATGGCGCTGGACCGTGCGCTGCGCTATGAGTTTTTCATGATCCCGGCCTGGTACAATGACAGTTTCTGGGTGGCGTATTACGATAAATTTGAACACCCTGATGTCATCCCCACATACGCATTGGGGCAATTGGATTTCTGGTGGTATAATCAAGACAAGGCGGATGCTTTGCGATCTGCCGGGGCGTTGAGGTAACGCCGTGGGCGCCTATATTGTCAGACGGCTTTTGCTGATCATCCCGACCCTGCTGGGGATCATGCTGATCAACTTTGCGCTGGTGCAATTTGTCCCCGGTGGCCCGGTGGAACAGGCGATTGCGCGTGCGCAGGGGGGCGGCGATGTTTTCGGCGGATTTGCGGGGGCGGGAACGGACGCGGGCAATTCCGAACTGCCCAGCAATGACAGCCAATACATCGGGGCGCGTGGCCTGCCGCCGGAATTCATCGCGCAGTTGGAAAAGGAATTCGGTTTCGACAAGCCGCCCGTTGAACGATTCCTGAACATGATCTGGAACTACATGCGGTTTGATTTCGGCGAGAGCTATTTCCGCTCGATCTCCGTAATTGACCTGATCAAGGAGAAATTACCGGTGTCGATCACACTGGGGCTGTGGTCCACGCTGATCGCCTATCTGGTGTCGATCCCGCTGGGGATTCGCAAGGCGGTGCGCGATGGCACAAGCTTTGATACCTGGACCTCCGGGCTGATCATCGCGGCCTATGCCATTCCCGGTTTCCTCTTTGCCATTCTGCTGCTGGTACTTTTTGCAGGGGGGTCGTATTTCCAGATCTTCCCGTTGCGCGGCCTGACCTCTGATAATTTCGACCAGCTCAGCCCGCTTGCCAAGGTCGGCGATTATTTCTGGCACATCGCTTTGCCAGTGCTGGCCTCAACGATTTCGGCTTTCGCGACGCTGACCTTGCTGACGAAAAACAGCTTCCTAGATGAGATCAAGAAACAATATGTGATCACCGCGCGCGCCAAAGGTCTGTCCGAACGCGGCGTTCTCTATGGCCATGTTTTCCGCAATGCGATGCTGATCGTCATCGCGGGTTTCCCGGCCGTATTCATAGGGGTTTTCTTTGGCGGCTCCCTGATCATCGAGACGATTTTTAGCCTGGACGGTTTGGGCCGCCTTGGTTTTGAGGCTGCGGTCGCGCGGGATTACCCGATCGTGTTTGGTACGCTTTTCATCTTTGGCCTGATCGGCCTGGTGGTCGGGATCCTTTCCGATCTGATGTATGTGCTGGTCGATCCGCGCATTGATTTTGAGCGGAGGGAGGGCTGATGGTGCTCTCACCCCTCAACCAACGCCGTTGGCGCAATTTCACCCGAAACCGGCGGGCCTATTGGTCGCTTTGGATATTTGCAGTGCTGTTCGGGTTGTCCCTCATGGCCGAATTCATTGCCTATGATAAACCGATCCTGGTGCAATATCGCGGGAATTATTACACGCCGATCTGGAATTTCTATCCCGAAACCGAATTTGGCGGCGATTTCCAGACCGAAGCGGTTTACCGTGACCCGGAGGTGAAATGTCTGATCGAGACCGGCGGGTTGGACATGTGTTTTGATGACCCGGAAGGGTATTTCGAGGACGCACAGGATGGTGTTGTTGACGGCGAAACCATCGAAAAAGGCTGGGCAATCTGGCCGCTCATCCCCTATTCCTTCGATACTGCGGTGGACCGGCCCGGTGCCGCGCCGCTGCCGCCGAATGCCCAAAACCTGCTGGGCACGGATGGTACCAAACGCGACGTTCTGGCGCGTGTGATTCACGGTTTCCGGCTGTCCATTCTGTTCACGCTGCTTGTGACCGGTGCCGCCAGCCTGATCGGTATCATCGCAGGGGCGGTACAGGGCTTTTTCGGCGGTAAAACCGACCTCATTTTTCAACGTGTGATCGAGATCTGGTCCTCAACGCCGTCGCTTTATGTGATCATCATCATGTTTGCCATTCTGGGACGAAGCTTCTGGTTGCTGGTCATCTTGCTGGTGCTGTTCAGCTGGACCTCATTGGTGGGTGTGGTGCGCGCCGAATTCCTGCGGGCGCGTAACCTTGAATATGTGCGGGCCGCACGCGCGCTGGGGGTGGGCAACGTTACGATCATGTTCCGCCATATGTTGCCCAATGCTATGGTGGCGATGTTGACCATGCTGCCTTTCATCATCACCGGCACGATTTCGACCTTGGCGATTCTGGATTTTCTGGGCTTTGGTCTGCCATCTTCGGCACCGTCGCTGGGCGAATTGACATTGCAAGCCAAGCAGAACCTGCAAGCGCCCTGGCTCGCCTTCACGGCCTTTTTCACCTTTGCGATCATGTTGTCGCTCTTGGTGTTCATCTTCGAGGGTATCCGCGATGCTTTCGATCCAAGAAAGACTTTTTCATGAGCGCCCTTCTCGAGGTCAAGGACCTGCGCGTCAGTTTTCGTCAGGACGGCGCTTTGACGGAAGCGGTCAAAGGCGTGAGCTTTTTCGTGGAGCGCGGCGAGACCGTGGCATTGGTCGGCGAGTCTGGCTCGGGCAAATCCGTCTCCGCGCTTTCGACCGTGTCCCTGCTCGGTGACAGCGCGGAAGTCACCGGTTCCGTCACCTATGACGGCCAGCAGATGATCGGAGCGGACGAGACCCGGCTGCGCAAGGTACGCGGCAATGACATCAGCTTCATTTTCCAAGAGCCGATGACCTCGCTTAACCCGTTGCATACAATCGAAAAGCAACTGGGGGAAAGCCTCGCGCTGCATCAGGGGCTGGCCGGTGCGGCGGCACGCGCGCGCATTCTGGAACTGCTCGAACAGGTTGGCATTCAGGACGCCGAAAGCCGGATCGGGAGCTATCCGCACCAACTTTCCGGCGGGCAACGCCAGCGCGTGATGATTGCCATGGCGCTTGCCAATGAACCCGATGTTCTGATCGCGGATGAGCCGACAACGGCGCTGGATGTAACGATTCAGGCGCAGATTCTCGATCTGCTCAAGGACCTCAAGGACCGCTTGGGCATGGGGCTGTTGTTCATTACCCATGATCTGGGCATCGTGCGGCGCATCGCGGATCGGGTCTGTGTGATGCAAAAGGGTGAAATCGTCGAAACTGGCTCGACACGCGAAATTTTCGACAACCCGCAGCACCCCTATACAAAAAAACTCCTTGGGGCCGAACCATCCGGCGCGCCCGCCCCCATCGCCGCAGATGCCGAGATCATCGCGAAAACCGATAACCTCAAGATTTGGTTTCCCATCCAAGCGGGGTTGCTGCGCCGTACTGTCGGCCACGTCAAAGCCGTCAATGACGCGAGCCTGACCGTGCGGGCGGGTGAAACCATCGGGATTGTGGGCGAAAGCGGGTCTGGAAAAACCACGCTGGCGCTGGCGATTATGCGGTTGATCGCGTCTGAGGGGCAGATCGAATTCATGGGGCAGGACGTGCGCCAATGGTCCACGCGGCAATTGCGCGGATTGCGCAAGGATATGCAGATCGTATTTCAGGACCCCTTTGGCAGCCTCAGCCCTCGGATGACCTGTGCGCAGATTATTTCCGAAGGGTTGAGCATCCATAAGGTCGACGCCGACCGCGATGAGCGTGATCTTGTCCGTGAAGTCATGGTCGAGGTGGGCCTTGATCCGGCGACGATGGACCGTTACCCGCATGAATTTTCGGGGGGACAGCGTCAGCGGATCGCGATTGCGCGCGCGATGGTCTTGCGTCCGCGACTTTTGGTGCTGGATGAGCCGACATCTGCGCTGGATATGACCGTGCAGGTACAGATCGTGGATCTTTTGCGTAATTTGCAGAAGAAATACGGGCTCGCCTATATTTTCATCAGCCATGACCTGAACGTCGTGCGGGCGATGTCACATCAGGTGATGGTGATGAAGCGGGGCGATGTTGTGGAAACCGGCGATGTTGATGCGATCTTTGACAGGCCCGCTCATGAATACACGCGCACCTTGCTTCATGCGACGGCCTGAGTTTTTTCGCGTCTAAAGCGCCGCGGCGTGACCGGCGGGGGATCTGTCATAGGCATCAAATTGCTTGGCGATAATGCGTGCCAAAGGGCGTGCTTCGGGCCTGATATAAAGACCGTCCGGGCCAAAGTTCACCAAATCACCAAAACGCGCTGAAACGTCCTGAAGCAGTTCTGCCACGCGCGGGCCGGTTCCGGGGAAACGAGCGGTCACCTTTGCGATATCGACCGAAAAATCGCATAGAATCGATTCGATGATCCGGGCGCGCAATAGATCTTCACCCGAAAACACATGGCCCTTTTGGGCCGCAAACCCACCGGCCGTTATGGCCTTGATATAGTCAGAGGTTGCGGGGGCGTTTTGGGCATAGCCTTGCGGAAAACGCGAAATTGCGGAGGCGCCCAGCCCGATTAAAACCGGTGCGGCATCGTCGGTATAGCCTTGGAAGTTCCGCTTCAGACGGCCGGTTTTTGCGGCCTGCATCAGGCGGTCGTCGGGCACGGCAAAATGATCGATTCCGATTTGCGAAAGCCCATCCCATTCCAGTAGGCGGCGGGCGGCATCAAAGAGCTTTAAGCGTTTTTCCGGCGTCGGCAATGTGTCGCTGGGGATCATGCTTTGCCGCCGCGCCATCCAGGGCACATGTGAATACCCATAAAGCGCCACGCGGTCGGGGTTCAACGTCAGCACTTTCTGGACCGAAGCCGAGATATGGGTTTCGTCCTGATGCGGCAGCCCAAACAGAAGGTCAGCATCCAGAAATTTGATCTGCGCATCGCGCAACATCTGCGTCGTATCACGCGTGATTTCAAAGCTCTGAATACGCCCGATCGTGGATTGAATATGTGGATCGAAGTCTTGGATGCCAATTGCAGCGCGTGTCATGCCAGCTTTTGCAAGGGCGTCGATACGCGCTGGTCCGATTTCTTTGACGTCCACCTCGACTGAGAACTCGGCGTTCGGGGCAAGCGGTGCGATATCGGCAATTGCACCGACCAAAGCACTGATCATTTCCGCCGTGAGCAGGGTTGGCGTGCCGCCGCCCCAATGCATATGACTTATCGTCACACCCTCAGGCAAATGCGCACCCAGCAGGGCAATTTCGCGGTGCACGGCGTCCAAATATTCAGCAACAGGCGAGAGTGTCACGGCTCCCTGCGTGCGGCAGGCGCAAAACCAGCATAGTTTTCGACAGAATGGCACATGTAAATAAAGGGAAATCGTGCTGTTGGGGGCGATTGAGCGCACCCATGACGGAACGTCTCCACCGACATTGCCGGTGTTGAACTGGGGCGCTGTTGGGTAGCTTGTATAACGCGGAACCATCGCGTCAAAAAGCCCCAGCTTGGCTAGCTTGGACGTCATGTGCATGATAGTGATATAGGTAGACATGTGTCAGCCTTCTTTGACACAGATCAATAATGGGAATTAGACGTGCAACAGATGGTATCGCCTGATTTTAAGAGTTGTTCGGATTGTCCGATCAGACATCGGGCTGTCTGCGCCAAATGTGACGGCGACGAACTGGCGCTGCTGGAAGACATCAAATACTACCGTAGTTTCGCCGCCGGTCAGACCGTGATGTGGGCAGGCGATCATATGGATTTTGTCGCCTCGGTCGTGTCGGGTGTTGCGACATTGACGCAAACGATGGAGGACGGGCGCACGCAGATGGTCGGGTTGTTGCTGCCCTCCGATTTCGTCGGGCGTCCTGGTCGGGGTGCCGCTGCCTATACCGTAACGGCTACCTCTGATCTGACGATGTGTTGTTTTCGCCGCAAACCTTTCGAGCAGATGATCAGCACAACGCCTCATATCGCGCATAGGTTGCTGGAAATGACGCTGGATGAATTGGATGCTGCGCGCGAATGGATGTTGGTGCTCGGGCGCAAGACCGCACGTGAAAAAATTGCAAGCCTTCTGTCGATCATCGCAAGACGCGATGCCGTTCTGGGCAATGAGGCACCGGGAAAGGCGCTTACCTTTAATTTACCGCTGACGCGGGAAGCGATGGCGGACTATCTCGGCCTGACGCTGGAAACCGTCAGCCGCCAGATTTCGGCGCTCAAACGTGACGGCGTCATCACGCTTGCTGGAAAACGCAATGTGACCGTGCCGAATATGGACAGGCTGCTGTTGGAAGCGGGCGATGACAGCGATGGCGGTATGCTGAGCTAAGCAGATACCGGCCATAGCACAGCGGCCCGCGCCCAACTCAATGCGCCATGAAAACCGGCACGGTTGCATGCTCCAGCATTTCGCGCGTCGCACCACCCAAAACGGCTTGGCGGAACCGCGAATGGCCGTAACCGCCCATCACCAACATCTGAGAATTGGTTTCGGTGACATGACGGCGTATCCGTTCGCTGACCTTTGCGCCACTACGTGACATGACCTGAATATCGCAGGTGATGCCATGGCGTGAGAGCATGACCGCCAGCAGCCCGCCGGGGTCGGAGCGATCCGCAGCATGTTCAGGAGGGTCGATAATCGCGATATGAATTTCCTTGGCGGCCTGCATCAGGGGGATGGCCGCGCGCACAGCCTGCAAGGCCTCGGCACTCTCGTTCCAGGCAATAACGATCCGCTCGGGCGCACCGACCGGATCACCATCCGGAGCCACCACGGTGGGGCACCCTGCGTCCAGCATTACGGTTTCCAGCACCAGACTTTCCTCCGGGCTGCTGTTGTGTCGGTAGGGGAGGGGTGCCACGCATAAATCCGCAAAACGCGCGGCGCGAAACAGGGGCCGCCCGGCATCTGCCAGCGTCGTAATGGCAGTGCTTACGTTCCAGCGCAGGTTGGCGTTTTGCAACCAGGCTTTGACCTGTGTCTCCAGGTTTTTAGCCTGTTCATCGGCCTGCGCGATGGCGGCCTGCAGGATCGCGGCATTTGCGCCTACCTCGTAATAATTGCTGTGGGAACGATCCACGCCCAAACACATGACTTCCAGATGCCCATCATGGGCTTCAGACAGGCGCGCGGCCTGTTCCAGGGCTGATTTGCTTGTTTCGAAATCGGAAAGTGCCGTGAAAATAGTTTTGAAGGCCATGACCATCTCCTTGTGAGAATTCTATCTGACCGAACATAACCGTAAAAATAAGCCGTGCGTTGATCGGGATCAGGCAAAAAGCCACCAAGACTTGATGCAGATCAAAGTTGTTGATGCGGATACGCGCGACACGGGGACCATAACGAACATCCTTGTGCCTCGTGCGCGGGGCAAAGCGGAAGGGAACCCGGAACGATGAATACCGGAACACTGAATTACTTGAAGCTGGTGGTCTTGGCGCTTGCCACGCTATTTGCGATGATCGCGGCGAGCTATGCGCGCGACATTGCCTATCAGGTTCACATGGTCATTTTTATGATCGTCGCGGCGGGGTTGTTCCTGACGACCCTGCGCGCCACGGATGAGCGTGCCAAGCCAGTCGCGACCAACGAATACTTTGACAGCGTCATACGCGCGGGCGTGATCGCCACGGCGTTCTGGGGCGTTGTCGGGTTTCTGGTCGGGGTGGTTATCGCCTTTCAACTGGCGTTTCCAGATTTGAATTTCCGATGGGCGGAAGGCTATGCAAACTTCGGCAGATTGCGTCCCCTCCACACCTCTGCGGTGATTTTTGCTTTTGGAGGCAACGCGTTGATCGCGACTTCCTTTTTCGTGGTGCAACGCACCTCCGCGGCACGGCTGTGGGGCGGTAATCTGGCGTGGTTCGTGTTCTGGGGCTATCAGCTCTTCATCGTGCTGGCCGCGACCGGATATGTGCTCGGCGGGACCCAGTCCAAGGAATACGCCGAACCGGAATGGTATGTGGATATCTGGCTGACCATTGTCTGGCTGGCCTATCTGGCGGTTTTTCTCGGCACCATCGTCAGGCGCAAGGAGCCGCATATCTATGTGGCGAACTGGTTTTATCTGGCGTTCATCGTCACGGTTGCGATGCTGCATGTGGTCAATAACATCTCTATCCCCGTTTCGATCTGGGGCTCCAAATCCGTGCAGGTCTTTTCGGGCGTACAGGATGCCATGGTGCAATGGTGGTATGGTCACAACGCTGTGGGCTTCTTTTTGACGGCGGGCTTCCTAGGGATGATGTATTACTTCGTGCCAAAACAGGCCGAACGTCCTGTCTTCTCCTATAAACTCTCGATCATTCACTTCTGGGCGCTGATCTTCCTCTATATCTGGGCGGGTCCGCACCACTTGCACTACACCGCCCTTCCCGATTGGGCGGCGACCCTTGGCATGGTATTCTCGATCGTGCTGTGGATGCCCAGCTGGGGCGGTATGATCAACGGCCTGATGACCCTGCAAGGGGCCTGGGACAAGCTGCGCACTGATCCGGTTCTGCGGATGATGGTGACCTCGCTCGCCTTCTACGGCATGTCCACTTTCGAGGGCCCAATGATGTCGATCCGCGCGGTCAATTCGCTGTCCCATTACACCGACTGGACCATCGGTCACGTGCATTCCGGCGCTCTGGGTTGGAACGGGCTGATCACTTTCGGCGCGCTCTACTACCTCGTGCCGGTCCTGTGGAAACGCGAACGTCTCTACTCGCTGTCCCTCGTAAGCTGGCATTTCTGGCTCGCCACCATCGGCATCGTGCTCTATGCGGCCTCGATGTGGGTCACGGGCATTATGGAAGGCCTGATGTGGCGCGAAGTGGACGCCAATGGGTTTCTCGTGAACTCCTTTGCCGACACCGTGAGCGCGAAATTCCCGATGTATGTGGTGCGCGGTCTGGGCGGGGTTATGTTCCTCTCCGGGGCGGTCATCATGTGCTATAACCTTTGGATGACTGTCCGTGCTGCGCCTGCCAAGGCGGGTCTCGGTACAGTTGTTCCAGCCGAATAAGGAGGGAACGCATGTCAATCCTCGCAAAACACAAGTTCATCGAAACCAACGCCAGCCTCTTGCTGATCCTCAGCTTTCTGGTGGTCACCATCGGCGGGCTCGTGCAAATCGTGCCGCTTTTCTATCTGGAAAATACCATCGAGAAAGTAGAGGGCATGCGCCCCTACTCGCCGCTGGAACTGACCGGGCGCGACATCTATATCCGTGAGGGCTGCTATGTCTGTCACAGCCAGATGATCCGACCCATGCGTGATGAGGTCGAACGTTACGGTCACTATTCACTGGCGGCCGAATCCATGTATGATCACCCGTTCCAATGGGGGTCCAAACGGACCGGACCGGATTTGGCACGTGTCGGTGGGCGGTATTCGGATGATTGGCACATTGATCATCTGCGTGACCCGCAGTCGGTCGTGCCGGAATCGATCATGCCGAAATATGGCTTTCTGGAACGCAAATTGATTGATGGCGAGTACATCGCGGATCTGCTCCAGACCCATGCCATGGTCGGCGTGCCCTATACGGACGATATGATCGAAGCCTCACAGGCCGATTTCCGCGCCCAGGCCGACCCGGACAGTGATTATGACGACATGCTGGAACGCTATCCGGGCGCACAGGTGCGCAACTTTGACGGCGCACCGGGGATCTCGGAGGCTGACGCCCTGATCGCTTATCTGCAAATGCTTGGCACGCTGGTTGATTTCTCGACCTTCACCCCAGACGCAAGCCGCTAGGGAGGCAGATATGGAACTCTACACACTCCTACGCGAATTCGCGGATAGCTGGATGTTGCTGCTGTTGTTCTGCATCTTTGTCGGCATGATGGCTTGGGTCTTTCGCCCCGGCAGCCGCAAATTGCATCAGGATACCGCCAACATTCCTTTTAGAAACGACGATAGACCCGCCCCAGATCAGGAGGCAAAAAAATGAGCAAGATACCCCCGAAACAAGAGGGCGACCCCAATACCACAGGCCATAGCTGGGATGGCATCGAGGAATTCGACAACCCGATGCCGCGCTGGTGGCTCTGGTGCTTTTATGCCTGCATCGTCTGGGGGATCGGTTATACTATCGCCTATCCCGCATGGCCGCTGGTGTCCTCCGCCACGGCAGGTCTGCTGGGGTATTCGACACGCGGCGAGGTAGCGGTTGAAATCGCCGCCGTCGAAGAGGCCAACGCGGGTATCAACGCCCAGCTGGCCTCTGTCGAACTGACCGATATTGCGGCTGATCCCGAGTTGAACGGCTATGCCGTGTCGGCCGGTGCGGCGGTTTTCCGGACCTGGTGCGTACAATGCCACGGCTCGGGTGCTGCAGGTTTTGTCGGCTATCCGAACCTTCTGGATGATGACTGGCTGTGGGGGGGCGACATCGAAGCGATTCACGCGACGATTGCGCATGGAATCCGCAATGAGGAAGACGACGACGCACGTTACTCCGAAATGCCCGCCTTCGGTGAAATCCTCGAACCAGAAGAAATCGCACAGGTGGTCAATTACGTCATGGACCTTTCGGGTGCGCAGGCGGATGCCGGATTGGTCGCCCCCGGTGCAGAGATCTTTGCGGATAACTGTTCCGCCTGCCACGGTGAAAATGGCATGGGAGACCGCGAGCAGGGTGCGCCGAACCTGACGGATGCGATCTGGCTCTATGGCGGTGACACCGAGGCCCTGACGGAGACTGTGACCTATAGCCGCTATGGCGTTATGCCACCTTGGACTCAGCGCCTGAGTGAGGCTGAAATACGGGCGGTGGCAATATACGTCCACCAGTTGGGCGGGGGGGAATAATCCCGCTCAAACCCCTTTTGTGGTAGGGTGGTTTCGCAAGCAGAGCGAAATCGCCCGACCCAACCTGTAAGGACGACCGTGACCGACCAAACCCCGCCTCCCAGTCTTTATGCCGCGCGTGAACCGATCTTTCCTCGGCGCGTCTCTGGATCGTTTCGCAACCTGAAATGGGTGATCCTCGCGGTCACCCTTGGCATTTATTATCTTGTGCCGTGGATTCGCTGGGACCGCGGACCCAGCCTGCCGGATCAGGCGGTGCTGCTGGATATGGCCAACCGGCGTTTTTACTTCTTCTGGATCGAAATCTGGAGCCATGAGTTCTATTTCGTTGCCGGATTGTTGATCATGGCGGGGCTGGGATTGTTCCTGTTCACCTCCGCGCTGGGACGTGTCTGGTGTGGTTACGCCTGCCCGCAAACCGTCTGGACGGATTTGTTCATCCTGGTGGAACGCTGGATCGAAGGGGATCGCAACGCCCGCCTGCGCCTGCACCGGCAGGAAAAGATGGACGCGCGCAAATTGCGCCTGCGCCTGACCAAATGGGTGGTCTGGTTGTTGATCGCGGTCGCCACGGGCGGGGCTTGGGTGTTCTATTTCGCGGATGCGCCGACCTTGTTTGTCGACATCTTTACCGGACAGGCCAGTGCCGTCGCCTATATCACAATCGCGTTTCTGACGGCCACGACCTTTGTGTTCGGCGGCTTCATGCGGGAACAAATCTGTATCTATGCTTGTCCCTGGCCGCGTATTCAGGCGGCGATGATGGATGAAGACACCGTCACTGTCGCCTATCGCGAATGGCGGGGCGAGCCGCGCAAACACAGCGAAGCGGCCAAAACAGAGCCGATGGGGGATTGCATCGACTGCATGGCCTGCGTGAACGTCTGCCCGGTCGGGATCGACATTCGCGATGGTCAGCAGATGGAATGCATCACCTGCGCGCTGTGCATCGACGCCTGCGATGATGTGATGGAACGCATCGGCAAACCACGCGGATTGATTGATTACATTGCGCTGTCGGATGAAACGCGGGAACGCGAAGGTCATGCCGCGCGATCCGCGTGGCATCATGTGTTCAGGCCGCGCACGATGCTTTACACCGCGCTTTGGGGGTCGGTCGGGGTCGCGCTGCTTGTTGCACTTTTCATCCGGGCCGAGATCGAAATGACGGTGGCCGCTGTGCGCAATCCGACCTTTGTGACCCTATCGGACGGGTCGATCCGCAACACATATGACATCCGTTTGCGTAACAAAAATGGCGAAGAGCGCCTGTTCCGTTTGTTCGTCAAGGGCGATCCGGCATTGCGCATACAGCTTGAAGGCACCCCCTATGCGTCTGTGAACGTGCCGGCGGATACATCGTTTCTGCAACGGGTATACCTGATCGCGCCGCCCGGATCGGAGCCCGCAGAGGCCGCGCGCAGTGATCTGCGTTTCTGGGTCGAAGATCTCACAAACGGTGATCGCGCCTATAATGACAGCAGCTTCAGCGGCAAGGGAGAATGACAATGACCACCACAGCACGTGTTTTGACGGGTAGACATGTCTTCATGATCTTTTGCGCCGCCTTTGCCGTCATCATCAGTGTGAACCTCTTTCTGGCCTATAGCGCGGTCAGTACTTTCCCAGGGCTGGAGGTGCGCAACTCCTATGTCGCAAGCCAGCAGTTCGACAAAAACCGCGAAGAACAGACGGCGCTCGGCTGGTCCGTTCTGGCGCAGGCGCGTGGTGATGACGTCCATCTTTCCATTACCGATGCCGAAGGCCAGCCCGTGCAAGTTGCGTCGCTGGAGGCCACATTGGGGCGCGCCACCCATGTGCGCGACGATCAAACGCCTGCGTTCGTTTTTGATGGGACGCGCTATGTCGCGCCTGCGCAACTGGCACCGGGCAACTGGAACCTACGGATGAAGGCGCGGGCCGCGGACGGCACCGTGTTTCAGCAGCGCGTCATCCTACATGTCCCCAAGGGTGCCAAGTGAGCACGCTCAGCACAAATTCACCGGTCGCCTGTCCGGGGTGTCTTGCGACGCCTGCTCAGGGCGCGCCGGTGATTGTGTCAGATGCGCGGGTGATGCTCTCCTTGCCGACGATCCATTGCCAGGCCTGCATCGCCAAGGTCGAAAAGACGCTGAACACCTATCCCGGTATCAAAAACGCCCGTGTCAATCTGACGCTAAAGCGCGCATTGATTGATGCCGTGCCCGAGATCAACGCGGGCGAATTGGTCACTCTGCTGGAAGCCGAAGGGTTCGAGGCGCATGAACTGGACCCCGGAGCGATCAACGATACCGCGACACATACGGCGGGTCGTGACCTGCTGATGCGGCTCGCCGTCGCCGGTTTTGCCTCAATGAATGTGATGCTGTTGTCGGTCGCAGTCTGGTCTGGCGCAACGGATGCCACGCGCGATTTATTCCACTGGATTTCCGCGGCGATTGCCATTCCCGCGATCGCGTTTTCGGCGCAGCCTTTTTTCCGCAATGCCTACGCCGTCCTGCGCGCGGGTCGATTGAACATGGATGTACCGATCACGCTGGCGATTTTACTGGCTCTGGCGACATCCCTTTGGGAAACGTGGCTGTCCGGGCATCATGCTTACTTCGATGCGGCGCTGACATTGACGTTTTTTCTGCTGGCGGGGCGTTGGTTGGATGCGCGTGCACGGTCTGCCGCGCGCTCGGCTGCCGAAGAACTCACAGCGCTTGAAGTGCCGCGCGCCTGGCGCATTGATGCTGCGGGCCCGCTGGAAGTGTCGGTTGCGCAATTGCGCGTTGACGATCTGGTGTTGGTGCGTCCCGGCGGGCGTGCCCCGGTGGATGGCGTCGTCATCAAGGGGCGCTCCGAGGTGGACCGCGCCATGCTGACCGGTGAAACACTCCCGGAACTGCGCGATATCGGCGATGTGATGAGTGCGGGTGAAGTGAATTTGACGGGACCTCTGACCCTGCGCGCAACAGCTGTCGGACAGGACACCTCGCTGCAACGCATGGCCGCCCTTGTGGCAATCGCTGAAAGCGGGCGGTCGCGCTATACTGCGCTGGCGGATCGCGCCGCCAAACTTTACGCGCCCGGTGTGCATATCCTGTCGGCGCTTGCGTTTCTGGGGTGGTTGATCTGGTCTGGTGATTTGCGGATATCCCTGAATATTGCGGCGGCGGTTTTGATCATCACCTGCCCCTGTGCCTTGGGTCTTGCCGTGCCGGCGGTGACGACTGCGGCCTCGGGGCGCTTGTTCGGCAAAGGGCTGTTGATCAAGGATGCTACGGCCCTCGAACGCCTGGCTGAGGTGGACACGGTCGTTTTCGACAAAACCGGCACTTTGACAACGGGCAAGCCACGCCTGTGCAACTGGGCCTCGCTGACACAATCCCAACAACGTGTCGCGCATGCGCTTGCGCAGGGATCCTCCCACCCCCTGTCGCGCGCAATCGTTCAGCGTGCTATGTCAGAGGGGTGTCAACCTGCTGTTTTGCAAGCGCCTGTCGAGAAACCCGGATTCGGAATGGAGGCGCTTTTCGATGGAGGAACGGTGCGGCTGGGCCGCCCGGATTGGCTGGGGATAACGCTGGATGATGCGCAGGTCTGTGCCGTTCTGGACGCGGGTGATGGGCATTGTGTCGCTTTGAAATTCGAAGACGATGAACGCCCCGGCGCGATGCAGACGGTTTTGTTGCTCAGGGATTTAGGCCTCGATGTGGTCCTGCTCTCTGGTGATCGGATGCCAGCGGTGAACGATTTTGCCAATAAAATCGGTATTGATGAGTGGCATGCGGCGATGCTGCCGCAGGCGAAGGCCGAATTTGTGGAGGCTTTGCGCAAGCAAGGGCGACATGTTTTGATGGTGGGCGATGGGTTGAATGATACGGCTGCTCTGGCGACGGCCCATGTGTCGATCAGCCCGGCGCAGGCGCTGGATGCGGCACGCGCGGCGTCTGACATGGTGTTATTGGGGCAGGATCTCTCGCCGGTTGCAGAAGCGATTATCGTGGCGCGTCAGGCGACAAAGAGGATCAGGGAGAATTTCCGTATCGCCACTGTTTACAATGTTCTTGCGGTCCCATTGGCCGTTGCCGGCTTGGCGACGCCGCTGATCGCGGCGCTGGCAATGTCGACCTCTTCCATTACCGTGTCCCTAAATGCGCTGCGCGTCGGAGGTCGGGGATGAACGTCCTGGCATATCTGATACCGATTTCCTTGATCCTGGGCGGATTGGGGCTTGCCGGTTTTCTGTATACTCTGAGGTCGCGTCAATATGATGATCCCGAAGGGGACAGCCGTCGTATCCTCACGGATACCTGGGACGATCATCCAAAGCCTTAACCGCTGGTTTAGGATGGGCCTACCATCAGGCACCCGATGTTGCGTGCTGCCAGACGCCGGCAAGCCAGATCTGCACTATCCCGGGTCATCCCCAAGAAATTGGCGTCAAAGCCAGACGTTTTTTTCACAACTTTTCGCAGGGACCCATCCAAGGTCGACATTTCAGCCAATGCCGTGGTAACAAGCGCACGCTCGGCTTTGTAGCGGCTGGGAAACCGGCCAATATTCACCCCCCACTGATGTCCGCCCGACGTCGAAAGCCGGGTTACGACTTCGGTCGCTGGAAGCGTCTCGGATGCGGGGGAGGATACAAGATCAGCCGGTCGGACCACGGGACGTATGGTGCTCGCTGCGTTGGCTGGCACTGCAACGGCTGGTGGCTCTGGGGATTGTGCCGGTGTTTCCTGCGCAACGATCAGCGCATTTGTTATATCGCTCGACAGGACACCGCTGGTGCTCGCCAGTGCGGCGGAGTTCGTCACTGCGGCTTGTGTTTCCAGAGAGGCGAGCACAGTACCGGCATCTGCAACTGGCCGAAGGCGAGGGCGGAGACTTTTACGCGGCGGGCTGTTTGCGACGACGATCTCTCCGGAACCGCTCCCCGGCGTATAGGCGGGTTTGCGCGGCTTTTGCAGGGCGACGCGTGACGGTGCGCGCTTGAATCCCATGTCGAGCAGTTCAGCGACCCGCGCATTGCGCGCACTTGTCGAGGTACCACCAAAAACCGTGGCGATGATGCGTTCATTTCCCCGTTCTGCGGAGGCCACGAGGTTGAAACCGGCCGCCCGTGTGTATCCGGTCTTGATGCCGTCAGCGCCTCGATATGCGGCCAGCAGGCGGCGGTTCGTATTTGCCACGTTCCGCACGCCAGCATCCGTCGAACGACGCGAGAACAGGTTGTAATACTGCGGATAGTCGTAAAGCATATGTCGGCCCAGGATCGACATGTCACGTGCGGTAGATAAATGCCCCGACTCTGTGAGGCCATGGGCATTCTTGAACGTTGTACGAGACATTCCCAACGCTTTGGCCGTGCGCGTCATACGCCGGGCAAAGGCGGCCTCTGAACCCTCCAGCGCTTCGCCTATAGCGGTTGCGGCGTCATTTGCCGATTTCACGGCAGATGCCCGGATCAAATACCGAAAGGCAATGCGTTGCCCGGATTTCAGACCGAGCTTTGAGGGGGGTTCGGACGCGGCATGGCGCGATATCTTTACCTTAGTATCAAGCGTGATTTCACCACGTTCGATCGCCTGGAAAGCGATGTAAAGCGTCATCATCTTTGTCAAGGAAGCAGGATGCAGTCGCGTGTCAGCATTGCGCGAGTGCAGAACCTTGCCGGACCTCGCATCCATCACGTAAGCCGCGTAGGGTGCTGCCGACGCACTCAACGGAACGATCACCAACAACCAAAAAGCTGCAAATATAAATAGCCCGTAACGGACCGGCATTTTGCGCCGAACCTTCATGATAACCTGCCTTTTTTCTGCCTCATGTCGCCGATTGTTCGGCTGACTATTTTATGTGGAGAGGCTAACACAGCTTTCGATTCCGATAAAGCCTTTGATTTAAGGCATTTGCGTTAACGTTCCATGAAGCGAAAACCATATGTTGGGGCATTTCGTGACCTGCCAACCGCATGGGCGATTACGGCAGGAATATGGCACCTCACAGCCGCCTATGACGCTCTCAACCGTGTTCGATTTTTCTGATAAGTGTTGCAAATCCGCTCAAATCGGCCAGCGCGTGGTAGCGCGGATGATCTGTCGGCGGTGCTGCATGCTCCAAAGCCCACTCATGACCGTGGGGGACAAATACACCTCTGCCACCCGCCTCGATCATCGGGAATACATCGGATCGCAGCGAATTCCCGATCATCAGGCCCTGTGCGACACCCGTCGCGTGATGCGCGAATATCTCTGAATACTGCTGCGGTGTCTTATCCGACACGATTTCGATACCATGAAACAGATCGCCAAGCCCGGACTGTGCCAATTTGCGTTCTTGGTCCAGTAAATCACCCTTGGTAATCAGGATGATGACATGTTCCTGGCGAGCAAACTGCACTGCATCGCGTGCATGGGGCAAAAGCTCGACCGGATGGCGCAACATGTCGCGCCCTGCCTCCAGCAAGCGCTCGATCACCGATGCGGCGACCTTGCCTTGCGTCACTTCAATTGCGGTTTCGATCATCGACAGGGTGAAGCCCTTGACCCCGAAGCCGTAGTGGCCAAGATTGCGCCGCTCAGCCGCCAGCAAACGTTCCATCAAGGTTTCCCGATCCGTATAATCCGCCAGAAGTTCGGCAAAATAGGACTGTGTCATCTGGAAGAGCCGTTCATTGTGCCATAGAGTGTCATCAGCATCAAAACCGATCGCGCTCAGCTTGCGGGCCATTGGGGGCTCCCCCTTTTCTAAATTTCCAATCACGTTATATAGAGCGCTGAACGACTCACCACGACCGAAAAGCAGATCAGGAGCAGAAATGCACCGCGACGCGATCATCATGTCAGATCAATCCGATGACGAGGGTGACTCCTCGCTTTTGACGGCGACCAAGCCCAAGACCAAGCGGCCCCCGCTTTACAAGGTCTTGCTGCTCAATGACGACTTCACGCCGATGGAGTTCGTGGTGCATGTGCTGGAACGGTTCTTCGGCCTCAACCACGCACAGGCCTTTGAAATCATGCTGACCGTTCACAAAAAAGGCGTGGCCGTCGTAGGCGTGTTCAGCCATGAAATCGCCGAGACGAAAGTGGCGCAGGTGATGGATTTTGCGCGCCGTCATCAGCACCCGCTGCAATGCACCATGGAAAAAGAAGAATAAGCGCGTGATCGATTCCCGATTGTCGTTGGCCCTTGATGGGGGCGGTTTGGTGTGGCCGGACACAGGGCGGATCGCTGTTTTTCAACCCGCTGTGAACGCGGCGCTGTCCGGTGTGCCGAAAGAACGTGCGCAGATCATCCAAGGCTTCAAGCCGGATCATGACGCCTGGGTTGCGCGGGGGTATGCCTGCGCCGTGGCTGTGCAGGAGCGATACGCCGCGGCCATCATTGCGCTGCCCCGTGCCAAGGGGGAAGCGCGCGCTTTGATCGCAAATGCGCTGAAATCCGTGGACGGGCCGGTCGTGATCGACGGTATGAAAACTGAGGGCGTGGACAGTATCCTGCGCGAAATGCGCAAACGCTGTGCGGTTGTCGGCCCGATTTCCAAGGCGCATGGAAAATTGTTCTGGATCGAGCGGGCGGACCCGGTGGATTTTTCGGATTGGGACGCCGGGCCTGCGCTGACGCCAGGTGGGTTCTGGACGGCACCTGGCGTGTTTTCGGCGGATGCGGTCGATCCGGCCTCTGACCTGCTGGCGCAGGTATTACCCGAGAAGCTGGGCAAAAAAGTCGCGGATCTGGGTGCAGGCTGGGGGTTTTTATCGGCCCATGTGCTGACGCGCGCGCAGATCGAAGAGGTTCATCTTGTCGAAGCGGGTCATATGGCGCTGGAATGTGCGCGGCGCAATGTCACGGACCCGCGCGCGCAGTTTCATTGGGCAGATGCAACCAATTGGCGGCCCGCGGAGAAAATGGATGCGGTGGTCATGAACCCGCCCTTCCATACATCCCGCGCCGCTGATCCCGGTCTGGGGCAGGCGTTCATGCAGGCAGCGTCGCAAATGCTGCATGCGCAGGGGCATCTGTGGATGGTGGCCAACCGGCATCTGCCTTATGAGGCGACATTGGCCACGCTTTTCGCAAGGGTTGAGGAGATCGGCACGGATCGCCGCTTCAAACTGCTGCATGCGAGCAGACCGCTTCGCAAAAGGGCGTCCGCTGGTCTAAGGTAGGCTTGGGCGACAAGGGGAATGCAATGTCTTTTTCAATAAGCGGCAAGACTGCGATCATCACCGGTGCGGCGAACGGCATCGGCCTTGCGATTGCGCGCCAGTTTGCGGATCGTGGCGCCAATGTCATGTGCGCGGACATGGACGAAAGGAAGCTCTCCGAGGAATGGGGCGATCAATCAGATGACAGCAGCCTACGCTATTTCGCGGGTGATCTGAGGCAACGTCTGACGATCGCCAATCTGGTCTCCGCGACAATCGACGCCTTCGAGCGGGTTGATATTCTGGTGAATGCCTCCCGTCAGGTCATGCCGACGGATGCGCTGAATGTGGAGGATACGTCGGTCGCGGTGTTGTTGGAGCAGAACCTGATGACGTCGCTGCATCTGACGCAGCAGGTGGCCAAGCGGATGATGAAACAGGGAGTTGATCAACCGGAAGGTCCGCTGGGATCGATCATCAACCTAAGCTCCATTGCGGCGCGTCAGACCCGCCCGGAACTTATGGGCTACTCCATTGCGGCGGCTGCGCTGGATCAGATGACGCGCTCCATGGCCCTTGCGCTCGCCCCGGAACGTATTCGCGTCAACGCCGTGGCGTTTGGCTCGGTGATGAGCGCGTCATTGCAGTCTTCCGTCGCGGACAATGGCGACTGGCGCGAAGACATCCGAAGCCATACCCCCCTTGGGCGCATCGCCGGACCCAGCGAAATTGCCGATGCCGTTCAGTTTCTGGCAGCAGACAGTTCCGGCTTCATGACCGGTGAAATCATCACGGTGGATGGGGGTCGCAGCCTGCTGGATGCGGTGGCGGCCCCGGCGCATTAGGGCCATTTTCGGATGATCTGAAACGGAAACGAGTGTCTGATCCGTTGAAACCTGTGGTGTCTGAGAGCCTCAGGTGATTATGGTGTTTGCGAAACCGCATTGATTTTTTCGGTCTTTCCGTCCCATCGGTTTGTGGTCTAGACATTGTGTCAGGACAACGTGACACACTGGAAGATGCATGACCGAAGATTTTGATACCGAAAAAACCGCGGCTTCTGCGTGGTTCCGTACTCTGCGCGATGATATCGTCGCAGCCTTTGAAGCGCTGGAGCAGGATCACGCCAGTGGCCCGCTGTCGGCTGCCGCACCCGGAACGTTTGACGTCTCCGAGACCCAGCGCAGCAGCGATGATGGCTCGGATGCCGGCGGCGGCTTGATGAGCGTGATGCGGGGGGGGCGCGTTTTCGAAAAGGTCGGTGTCAATATTTCCACCGTTTACGGCACGCTCGGGGAACGGGCGCAAATGGCGATGGCCGCGCGCAAGGGCATCCCAGGCATGAAGGATGATCCGCGCTTCTGGGCGTCCGGCATCAGCCTTGTGGCGCATATGCAAAACCCGCATGCGCCTGCGGTCCACATGAACACCCGCATGTTCTGGACACCGCATGCCTGGTGGTTCGGGGGCGGGTCGGATTTGAACCCCTGCATCGAATACGGCGAAGACACGGCGCATTTCCATGCGACCCAGAAACAACATCTCGACCCGCATGGCGCGGATTTCTACCCGCGTCTCAAGGAGTGGGCGGATGAGTATTTCTACATCCCGCACCGCAACCGCGCGCGCGGTGTGGGTGGCATTTTCATGGATGATCATTGCACCGGGGATTGGAATACGGATTTCAAGCTGACGCAGGATATTGGTCGGGCGTTTTTGCCCGCCTATGTGCCGTTGGTACGCAAACGGCGCACACAGGACTGGTCAGAGGCGGATAAAGACGCGCAGCTCGTGCACCGCGGTCTCTATGCGGAATATAACCTGGTCTATGATCGCGGGACAAAATTTGGCCTTGAAACGGGGCATGACGCCAACGCCGTGTTGATGAGCCTGCCACCGCTGGCGAAATGGGTCTAAGCGCGCGATCCTATGACACGGCGCGCGGATTTTTACGCGCTGTGCCAGTCAAAGAACCCGGATCCGGCGCGGGACAGTAATTCCTCCGCGAGGTCTTTGCCCATCACGGCCCCCTGCGCGATCGGCCCCTGCCGCACACCGCTGATCGCTTGCGACCCATCCGGACGCAGAACTTCGCCGCGCAGCGTCAGGGTCCCATTTTCAAGCTGTGCCAGCCCCGCAATCGGCGTTTCACAGGACCCATCCAGCGTGAGCAGGAAGTTGCGCTCCGCCGCCAGCCGCTGGCCGGTTTCCACATGATGGATCGCCATGAGCATTTCGGCGGTGTTGTCATCATCCATCCGACGCTCAATACCAATCGCGCCCTGCGCCACGGCAGGCAGCATTTCGCCGGGGTCAATCGGGGTCGCAGGGACGTTGTCCATGCCCAGCCGGTTCAATCCTGCGGCGGCAAGGAATGTACACTCGGCAACCCCTGCGCTCAGCTTTTTCAAGCGGGTCTGAACATTGCCACGAAATTCAACCACTTGCAGGTCGGGGCGGCGGTTCAGCAATTGCGCTTTGCGCCGCAGGCTGGAGGTGCCGACCACTGCGCCCTGTGCCAGAGCCTCGATGCTCTTGAGGTGTGGAGACACAAAGGCATCCCGCACGTCCTCACGCGGCAGGTAGGTGTCCAGGATCAACCCCTCCGGTTGTAGCGTCGGCATGTCCTTCATGGAATGCACGGCGATGTCAATTTTTCCTGACAGCAGGTCTTCTTCGATCTCGCGGGTGAAAAGCCCCTTGCCGCCGATCTCTTTGAGCGGGCGGTCCTGAATGGCGTCCCCGGTGACCTTGATGATCACGATCGAGAAACAATCCTCTGCAATATCAAAGGCCTGCGAGAGCCGTGTACGGGTTTCATAAGCCTGTGCGAGCGCCAAAGGCGAGCCACGGGTGCCGATGTTCAGCGGCGAGTCGGGGGTGGGGAGTTTTACTGTCATGGCCTATCTTTATGCGCGTCAATTTATGCTGACAACCCGTCAGTGTCTTGACAACCGCTGCCCCGCGCCCGACCAAAGGCAAACGTGAAAATGAGGACAGACATGGCCCCGACAAAAACAATCCTGCGCGCCCTTGCGGGCGAGACCCTTGATACCCCACCGATCTGGATGATGCGCCAGGCGGGGCGCTATTTGCCCGAATATAAAGCGACCCGTGCGCAGGCCGGGGATTTCCTGTCACTGTGTTACAATCCTGAACTTGCGGCCGAGGTCACATTGCAACCGATCCGGCGCTATGGGTTTGACGCGGCGATTCTGTTTGCAGATATCTTGCTGCTCCCGCAGGCGCTTGGGGCGGATCTGTGGTTTGTCACGGGCGAGGGGCCGCGGTTGTCGACGATCCAAAGCCAAGCGGATTTCGACAAGCTGGGACCCGTCGCGGACATTCATGAGACACTGAACCCGATTTATGAAACCGTGCGCATTTTGCGCCGTGAATTGCCCTCCGAGACCACATTGATTGGTTTCGCTGGTGCGCCCTGGACCGTGGCCACCTATATGATCGCCGGGCGTGGCACGCCGGATCAGGGCCCGGCCCATGCACTGCGCGAAGAGAATAATGCGCTCTTTGAGGCGTTGCTGGCGCGGATCACCGCCGGAACGATTGAATACCTTGCCGCGCAGATTGATGCGGGCGCCGAGGTTATCAAGATTTTCGACAGCTGGGCAGGGTCGCTCAAGGGCGATGCGTTCCAGAAATACGCGCTGGAACCGGCGCGTGAAATCACGGCTGCGTTGAAAGTGCGTTATCCGCACATCCCGATCATCGGTTTCCCACGGGAAGCGGGCGACAATTACATCGGGTTCGCATCGGCCACGGGCGTGGATTGTGTCGCATTGGACAATTCGGTCAGCGCCGATTGGGCGGCGGCAAATGTGCAAGTGGACGGCTGCGTGCAAGGCAACCTGGCCAGCAGCCATATGGTTACGGGCGGGCAGGCGCTGGTGGATGAAACGCGCGCCATCGTAAAGGCCTTTTCCAAGGGGCCGCATATTTTCAATCTGGGTCATGGCATCACGCCGGATGCGGATCCCGACAATGTGCAGCGGATGATTGACGCGGTGCGGGGGTAATTCGCGCTTTCTGGCTTGACGGCACAGCGGGGCTGGCTTAACCCACGCTCCGATGGCGTTATAGCTCAGTTGGTTAGAGCGAACGACTCATAATCGTTAGGTCCCTGGTTCAAGTCCAGGTAACGCCACCATCCATTCTTTGATTGCTAACGTGATTGCTGGCGGGCCCCGGCGCGCGTATCTTTTCCCGATCCAGGGGCCTCATGCGATCAAGACCTTTCGTGATGGTGACAAACACGGGTGACATCGCGCTGCATCTGCAATAGCAATTTGTCAGGGAAGACGAGTCATCGGCCATAGATCGAACAGGCCTGACCGGGATCAATGGGAGAATTACTATGAGTATTTCACGGAAATCATTTCTGGGCATGGCTGCGGGTGCAGCGCTTGCGTTCGGATTTGGTGCAGCCCCCGCCATGGCCCAAGAGGTCACATTGCGCCTGCACCAGTTCCTGCCACCGCAGGCGAATGTGCCAAAGCTGGTGCTGGATGTCTGGGCCGACAGCGTTGAGGAGGACAGCGGCGGGCGTATCAAAGTCGAGCGTTACCCCTCGATGCAGCTTGGCGGCAAGCCCCCGGAGCTGATGGATCAGGCCATTGATGGCATTGCGGATATCGTCTGGACTGTCGTCGGCTATACACCGGGTCGCTATCCGTCGACCGAAGTGTTCGAACTGCCCTTCATGATGACGAATGCCCGTGCGGTCTCACGCGCCTATTGGGAAATGTTCGAAACCCACATGAAAGACACCGAATTCAAGGACGTTCATATTCTGGGGACATGGGTGCATGGTCCCGGTCTGATCCACGCCAATAAGGAAATCCGCAAACCCTCCGACATGGAGGGGCTGAAAATCCGTGGCGGCTCGCGTCTGGCCAACGCTTTGTTGGAAAAAGTGGGGGCGACGCCCGTCGGCATGCCGGTTCCGGCGGTGCCTGAGGGGCTATCCAAAGGGGTGATTGATGGCACGACGATCCCATGGGAGGTCACCGCCGCATTGAAAATCCCCGAATTGGTCGAGAACCACACCGAATTCACCGGTAACGCGCTTTATGTGCTGACCTTTGTTCTGGCGATGAACAAGGACCGTTATGAGAGCCTGCCCGATGATCTGAAAAAGGTGATCGACGATAATTCCGGCGTTGAATTCTCGGTCTTTGCGGGGGGTACGCAAGCCGATAGTGACGGTCCTGCGCGGCAGGCCGCGGCGGATCGTGGCAACAACATCGTGACGTTGAACGCCGAAGAAACCGCCGAATGGAAAGCCGTTGCTGAGCCGATCTATGCGGAATGGGTGGCTGAAATGGATGAAAAGGGCATTGATGGTCAGGCGCTGATCGATGAGGCCCGTATGCTGATCGAAAAATACACCGAGTAATTTGATCGAAACCGGAAAAGCCCGTTGCAAGCCTCTACTTGCCTCGGGCTTTTTCACATCTGAAACGGAACGCTCATGATCCACCGCGCGATAAGAACTCTGGCCCAGGCCACGGCGATCATGGGCGGTCTGGTGCTGGTGGCTCTTATTCTGCTCATGACCCTGTCCATCATCGGGCGGTCGCTGAACAAGCTGCTGCATTCGGATCTTGCCGCGCAGTGGATCGCGGGCCCGTCACAATGGCTGCTGGATCTGGGGATCGGCGAGGTTCAGGGCAGCTATGAGCTGCTCGAAGCGGGTGTGGCTTTTGCGATCTTCTCGTTCTTTCCGATCTGCCAACTATATGGCGCCCACGCCACGGTGGATATCTTCACCTCCAGGCTGCCCGCACGCCTGAACCGCGGTATCGTCGCCTTTTGGGAGGTCGTGCTGACCGCTGCGTTGATCCTGATCAGCTGGCGTCTCTATGAGGGGATGCAGCGTTATATCGGCAATGGCGAGACGACATTTTTCCTGCAATTCCCGGTGTGGTGGTCTTATTCCGCCAGCTTCGTAGCCTCTGTGGTGATCTGCATCGTTGCGCTTTACTGCGCGGTGATGCGGGTGGGTGAAAGCCTCTCGGGGCGCGCCCTGTTACCGACGGCATGAGGGTCTGGATGTGAGCAACCTCGAACTTGGTTTCTGGTCCTTCCCGGTCCTGTTGATCATGGTGTTCATGCGCGCGCCGATCGGGCTTTCGATGCTGCTCTGTGGCTTTGCGGGATGGTATTTTGCGATGGGCGGCAATCCCAATGTCCTGCTCAACAAGTTGAAATCAGAGACCTATTCGCAATTCTCAAGCTATTCGCTCTCCATTATTCCGATGTTCCTGCTGATGGGGCAATTTGCGACCCTCTCGGGCATGTCCACCGCACTTTTCAAGGCGGCGGAAAGCTTCCTCGGTCATCGCCGGGGTGGCGTTGCCATGGCCTCCGTGGGGGCCTGCGCGGGGTTCGGTGCGATTTGCGGATCATCGCTTGCAACGGCCGCGACCATGTCCAAAGTCGCTCTGCCGGAACTGCGCCGCTACGGGTATTCGGGTGGATTTTCCACCGCGACGCTGGCTGCGGGCGGCACCTTGGGCATCCTGATCCCGCCCTCCGTGATCCTGGTGATCTATGCGATCCTGACCGAACAGAACATCGCCAAACTGTTTCTGGCGGCCTTCATACCGGGCATCCTCGCCGCGGTGGGCTACATGCTGACGATCTCGATCTATGTGCGCCTCTATCCGAAATCTGCCGGGACCCGGCCTCCGCAACCGATGTCCGAACGCTGGGCCGCTTTGGGCAAGACTTGGCCCGTCCTCATGATCTTTGGCCTCGTGGTTGGCGGCATCTATCTGGGGTGGTTCACACCGACCGAAGGCTCCGCCATCGGCGCTGCCGGAACCGGGCTGGTGGCGCTCCTATCGGGGAGCCTCAATTGGAGCGTGTTCCGCGACAGCCTGTTCGGCACCGCCCGCACCACGGCGATGATCTTCTTCATCGTGCTCGGGGCAGGGTTCTACAACAGCTTCCTCGCGCTCTCTGGTGTGCCGCAATACATGGCCGATTGGGTGCTCGCGCAAGGCTATAGCCCGTGGTTTGTCCTGTCGATCATCCTTGTATTTTACCTCATTTTTGGCTGCCTGATGGACAGTCTCTCAATGATCTTGCTGACGGTGCCGATCTTCTTCCCTGTCATCTCGGCGATGGATTTCGGCATGTCCCCGGAACATGTGGCGATCTGGTTCGGCATCCTCGTACTGATTGTGGTGGAGGTCGGATTGATCACGCCGCCCGTGGGCATGAACCTCTTCATCATCAACGCAATGGACCGTGAAACGCCGATGAGTGAGACCTATAAGGCGGTCATGTTCTTCGTCGGCTCGGATATCATTCGCGTGATTATTCTGGTCATGTTCCCGGCCATCACCTTGTTTTTATTGCCAGCCTAGCAACGCGCCATCCACGAAACGGGGGGGAGGAATCATTCACGATACAGCGGTTCGGGACGCGGCATCTTGCCGCGCGCCAACTTTGGCGTCACATTCCTGTGGAGTTCTGTGGGAGGGCGTCGTGACCAGCACTACCGAAAATGCAGCGAGTTTTTTCGTTGATCGCCATCTGATCGAAGGGCGCGGCGAAAAGATCGCCTACCGCGAGGCGGGAACCGGACGGCACCTGACCTTTCAGCAATTGAAGACGGGTGCGGATACCATTGCCGGTGCTCTCCTGCGTGCCGATGTGCGCGCGGAAGAACGCGCCGCCATGCTGGTGCTGGACACCATCGAGTGGCCGCAAATTTTCTTTGGTGCGCTGAAATGCGGTGTCATCCCGGTTCCGATCAACACGCTGCTGGCGACCCCGGTCTATGACGCGATCCTGAGGGACAGCCGCGCCAGTATCCTCTTCGTCTCCGCGCCGCTCTATGCCGCCGTGGCCCCTGCCCTGGATGATAACCCCTATCTGCGCCAGGTTGTGATCATCGGGGAAAATCCCGACAACGCCTGGCCAAACTATGACGCTTTCATCGATGGGGCACCGCCGCAAATAACCCATCCCGCAAGCGCGGATCAAATCGCTTTCTGGCTCTATTCATCGGGTTCCACCGGGCAGCCCAAAGGCGTCCAGCATGTCCATTCCAGCCTGAAGGCCACGGCTGATACCTACGGCGCGCATGTGTTGAGACTGACCGAGGAGGACACGGTTTTTTCCGCTGCCAAACTCTTTTTTGCCTACGGGCTGGGGAATGCGATGACATTTCCGCTGGCGGTTGGGGCCACCACAGTTCTTTTTGCGGGGCGGCCAACGCCCGCCGCCATGATCGAAACGCTCGATCTGGAAAAACCAACTGTGTTTTGCGGTGTCCCGACGCTTTTTGCCGCGATGGTGGCGGAGATGGACCGGAGCGGTTTGCCCGCTGCCCCATTGCGCGGGTGTATTTCTGCGGGGGAAGCGTTGCCCAAGGATGTGGGTAAACGCTGGCAGACCCATACCGGCGTGCCCATTCTGGACGGTGTCGGCTCGACTGAAATGCTGCATATATTCCTGAGCAACCGGGCGGATGACTTTGAGTATGGCACCTCTGGGACGCCGGTGCCGGGCTATGGTGTGCGTCTTGTCAATGAGGCGGGCAAGGAGGTTGGCGACAATGAAATCGGCGAGATGTTGGTGAACGGCGCATCAGCGGCATCGGGTTATTGGAACCAGCGCGACAAATCCCGCGCGACGTTTGAAGGCGTCTGGACGCGCACCGGGGATAAATACGAACGCCGGGCGGATGGGCGATATGTCTACTGCGGGCGCACGGATGACATGTTCAAAGTGTCCGGCATCTGGGTTTCGCCCTTTGAGGTGGAACAAGCGCTGGCCAGCCACCCCTGCGTGCTCGAGGCGGCGGTGGTGGCTGCGCGTGATGCGCAGGGATTGGAAAAGCCCAAAGCCTATATCGTGCTGGAAGGGGACCCTCCGATGGATATGGAGGCGGCATTGATCGCGCATGTCAAAGCCCGGATCGGGAAGTGGAAATACCCGCGCTGGATCGAGACCGTTTCGGATTTGCCCAAAACCGCGACGGGTAAAATTCAGCGATTCAAATTGCGCGAAGGGGTTGAGTGATGCGGTGGCATGCGCAGCCAGGTCAGAAAATTACCGTGGATGGGGTCGGGTTGGAGGTCGCCTGCTATGGTCCACCACCTGGAAAGGCACCGACCCTTGTGATGCTGCATGAGGGGTTGGGCTGCGTCGCGCTCTGGCGGGATGTGCCGCAGCAGTTATCCGAGGCAACGGGCCTGGGCGTCTTTGTATATTCGCGCCGCGGATATGGCGCCTCCGAGGCCGGTAACGCACCCTATGCGACCGATTACATGACCCGCGAGGCCGAAGATGTCCTTTGCAAGGTATTGAACGCGGCTGGTCTGGGCGATGTCATCTTGTTGGGCCATTCGGACGGCGCCAGCATTGCCTGTATCTATGCGGGATCTGTAAGTGACATGCGGGTGCGCGGGTTGATCCTGATCGCGCCGCATTTCTTTGTGGAACCGGCGGGTCTTGCCGCCATTCGACAAGCGGGGGATGATTTTCGGTCGGGCGATTTGCGCGCGAAACTGGCGCGGTATCATGATCACGTTGATGATGTGTTTTACGGCTGGCATGACGTCTGGACATCGCCCGCGTTTGGAAACTGGAATGTGGCGGATGCGATTGATCACCTTCGTATTCCGGTCCTGGCCATTCAGGGTCGCAGCGACCCCTATGGCACGCTGGCGCAGATCGACGAAATCGAGGCACGCATTTATTCCCCGCTGGAAACGCTGGTTCTGGAGGGGTGTGGCCATGCACCGCATCTGGAGCATCGCGGTGCCACGGCGCAGGCGATCACAGAGTTCTGCGCCAGGTTGATCAGGTTGGAGCAAGCGACAATTGCCCTGGCCTGATGCGCCCTCAAATATCATCTGGCCGCCCTTTGCCTATGTGCCGGGGGTTACCGCGCGCCATGCTGAGGATCGGTTTGACGGGATTAAGGCGAGCGTCACGGCGGATATGCCTGCCGCTGATCTGCATCATACATCGGCCTTTACGACGGGTCTGGCCTATCTGGACGCCGGGTATTTTTGGGAATGCCACGAGGTTCTGGAGGCGGTCTGGATGCAAACGGCTGATCCCAGTTGCGAGCGCGACATGGTACAGGCGCTGATCCAATTGGCGAATGCCAGATTAAAACTTCGGATGGGAAAACCACGTGCTGCGCGGCGCTTATGTGACATGGTCAGCGGCCATCTGGCCCGATGTGAGGGACGAGGGGCTGTCCTGGGTCTTGGTGTCAACGACGTGCTGATGCGACTAAATGTTACACGCGATGAAGGATTTTTTGCATTATAGTGCGTTATAAGCTGTGAATTTGCGATTTTTTATGTTAGATATACGTTTTTGGGTGCCTTTAGGTGTAATATAGCGCATCCTAACCGTGGACTATGACGGGCCGTGGGGGATATCGCGTGAATAAGGTCATTGATTTTCAGGTCGATGCAGATGACATGAGGCATTGGCGGATCGATTATGATGGCCCGGTTGCAAACCTCTACATGGATGTCGATGAAAAAGGTGGGCTGTTTGAGGGCTATGATCTGAAGCTGAACTCCTATGACCTTGGGGTGGATATCGAACTTTCGGACATCGTACAGCGCATGCGATTTGAGCATCCCGAGGTCAAGGTCGTCGTTTTGCGCTCAGCCAAGGAAAAACTGTTCTGTGCTGGGGCCAATATCCGTATGCTTGGGGGGGCTGCCCATTCGCATAAGGTGAATTTTTGCAAGTTCACAAATGAGACGCGCAATACCTATGAGACCGCGTTGGCAGACAGCGGCCAAAATTACATCTGCGCGATCCGGGGGGCCTGCGCGGGGGGCGGATATGAATTGGCACTTGCGTGCAATCACATCATGTTGACGGATGACAGCACGTCCTCTGTGGCCTTGCCCGAGGTAGCGTTACTCGCCGTTCTACCGGGAACCGGTGGTCTGACGCGGATCACGGATAAGCGCAAGCTGCGCCGGGACCTTGCCGATGTTTTCTGTTCGCTCGAAGAGGGTGTGAAGGGCCAGCGCGCCTTGCAATGGGGTCTTGTGGATGAGGTTATTGCGAATTCGAAATTCGACGAGAGTGTTGCGCAGCGTGCGCGTGACATAGCCCAGCAATCAACCAAACCTGATGTGTCAGAGGGCATAAGCCTGACACCGTTGGAGCGTCGCTTTGGGCTAACCTCAGTGACCTATTCCTGCGTGACCGTGCGCCTTGATCGCGCGGGGCGACGGGCGGTGATCACGATCAACGGGCCAGAGAATGACCCGCAACCGGATATGGAAAGCTTCCTGGCGCAGGGGGCGGACGCATGGATGCTGCGATGCGCGCGGGAACTGGATGATGCCATTCTCCATCTGCGAACGAATGAGGGCGATTTGGGGATCATTGAATTCCAAACGAGCGGTAATCCACATAAGGTCATGGCGCATGAAGCGTTGTTACTGGCCAATCAGGATCACTGGCTGGCCAATGAGGTGCTTTGCCTGTGGAAGCGCGTTCTCAAGCGGATTGACATGACATCGCGCAGCCTTGTCGCTCTGGTCGAGCATGGGTCGTGTTTTGCGGGTGTGCTGGCGGAGCTTTTATGGGCTGTGGATCGCAGTTACATGATGCTGGACGCCTTTGAAGATGACACCCGACCCCTTGCAAGTGTTTTTCTGACGGACGCAAATTTTGGACAATATCCGATGGGGAATGCGCTGAGCCGTTTGCAAACGCGGTTCCTGGGTGCGCCAGAACAGATTGATATGCTCGCGGAGCGCAAAGGCGAGCCGCTGGACGCAGAGACCTGCGAAGCGCTGGGTTTGGTGACATACGCATATGACGACATCGACTGGGAAGATGAAGTGCGGCTTTTTATGGAAGAACGCGCGAGCTTCTCCCCCGATGCATTGACCGGGATGGAGGCCAACCTGCGCTTCGCGGGTCCCGAGACGATGGAGACACGGATATTCGGGCGCCTTACCGCCTGGCAGAACTGGATATTCCAACGCCCAAACGCGGTGGGTCCGGAAGGTGCCTTGCAACGTTATGGAACCGGCGTGCGCGGCGTGTATGACCCTGGGCGCGTATAGCCAAGGTGGCCTGAAAGCCCACCTTACGACGCAGACCGATGGCGTAGGTAAAACCGTAGGGTGGGCTTTCAGGCCACCAACCGACAGGAGAACAGAATGCTCGATCTCATCAACGTAAGCTACGACAGCCAAATCCCTAACAACGTTGGTCTCAGCACCGACAAGAAGGTCCTTAAGGCTTTGGAGAAGTGGCACCCCGGTTATATTAACTGGTGGAACGATCTGATCCCACAGAATTTTCAGGATTCGATGGTCTATCTGCGCACGGCGGTGAGTGTGGACCCGAAGGGTTGGGCCAAGTTCGATTACGTCAAAATGCCGGAATACCGCTGGGGCATTCTGCTTGCACCTGCCGTGGAGGATCGCAAAATCCCGATGGGCGAGCACATGGGCGAGGCCGCCTGGCAGGAGGTGCCGGGCGAATATCGCAATATGCTCAAGCGCTTGATTGTCATTCAGGGCGACACCGAGCCTGGCTCTGTTGAACAACAGAGGTTTCTCGGCCTGACCGCCCCGTCGCTCTATGATATGCGCAACCTGTTTCAGGTAAACGTGGAGGAGGGTCGCCACCTCTGGGCGATGGTCTATCTGCTACAAAAATACTTTGGCCGGGATGGCCGTGAAGAGGCCAATGACCTCCTTGTGCGCTCCTCCGGTTCCGAGGAAGCACCGCGCATGCTCGGGGCGTTCAATGAGGAGACACCGGATTGGTTGTCCTTCTTCATGTTCACCTATTTCACGGACCGCGATGGCAAGATGCAGCTCGAAAGCCTTGCTCAATCCGGGTTTGATCCGCTCAGCCGCACCTGTCGTTTCATGCTGACCGAAGAGGCGCACCACATGTTCGTGGGCGAAACCGGTGTGGGGCGCACGATCCAGGCCACGCTGGAGGCGATGAACACGCATGGGATCACCGACCCCTATGACATCCATAAAATCCGCGACCTGGGTGTCATCGACCTGCCCACGATCCAGAAAAAACTGAACCTGCATTATACGCTGAGCCTTGATTTGTTCGGGCAGGAGGTCTCCACCAACGCCGCAAACGCGTTCAATTCGGGCATCAAGGGGCGCTACATGGAGCAGCGCATCGATGATGATCACAAGCTGCAAAACGACACATATGCGGTGACCTCGATCAAAGAGGGCGTGATCCTGACCGAAGAGGTGCCGGCACTTACGGCCATCAACATGCGGCTGCGGGATGATTATGTGCGCGATGCCTCGGGCGGTGTTGGGCGCTGGAACAAGGCCATCGCCAAGGCAGGCGTCGCTTTCCAATTCAAACTACCGCACGAAGGGTTTCACCGTCAGATCGGGGTGTTCTCCACCGTGGCGGTGGACCCGGACGGTAATATCATCATCGCCGAGGACTGGGAAAACCGGCGCGCGGACTGGCTGCCGACCAAAGCGGATGGCGATTTCATTCAATCCCTGATGGTCCCTTGTTTCGAGCCCGGACAATACGCCTCCTGGATCGCGCCACCGAAAGTCGGGATCGACAATAAACCCGGCCATTATGAATACGTGAAACTGCACATGGCTTGATCCATATCAACGCAACCCTGCCGCGGACCGGTGAGTTTGGTGCGCGTCACTGCCAGTGACCTTGCAAAATATAGGAGACCGGACCCATGCAAACCTCGACCCAAAAGACGCCCGTAACGCCCAAACAAAATTGCCTCGGATGCACCGATTGCAAAGGTATCTGCCGTGAACTCTATGAGCTTGCCTTTCTGCCTGGTGTGGTCTTGCAACGCTCCGCCGCCAGCCCATGAACAAACCCGTCAAACAACATCTCATCGATCCAGAAATATGCATCCGCTGTTATACCTGCGAGATGACCTGCCCGATTGGCGCGATCCAGCATGACGACAATAACGTCGTGGTGGATGCTGATATATGCACCTTCTGCATGGACTGCATCCCGGTCTGCCCGACCGGATCCATCGACGAATGGCGCGTGGTCGAGACGCCATATTCGCTTGAGCAGCAATATGACTTCGAAGAGCTTCCCGAGCAGGAGGATATCACCCTTGAGGGTGAACCCGGCGAGGATGGTCTGGAGGCGCATGATGATGCCGTCGCAGCACTCCTGGCTGAAGCGCATAAAGGTGCAGGCGGCAAGGCAAAGGCCCCGGCCTCCGCCTCCAAGGCGACGATCAATCTTTACAATCTCGCGAATCCGGCCACGGCAACAGTTCAGGGGAATTACCGGCTGACCGAAGCGGGGAGTGACGGTGATGTCCGCCACATCATCCTTGATCTTGGTGCCCTGCCGTTTCCGGTTCTGGAGGGGCAGAGTGTCGGAATCATCGCGCCGGGCTTGGATCATGCAGGTCAACCGCATTTGCCGCGCCTCTATTCCGTGTCCAGCCCGCGTGACGGGGAACGACCAGGGTTCAACAACATTTCCCTGACCGTGAAACGCGAGACAAAGGGGCTGTGTTCGAATTACATCTGTGATCTGGCAAAGGGCGACAAGGTGCAGGTGACGGGCCCGTTTGGATCTACCTTCCTGTTGCCGTCGGACCCGGATGCCAGCCTGCTGATGATCTGTACCGGGACGGGGTCAGCTCCGTTTCGCGGCTTCACAATGCGCAGGCAACGCGAAATGCCGAGCCTGAAGGGCAGCCTCACCCTGGTATTTGGCGCGCGTAGCCCGCGCGATTTGCCGTATTTCGGACCGCTCAAAAAGGTGCCGGATAGCTTTATGCACAAGGAATTTGCCTTCAGCCGGGAACAGGGCGCGCCCAAGCAATATGTTCAGGACAAGCTGCGCAGCCAGAGCGCAGCCATCACTGCCATGCTCCTTTCGGATCGTACCTATATCTACCTGTGCGGCCTCAAAGCGATGGAGCAAGGGGTGGAGGAGGCGTTCCGTGACATCGCCAACAGCGCGGGACTTGAGTGGTCAACCCTGCGAGACCGCATGCGTGAGGACGGCCGATTTCATGTTGAAACCTATTGACGGGCGGGTGTGGAAAACGCGGCCTGGCTGCGACACGGTACTATTAAATACTTGATATAGGTAGGCTTCTGGCTACCTCGATATAGATAGTTCCGGCTCAAAGGCGTGCTCATGCCCAACGATTCAACCCCACCTGATCCGGCCGCGTTGCTGATTGCGCATCTGGCTGGACGCGTGCGTGAAACCCGCAAGGCCCAGGGCCTCCCGCGGCGTGTTTTGTCGGAAAAATCGGGCGTATCGCCTCGATATCTGGCGCAGCTTGAAGCCGGAGAGGGCAATGTGTCGATCAGCCTTCTGCAACGCATCGCGACCGCACTGGATGTCAAAATCGAACATCTGCTGTCCCAAAACGCGCCCGTGGATCGTGAAGCCCAGCGGGTTGCCACGCTTTATCGTCATGCCCCGGATGATGTGCAGCAACAAGTGCGCAGCCTGTTGGCCCCACAGAACCCCGCCGCATTGCGCGCTGGGCGCATTTGCCTTATTGGCCTGCGCGGTGCCGGGAAATCCACCCTGGGCCGGCTTGCGGGCGAAGCTTTGGACCTGCCGTTTTTTGAGCTAAACACCGAAATCGAACAGCATACCGGAATGCCGCTTTCCGAAGTTATGGCGTTTTATGGGCAGGACGGGTATCGCGCACTCGAAGCAGAAGCGATATCGCGGATCGTAACACAGAATGACCGGATGCTCTTGGCGGTTGCCGGTGGGTTGGTCGCAGAGGAGACCACCTACGCCCAGGTCTTGGAACGGTTTCACACGGTTTGGCTGCGCACCTCCCCGGCAGAGCATATGCAGCGTGTGCGGGCGCAGGGCGATTTACGCCCGATGCAGGGCAATCCGGCGGCAATGGAGCAGTTAAACCTGCTGCTGAAAACCCGCACGCCGCTCTACGAAAAGGCGCTGGCGCAGGTCAATACCTCCAACCGCAGCGTTTCGGCCTCCTTGAACGACCTGCTGCGGATCATTGCCTCCAATCGCTTTCTGGAGGTCGCGTCAGGGTAAAGGGCGCGGCGATTGGACAAGGGTGGCTATCCGCGAAACTTGCTGCTTTGTGCAACCCAAACGCCTCAATGCAGGGCGCATTTTTGCAACGCGCCATGCACGCCACATGACATTAACGCCTGTATTGGAATCAGAGGAGTTTCAGCCCCTCGAGTTAAAAAGGGGCCGCAAAGAACGCGACCCCCTAAAGTGATATGGATCAGGTCCAGGCCATCCGGGCGGGATGGTATTCAAACCCGATGTGATGCTCGGCACCGATCAGACCTTCTCTGGAGAAGTTATAAAGCGAGCGCCAGTAGGGCTGGATCGTGACGCCCTCATCCTGGATGATCGCTTCCATTTCCTTCATCATACCCCGGCGCGCTTCAACATCCGCAGTGGCCAGCGCGACTTCGAGTTTCGCATCGAACTCCGGGTTGGACCAGCCAAACTCGTTCCAGGCTTCACCGGAACGATAGGCCAGAGCCCAGATCTGCACACCAAGCGGGCGCGCATTCCAGTTGGTGGAGGAGAAGGGGTATTTCGTCCAGTCGTTCCAGAAGGTGGAGCCGGGCAGGATCGTACGTTTCACGTTGATACCTGCATCGCGCAGCTGTGCGGCCACGGCGTCGGTTGTGTCCTTGCGCCAGGCGTCGTCGATAGAAAACAGCTCATGCTCGAAATCGCCAAATCCGGCTTCGTCCATCAAGGCCTTGGCCGCCGCCGGATCAACTTTGCGCGGTGGCAATTCTGCATAATCGGGATGCATTGGACCGACATGGTGGTTTTCCGCTTCGATCCCGCGCCCGTTATAGCCAAGTTCCAACAGGATTGCATTGTCCACAGCCATGGAAATCGCCTGGCGTACGCGCTTGTCTGCATAGGGCTTTACGCCATCGACCTCGGCCAATTGGTTCGGACGGATCACAATGGTCGCCGCTGTCGGGATGGAGGCTTCGACCCAGCCATCCAGCGTCGCAAAAATGTCGATGAAGTCGCCTTCGATCGAATAAAGCGTATCGATCTCTTCGGCTTCGGCAGCCGCCACAAAAGCGGATGGATCCGTCCCGTAGTCGATATATTCCAGCCGATCAATGTAGGGGCCGCCATAGACATCCGTGCCCCACCATGTGTGATCGGGGTTCTTGACCAAGACACCTTTGACGCCGACCTCGAGCAATTCCGGCAGATAGGGACCGGTGCCAACCGGGTTGCCGGTCATGTCGTCGGCGTTGAAATCGGCCGGAGTGATGGCGGCCGGGTAATCCGCCATGCCGGGGATCAGGGTGATGTCAGGGCGTGGCAGAGTCAGCTTGACCGTATGCGTGTCGACAACTTCGATCGCCCCCTTGATGGCCTGCCCTGTCTCCTCGTCAATCAGCGTGGCGAAGCGACCGGCCATGGAATTACCTTCAAGGCTCTTGTCACACCATCCTGTGATGTTGCGCGCCACATCTTCGGCGGTGAAATCATCGCCGTTGTTCCACTTGACGCCCTTGCGCACATTCAGGGTGTATTCAGTGGCCGTATCATTGATTTCCCAGCTTTCCAGAAGCGCGGGCGTGAAGCTGCCGTCATTCTCCCAGATCACAAGGTATTCCAGCCAGCCGCGGGTGTAATTCGCAATCTGGCTCCAGTCATAGGTCCGCGGATCCTTGAGAGCGCGCACTTCCATCTGCATGCGAACAGTGCCGCCCATCTGATGGCCCGCAGCGCGCGCGGGCGGGGCCATGCCGATCATCGCATAGGCCGTGGCCGCCGTGGCCCCAAAGGCGCTTGCCGTGGCCAGAAACTCGCGGCGGTTAACGGGGTCCGTCCCGATCTTAGCAGCCGAGTCCACGACCTCCTTGGGCAGGGCTTTGCCGGTGCGTGTGAAAAATGTCATATTCTTCCTCTCTGTGGTCGCACGATCTGGCCGTGCGATATGCCGAAAATTGCCTCGGCAAGGTGATGCAGTTAATCTGCTTTTATGATGTCCGCCTGGAACTGAGTAAGGAGTGTCATTGCTGGGGCCTTGGGCGTCAACCCCATCGCGGCGCTACAATTTTATGCCAAGGCAACAAATTTCCGATCCGCGTGGATTTTCGGGTGCTGGGCGCGCTGGTTTATTGGAACATGCGTGGTATCGCTCAAAAAACAGTGCCGATGCCAGGCTGCTCCGGGTTCGATATCAGACCGAAGGCTGGTCGGCATGCGCGTTTGCAGGTGCCTTGCGTCGCCAAATGTTTCATCGGACGCTTGGGCGATGAGGCCTGGATCAGCCGGACAGAGGGACAAAAAAGAACCGGCCCGCATGGGAAAACACGCAACGACCAACCCACAGGAGAGCAGAATGAAGAGAGTTTCACCGGACGGTATTGCGCCACCCTTTGCGCGCTATTCGCATGGGATCGAGATACCGCCAGGGGCGCGCATCCTGCGCACAAGCGGGCAGTTGGGATTGGCGCAGGATGGCAGCGTGCCTGATGGGAGTGCGGCGCAGGCTGAGATTTGCTTTGGCAACATCAAGGCCATCCTGAATGAAGCCGGTATGGGCGCGGGCGAGGTCTTTCACATCAGCGCCTTCGTCACGGATCGAAGCCATATGGCGGGATATATGTCGGCGCGGGATACATTTCTGGGCGAGGTCGATGTTTTGCCGACCTCCACGCTGGTGATCGTATCGGGGTTCACGCGGCCCGAGTTCGTGGTGGAGGTCGAGGTCTGGGCCGCAATGCTGCCTTAAGACGCGTCCGAATATTCTTTGCGCACCAGTTTTTTGAGGGTCCAGATCAGGGTTCCGCCAAAGAAGGCACCGGCAATGCCGATGGTTTCAAACATCGCGACACCCTGTGGCATGCCCCGATACGCCAAGGCTGCGCATAACAAAAGCAACCCGGCCACTGAAAAGGCGAGACGGAACCGGAGTTCTTTCTTGCTTGGGCCGTATTTGCTCATGACCAATAAGCCTGCGCTGATGGCGCGCGTTCAAAGCGCAGGTGGAAATCATCCAGTTGCGGCGGGGCGATGCCAAGGCTGTGCAACTGGACGTGGGCCTGACCGCGGTGGTGGATTTGGTGTTGAAATAAGTGCAGCAAAAGGGCGCAAACGGTCTCCTCCGCTGTGGTGTCTTCTCGCTCGGTCTTACGCGTTTCGTACAACCTGTCTTGTGTCAACGCGCTGCAAAACCTGATCAGATCTGCATCCAGAACCGCCTGCCTTGCCGCAAGTCGTTTCATGTCCTTGTCGTCTTGTCTGAGGTAAACCGCGCGCCCAGCCCCGGTTTGTTCAAGAGCATCCACATAGTAGAGATCCACCTCATAGATATGGTTCAGCGTCGCGCCAAGCGTGGGGAAGAAACCGGGTGCCGGGCTCTGTGCAGCACCCTGAGGCAATCGGTTCACTGCCTCAAAAAGCGTGGCATTCGCCCAAGCGTTGTTTAGTGCCATTGTCTTGAACATGCTGATCATCACCCTTCCCGAACCTTGCAGATGTGGCGGCGGTCACGGTTTTCAAGATCATTGATCCAACGTGCGGTTTGCTCAAAGGCATGATGCAGATGCCACCATTGCTGTCCTATTGCCGTGACAGCCCCCAATCCAATCCTCGCGCGCCGTTCCGGCACCTCGGATGTCTGGATCGTCATCTCCAAATTCCCAAGAAAGCCGGGGACGCATTGCTCCGTGCAGGTCCTGGGAAAACACTCTGTCGAACGGAGCATTCAGTGCATCCGCGTTGCCAACCCCGCCGTTCAAGGGGAGACCCTAGTCATCCCTTGGCGGTTGATCGCGGTTTTTGCGGGCTTGAAGCCAACGGAACAAGACAAAAAGCGCGACCATGACGGCAAGTCCGGCCAGAAGATCAAGGAGGGCTGTATTCATGACAACGTGCTTATTTCTTACCGGGGTTGGCGTCGAACATTTTCTCTGATGATTTCCGACAATTTGTCGAAGCGTCCCGGAGCGAGGCCATCACCCAAGCATTGCGGCGATGATCTATGTGTTTGCGAGGCGTTCGGACCTTGGGTGTTCATCGTGAGGCTGCGAAAGGGCCCTGAGGGGTCCTCTCGCATCCCGTGTCAGCTGAGTGTTTTGCGGTGCCGTTTTGCCCAGCCCATGAGGCCCAAAGCGCCGAGAAGCAGCGGCGCGCTTGCGGGCAGCGGCACCTCTGAAATCTCGATCGTCAGCAGGTTGAACGCTCCCGGATTAGAGGTAAAATCGATCAGACTGGCGCTCAGCGTATCACCGGTCGCCAGCACTACACCCGGCCCAAATAGATCAGAGGAGAGGGGCAGCCCCTGTTGAATGCTGCCCTCGCCTGTCGGGCTGTCGGCAATGTTCACGCCTTGAATGAAGGCCGCGCCGGTCAGCCCATTGGCTTCGGTGCCGGCGTCATAGATGTCCGCACCTGTGACGTTGATCGTTCTGGCCCCTGTGAAATTGCACGCTGCATCAAAGAGTTGATAGGCAAAGGGATTGTCATTCCCGATGAAATGATCGTTGGACGGCAAGACCATGGACAGGAATGTGAAATAGAGCGCCTCTGCGGCGTTCACGGTGATGTTGCGCGACACGGCCTCACCCGGCTGAACCGGGGGCGGGCCGGAGGGCGAGGCCAGCACCAAACCTTGCGAATCCGCATCAATGGCAAGGCGTTCGCCTGCAATACCTGATTGCATGCCTGTTTCAGCGATCAATTCGAGACCGGCGGAGGCGGTGCCCCCCAGATCGAAAGCGTCAAAATTGCCGTCATGAATGGCCGTATAAAGCGGTGTGATCGACAAGCCCCCGGCGGCCTGGTTGTTGGTGACGGTGATCTTGAGCGTCGTCGCCTGCGCGGATAGCGCAAAGCTCGCCCCAAGGGCGCTAACCGCCAGCGCCAAAAGAATTCTGGTTACAAATCGCATTTCTTGCTCCTGAATGATGACTTTGCCTTTTGCAAAGCTGCGCCACCATAGGAGACTGGGAAGATCAACAGGTCTCACAGCTGCGTGAGAAGAGCGCACCTATCCGCGTTGTGAAAAAAACTGAAATTTCCGTGAGTTAGGGCGCTCAGAAGTTAACGGAAACGCCCGGCAGATCCAACGCCTTCATCAGGTCGCGCAGCTCTTGGCGGGCGGCCACATTGGAGATGTTGAGCTGCTTGACGCCGATGTCCTTGAGATCAAGCAGCGTCAGACCGCGCGGGAATAATTCGCGAAATACGACCCGTTCCGAAAATCCCGGCGCGATGCGGAATCCGATGCGTTTGGAGAGGTTCTTGATGGCACGCTCCATCTTTTCCTTGTTGACCATACGTTGCGCGCCCATGCGATTGCGCACCACGATCCAGTCGATGGGAGCAAGCCCCGCCTGCGCACGCAATTGCCGCGCATTCCACACCATTTCGGAATAGACCGACGGCCCCAGGATTTTATCGCCGCTGGAATCTGTATGCGCCAGCAGATCAAAATCCACAAAACTATCGTTCAGGGGTGTGATCAAAGTGTCCGCGAGGGAATGTGCGACCTGGCTCAACCGCGTATGCGAGCCCGGACAGTCAATAAGAATAAAGTCATTGTCCGGCTCGAGCGAGGCCACGGCAGCGGACAGGCGGTGGTCATGGACGTTTTCGCCCTGCATCTGTGCGTCCTGGGTCACATCCGGCAGATCATGCGTATAGGGGCTTGGCAGGGTGAGCCCTTCTTTGAGCAGAAAAGACGTCCTGTTTTCGCTGTAGCGCCCAAAAGTACGTTGCCGCAGGTCCAGATCCAGCGCGCTGACCTTATGGCCCATACGTGCAAGCGCAGTTGCCACATGCATGGACACAGTTGACTTCCCAGCGCCGCCTTTTTCATTCCCGACGACGATGATATGCGCCATGTGCTCGATCCTTTACCCCGGCCATTTCAGGGGGCCGTTTTGGCGGGACTATATGAGCGGATTGTCATCAAGGAAAGGCAAGAAGCAGCCGATCAGAGCCCGTTTTATACAAACTGAGGCCACCTTCGCCTTTTGGGGCGGATCGGTTTGCGCTGTAGGGCTGCGGGTGCCTTTTGGGCTGATGTCACCCTCCGGGGGATCGCACCGCAGCGCAGGCTTTTGCGATACGGTCCTTCTCATCCTGCAAGCGGGTCATTTGACAATAAAAGTCACCGTATCGCCATAGATTTTGACCTTCTCGCGCCCCGGCGTCGTGGCCACGAAAAGCGTCTCCATCACGGGGGTATTGCCATTGCACTGCCCACTTCGGCGCACGCCGGGTTTGCCATATTGCAGCCGGCCAGTTTTTAATTCCGCGTTGTAGCGCGAGAGGGATTTTTTCATCTGGGCCTGGTTGGGGAGCTTGCCACAGTCGCCCCGCAGCCCGTGGAACACCATGGCCTGACCGACCTTGATGCTGACCGTTTGGCGAAATTTGACCTTGTTGGAGCTGTCGGCATGGGCCGCACCCGTCAGCGACAGAGCCAGAAGGGCTGCAATCGCCGCTACACTGGGTGCCGGAAGAAATTTTTTGGTCATAATTGGTTTTTCCTTTATCGTTTGTGGCAATCCAATTTTGCCTGCGCAAGACCGCGCAGCTCACGGTCTGATATCCGATGGGTTTTGTCCCCATCAGTTTTGAGGGGGGCATCGGTGCCCTTGGCGCATTTCGGGAAGGAACCAGCATGAGCTATCATTCGGATATCAGCGGGCTTTATGCGAGCGCCTTGGATGATCAGGCGCTGTCGGCGGCGCTGAGCAGGCTGCAACGGCATGTCCACTCCTCGTTCCTGCATGTTCTCGCCTTTGATACCCAGATCGTTCTTCCGGTGGATGGGATTGTCAGCGGACCGCCTGAGGCCGACACAGTTTACCGCGAAACCTGGGCCGCAGGTGATCTGCGTGTGCCGCGCGGGCTTGCGCTGCCACGGGATCAAATATGGCATCAGACACAGCTTTTTTCCGACGCCGAGCGGCAGAGCTCACCGATTTATAACGAATGGCTCAAGGAAAACGACGCGCAACAGGGCATGGGCATGATGACGGCCCTTTCCCCGACATTGGTGATTTGCACTTCGGCGTTTCGCCCGGACCGTTTGGGCGGATACGGCGAGCCGGAAACCGCGCTCTGGCAGGACATACACCGGCATCTGATGGCGCTTATTGCTCTGCGCCATACCTATCTCAGGGCGCAATTATCCGACCCGCCCGCGCTTCAGACCCAAACTGCGGCAATCCACATGGATAAAACAGGACGTGTTGTGCATGTGACGCCGCCCGCGGAGGCGTTGCTGGGGGCCGCCTGTGGTATCGATATCCAGCGGGGCCGGGTGCGATTGGGGACGCCGTCCCGGACCGCACAGCTGGAAGCGCGATACCAGCGCGTGCGGGAGGGGGCACCATCCCCACCCTTGCGGCTGCGGATCGGCAGCGGGCGGGAGATGCTCGTCTTATCTGTGGTTCCGGCGGTGGCCCCTTGCATGTCGCCGACGGGATTTGACTGGCCCGATATGACCCTGTTCCTGCGCCGTCTTTCGCCATCCCCCGTGCTGGATCCGCAGTGTGTCGCAGAGGTCTTTGAGCTGACGCCAACCGAAGCGGAGATCGCCTGCGCGCTGGCAACAGGCGCAACTGCGCTTCAGATCGCCACCCAGCGGGGCCGCGCCCTGAGCACGGTGCGCTGGACGATCCGCAACATCCTCGAAAAGCTGGAAATCCGGCGCCAGTCCGATCTGCGCGTACTCTTTTCCCGGCTGTCGTGATTGCGCAACGGCAGGGTCCCTCAGAACGGCAAAAGCCGCACCCGGCAGGGTACGGCTTGAGCGAATCTTGCGTAGGGCGGGGTGTTTAGAAGCCCAGGCCCGCGTATTTGTTCTTGAACTTGGACACGCGCCCGCCGGTATCCATGAGGCGGGATGTGCCGCCGGTCCAGGCTGGGTGCACGGAAGGGTCGATATCAAGCGACAGCTGATCGCCTTCCTTGCCCCATGTCGATTTCATTTCCAAGATCGTACCGTCGGTCATCTTGACGTTGATCATGTGGTATTCGGGATGTGTATCGGCTTTCACAGGACAGCTCCTTACGCGTCTTTGGCCGCGAGCGGCTTGTAGTTGGAATTCTCGGTGATACGTGCGGATTTACCGCGACGGCTGCGCAGGAAGTACAGCTTGGCGCGACGGACACGGCCACGGCGCACAACGGTGATGCTGTCGATATTGGTCGAATGCAGCGGGAAAACACGCTCCACGCCTTCGCCAAAGGAAATCTTACGCACGGTAAAGGACCCGGAAATGCCCTTGCCATTATTGCGCGCGATGCACACACCTTCGTAGTTCTGCACGCGGGTGCGCGTGCCTTCGGTCACTTTGAAACCGACGCGGATGGTATCGCCCGCGCGGAAATCAGGGATTTCTTTCCCCAGAGCGGCGATTTGTTCCGCTTCAATCTGTGCAATCAGGTTCATCTGATGCTCTCCTAAAATGCTCGTGGTTATGTCCACGAAGGTTTCGCACAGGATATCCCGCACGGTGTTTTTCGCGTCTCAGAGCTTCCGGTCTGTAATCGGGTCCGCATGGTGCGCCCGCCGGGAGGGTTCAAACGTCATTCCTTGTTTTGATGTCTGGCAACAGCCAAACAATCCGGAACCCCCAAGGTGATTCCGGATTGTTGCGGTATAGGGTGGAATAGCCTGTGGATCAAGAGGCTGCGGAGCGGTTGTTGAGCGGGGCGGCTGAGGTCTCATGCGCCGGTAATGCTTGCCTAAAACAATGGCGTGGGCATAGGGTGAAGAACGTTCGGCAAGAACGCCGGGCGATGGAGTTTTTATGTCCACGATTGCGGGAAACCGCTAAGTCCTGAACGCCGGGACAGGGAAAAGAGACATGGCCTGCGCTAATCGCGTCAGGCTCCGCCTTCATTCGGCTGGCAAACCCTTACCACTTATCGAACGAACCGACCGGGATGCGAGCCGAAACGCGCCATGCCAAGCCTTCGCGGCGGGATGGCGACAATTTGAAAGACATGGAAGTCATGAAAATACGACCAACAGAAGAAGGTGACATTACGGCCTTGCAGCAGGTGCTCGAAGGAACCGACCTGTTTCCTGCGCAGATGTTGCCGGAGATGTTAAGCGGTTTCCTCTTGCAGGACGAAAGTCGTGATATTTGGCTGACCTGCGAGGCCAGCAGCAGGCCTGTGGGTTTTTGCTATGCCGTGCCGGAGCAGCTTGCCGACGGGGCGTGGAACATGCTTGCCATCGCCGTTCTGCCCAGCAAACAAGGGGGCGGTTGTGGCGGTGCCATGGCGCGTCATCTCGAAGGCATGCTCGCCGCGCGGGGCCAGCGTATCCTGATCGCGGATACCTCTGGCGTGGAGGTTTTCGCACAGGCGCGGGCGTTTTATCGCAAGAACGGCTACGTGGAGGAGGCCCGGATCAGGGATTTCTGGGCGGCTGGAGACGATAAGATCGTTTTCTGGAAGTCGCTTGGCTGATGTAGGCTAAAGCAACCGGCCCGCTGGCGACAGTGGGCCGGTTGGCTTTTTATCCGTGGCGTTCCAGACTGCGCGTTTCTGCGCAAAAGGAGGCCGCAAGCGTGGTACGTATCGTTACTCTTTGTCCTTATGTGCCTGCCACAAATCGGGTCGGCGGGCCTTGGTCAATGCCTCTGATTGCGCGCGCCGCCATTTGGCGATCTCGCCGTGATTGCCCGACATCAAAACATCGGGAATGGCGAGCTCTTCCCATTGGGCCGGTCGTGTGTATTGCGGATGTTCCAGTAGCCCCTCGGCATGGCTTTCCTCAAGCGTGCTATCGGCGTTTCCCAAGACCCCCGGCAACAGGCGCACCGTCGCATCGATCATCGCCTGTGCCGCCAATTCACCGCCCGTCATGACAAAATCGCCCAGCGAAACCTCGGTGATGCCGAAATGCTCCAGCACCCTTTCATCGACCCCTTCAAACCGCCCGCACAGCATCGTTACGCCGTCACATCGCGCCAGATCGCGCGCCATGGCCTGATCAAACCGTCGCCCGCGCGGGGACATATAGAGGATGGGCCAGCGCCCGCGCGCATGGACCTGTGCGGCCGCCAGTGCAGGGCCGACAACATCTGCGCGCAATACCATGCCCGCGCCGCCCCCGGCGGGTGTGTCATCCACGTTGCGATGCTTGCCGATACCGTGATCGCGAAGATCATGGGTATGCAGTTGCCAGCGCCCCTCCTGGAGCGCCTTGCCGGTCAGCGACATTCCCAAAACACCCGGAAACGCATCCGGAAACAGGGTCACGATGCGCGCCTGCCAGACGCCTGCCAGTTCCGCGTCGCTCTCCATCAGGGAGCGGGGCTGCGCCGTGGCACGCATGGTTTTGCGCCCAAAGGATTTCGGGGTGTCACCCATGTGGTTTCGTCCGGAAACGATGTTGCGCAACTGGCTGGTTTGGCGCGGGTCGCGCAACACACCAGCCTTCCGGGGCGTCGATAAAATCAGTGCTTCGCATGGAACGGGGCCTTTTTTGCTTCATCATCTCTGTATTGGTCAAATCTGACGGTGCCACCGTGATCAGCCGAAGTTGAATTTCGGGAGGCGCGATGATGTGCGCTGGCATTCCTCAGAAGAGCCCGTCTGGCGGGTCCACGACAATACGCCCCATCCCCAGATCGACGGTTGGCACCGCAACGCGTGTGAAGGGCAGCAATACCGTCTCAGACGATCCGGGGCGTTGGATGTCGAGCAAGTCGCCCGCGCCGTGATCGAGTACGTTCTTGACCGAGCCCAACAGGGTGCCGCCGGTATCCAGCACCTGCAAACCGATCAGGTCCGCATGGTAATATTCATCATCCGGCAGGGACGGCAATTGGTCGCGCCGCGCAAAAAGCTGCGTGCCCTTCAGCGCATCGGCTTCCTCCTTGCCGGTGACTTCCGCAATTCGGGCAACAAAACCGTTTTTGATAGGGCGGATCAGCGCGAGGTGAAACGCCCGGTTGCCGGTGTCACAGGTCAGCGGGCTATAGCTTTCGATGTCTTCGGCGACGGCGCAAAAGCTCTTGATACGCAGCTCGCCGCGCACCCCATAAGAGCCACCGATGGCACCGACACAAACCCTTGCTGCATTCATTCTTCCGCTCCCAAACAGATGCCTTCCGACATATCACCGCCCCGATCAATACAGGCCTGACGATGTGTGGCCTGCTCAAAAAACACGCCCGCCACAAAGGCAACCCCTATGAGGATCAGGGACCGGATCGGTCTGAACATAAATATCCCCTATAGGGTCCCAAAAAAAGGCGCTGGCCCATCAAAGGGCGCAGCGCCAATCTTGTCCAGCCCGACTGGGCCGATCCCATGAAAAAGTCCGATTACTCGGCGCTTGCTTCTTCCTCAGCCGGCGCTGCTGCCTTGGCGGCTTTCTCTTCTGCGCGCTCCTGGGCTTTCTTGCCCGGTGTGCCCTTGTTGGGGTTGCTACGCTCGGTTTTCTCTTTCAAACCAGCGGCTTCCAACATGCGCGCGACACGGTCCGTGGGCTGTGCGCCCTGACCCAGCCAGTGCTGAATGCGCTCGACGTCCATTTTCACGCGCTCTTCGCTGTCCTTGGGCAGCAGCGGATTATAGGTGCCCAGTTTCTCGATGAAACGACCGTCGCGTGGCATGCGGCTGTCACTTGCGACAATACGGTAAAAGGGGCGTTTCTTGGAGCCGCCGCGGGCGAGACGAATTTTCATAGCCATGGTATATTTCCTTTTGCGTTCAATGCGTAAGGTGGGCTTTCAGGCCACCTTATTTCTGATGTTGATGGTGATGCTGAATGACTTCAGCGATGATGAAGTTGAGAAACTTCTTGGCAAATTCAGGGTCCAGTTCGGCCCGCCTTGCCAAATCTTCGAGCCGCTCGATCTGGCTCGCTTCACGCGCGGGATCGGAGGGGGGAAGGTCGTGGTTGGCTTTGAGTTTACCCACAGCCTGAGTGTGCTTGAACCGTTCGCCCAGCGTATAGACGAGGATCGCATCGAGCCGGTCGATGGAAGCACGATGCTCCTTGAGCACTTCGGCGGCGCGGGTCACGTTATCGCTCATTGAATGTCTCCAGAACGGGCCGAAACAGGGCTCAAAGCCCGCGTGCATCTCCTACGAAGGCGGCACAGCGTCGCGCGCCCAAATCTGAAATTTGTGTCAGTCAAGGGCCCATCCTTTCGGTTTGAACAGCGGATCAGCGTAATGGCTGATTTCCATGTCAATGCCATGGGCCAGCTGGGTCCCGGCGAGTGCTTCGGGCGTGGGGTGGCGATAGACGGAATCATTGCCATCGATGGTTTGGGCCTCAGCGTCCTTGAGCGCCCCCAGCCGTTCGGCCAGCCGGATGCTGTCGAGGTTCTTGGGGTCAATGTAGCTGACGGCGGTTTCCCAGCCCTTTTGCTCATATAGATACTTGCGCACGGCATGGGTCGCCTCCAGCGCATAGCCCTTGCCGTTCATTTCAGGCCAGATCACCCAGGCGATCTCCGCTTCCGGCCATTTTGCGGGCTTCCACGCTCCGGCCATGCCGTAGGTCTCATCCGTGACCTGGTCGTGGATCATCCACATGCCATAGCCGCGGATCTGCCAATGGCCGATTTCGGCGGCATAGAGCATCCAGGATTCATAAGCATTCAGCGGTCCGCCCATGAAGCGCGCGCGGTAGCTGGTGAAGGTCGCCTTGAAATCCGGATAATCCTCGGGCTCCGGACCACGCAGGATCAGGCGGTTGGTTTCGAGTGTGGGGATGTCTGTCATGATGACGAGCCCCCTGTGCAGAACGAGATTTTGGCATGCCTCCGGCGGGCATATTTATGGCACAATGAAATTCGGGTCATGTGGCCACCGCGTAACGGTAGACGACGTTCTTGGGATGGTATTTTTTGGCGGTGTGATCCAGGATTGCGCCGAGGCGGTTGGCAAGGGCGACAGAGCGCAGGTTTTCAAGCTGGGCCATGAAGCGGGTGTGTGAACTTTGACAGAACGCCCAAACGACATCCAGCACCGACTGTGCATGGGGGCGCAGACGCAAACGGTTCGTATTGATGACAGGGGTGGTGGTCACGTTACATAAGCCCCAGATCAGCGGGGCTTTCGCCTTTCAGCACAGGGCGCGTAAAATAGCGATCATACCGGCGGATACAACCTGTGCGCTCGGAATGGGCGTAGGTCGCGATGCAGGCGGGGTCGGTGGCCATCGCTGTGCGGTACTCTTCATAAGCCGCGAGTGAGGAGAAGCTGAAACCGCACCACGCCAGATCATTGGGCCCCTCAGAGGGCAGCCAATAGCCATGATGGGTTCCGCCCATGCGGTTGATGTTATGGATCCATGCCTTGGCGTAGATTTCGAAATCCGCCAGCTTTGCCGGATCGATTTCATATTTCAGAAAACAGGTGATCATGCGACATGCCTTGCCGGCTGATGTCGGTGGATGAGAAGCTCACCCAGTTCGTCATGCACAAAGCTGCCGTCGCGGGTGGCCCCCATGCGCTTAGCTAATGCGTGGCTGCGGATATTGTCGGGCGACACGCAGCTAATGACCGTGGGCCATCCCAAAACGGTGTAGGCATAGCTGCGGGTGGCCATTGCGGCCTCGAATGCCACACCCTTGCCTTCGGCGGGCGCAAAGACGGACCATGAGATTTCCGGTTCGGGCCAGTCGGGGCTGTTGGACAGGCCCACAATGCCCAAGGGGATGTCATCCGCATCCGCGATGATCCAGCGGCCATAGCCTTCGATTTGCCAGTGACCAACCACGCCGCAAAGGCTTTCAAAGGCCTGTTCACGCGTATAGGGACCGCCAACACCAACGGCACGCCCAGAGGTGCGGAACGCCGTAAAGGCCTCCAAATCCGAGGGCTGGGGCGCGCGCATCACAAAGCGTTCCGTCCTAAGGGTCGGAATGCGGACGAGCGTATGATCCCCGGTTTGCATCATTTCTTTTTGCCGAACCCTGACAGGCCGGGAGGCAGGGCCATGCCGCCGCCCATACCACCCATGCCACCGGGGAGTTTGCCGCCCATTGCTTTGGCTGCCGCTTCGAGTTGTTTGGGGTCCATCTGGGAGGGGTCCATGCCCGCGCCCTTACCACCCATCATGCCCTTCATGGCCTGTTTGAGCATGCCGCCTTTGCCCATTTTGCCCATCTTCTTCATCATATCGCCCATCTGGCGCTGCATTTTCAGAAGCTTGTTGAGCTCGGAAACTTCCATACCCGCGCCCTTGGCGATCCGCTTTTTACGGCTCGCTTGCAGGATTTGCGGATTGGCGCGTTCCTTTTTGGTCATGGATTGGATCAGGGCGATCTGGTGTTTGAGCACCTTGTCGTCAAAGCCTGCGTTTTCGACCTGTTTGGCCATTTTACCCATGCCGGGCATCATGCCCATCATGCCCTGCATGCCGCCCATTTTGATCATCTGTTCAAGCTGCATTTTGAGGTCGTTCATGTTGAACTGACCCTTGGCCATGCGCTTCATCATGCGCTCGGATTGTTCCAGTTCGAGCGTTTCCTGGGCCTTTTCGACCAGGGCCACGATGTCGCCCATGCCGAGGATCCGGCCCGCGATGCGTTCCGGCTCGAAGGTTTCGATGGCGTCCATCTTTTCGCCCAAGCCGACGTATTTGATCGGCTTGCCGGTGACCGCGCGCATCGAAAGGGCCGCACCGCCACGTCCGTCGCCATCCATCCGGGTCAGGACGACGCCGGAGACGCCGATTTTATCGTCAAATTCGGTGGCCACATTGACCGCGTCCTGCCCGGTCAGACCATCGACCACCAGCAACGTTTCGCGCGGGTTGGCGACATCGCGCACGGCGGCGGCCTGGGCGATCAGTTCCGCGTCAATGTGCAAACGACCGGCCGTGTCGAGCATATACACATCATAGCCACCCAGACCCGCTTGGGTTTTGGCGCGCTTGGCGATGGCGACGGGGTCTTCGCCTTTGACGATGGGGAGCGTGTCGACGCCGATTTGCGCACCCAGGATCGCGAGCTGTTCCATCGCCGCGGGACGGTTGACGTCGAGGGAGGCCATCAGCACGCGTTTGCCATCACGGTCTTTGAGCCGTTTGGCCAGTTTCGCGGTGGTGGTGGTTTTACCCGAGCCTTGCAGGCCAACCATCAGGATTGGCGCGGGCGGGTTGTCGATTTTTAGCGCACCCGGTTCGCCTTCGCCTTTAAGCACATCAATCAAAGCGTCATGCACGATCTTGACGACCTGCTGACCCGGCGTGATGGATTTGGTGACGGCCTGGCCGGTGGCTTTTTCCTGCACCACCTTGACGAAATCGCGCGCCACGGGGAGGGAAACGTCCGCCTCCAACAGGGCCACACGGACCTCGCGCAGGGCGGTGGCCACGTCCTCCTCGGAGAGCGCGCCTTGTTTTGTCAGCCGGTCAAAGACGCCGGAGAGGCGCTCGGAGAGGTTTTCAAACATGGGCTTTCGGCCCCTTTCAATTCGGTTGCGGGATGTCCCTGATGTAGGGAGCCCGCGGTCAATGCGCAAATGCCCGTCGTTCTGGCGTGGCAGAGAGCAAAACCAAATGGTTTTGCCCCCGTGGGCGCAACGCGCTGACGGAGGTCGATCCCCGGACAAACCCCAAGGGACCGGAAGTTCATAGCTTCCGGAGTTACGAGCGCGTTTAAGCGTCGGGTTGTCCGGAGTCAAGCCGTTTGAAGACGCGCTCCTCCAGCGCCTTGACGTGCTCTTCGAGGTGGCGAAAGCGCGCCTCAATCTCCTCGCTCGGCATATAGGAGGTGCGCGATTTATCCCCCACCAGATTGCCAAGGACCTGCACGAAGCCGGGATCATCGCGCAGGCGCATGTTCACCCGGCGCATCAGATCGTGATGTTGGGTCGCTGTTCTCAGCGTCAGGTTTGGTAAGGCCATCGTTGTCTCCTGTGCATAGCCGCTATTCGTATTGCGATTTGCATATCAAAACGTATTGCACTTGTAAAGGCCGCCCCCATATCAACAGCAACACAGAACGCACTGCATAACGCAATGCGTTTGGGTGTTGAGTATCGTCTGAGGAGACAGTTATGAATTACACGCAAGTGGACAGTATCAATGTGAATGAAGCAGCCCCGCTGCTCTATATGATCCATATAAAAAGAGGCGAAGCGCGGGATTTATTTGTTGGGGCGGCCGCGCGGGGTGCCGATCTGCCCCGTCGAGGCCAACTTTGGGCGGCACAGGCGCTGTTGAAAGGTAAATCACCCTATCCGGATTGGTTCTATCGCTGTGATCGGGTGCATTTCGCCATGGCGGAGGCTTGGTTGCTCGGCAATCCTATCAAGCTTGCTTTGATCGGAAATACGATGCTGAGAGATCTGGAGAATGAACGTGCGAACCTGGAAGTGCTTTTGGGTGCCAACCTCAATGCCCAGATGCCGGAAGAAAAGAACGCATTCGCGGTGCGGCTTAGACTGCTCAGGTTCAAGGCGCTGGATCATGTCACCGGTGCTGAGGACCCGGCGCGTTTTCGCGCACAAGCGCCTCACCTTTGGGAGGTTGCCTGCGACACCTATGCGGATACCAAAGGCGTGAGCGTCGAGCAGGCCGCAGAGATGTTAATGCGCAGATCATGAGCAAAACACTCAAGACGGGGCGACCGGTTGGACCGTCGCCCTGAACTGCCGTGCTCCTTTATGCGGCGAGCAAGGCGATACCGGCCGCGGTCTTGGCCATCGCGGCATCCGGATCGAGTTTCACCTGATCCGCAGCTATGATTTCAACGTCCGACAGACTGATGAGGCCAAGGATTGGGCGCAGGTGCCCGAAGGTGCAATCGGTGTGGGAACCCGAGCCTGGCCATTGCGACCGCCGTGCGTTTCCCCCAGAGCAACCCAACGGGTCGGTTTGTGCCATAGCGGAACGTCACACTTGTCTGCGCGCTCAGATTGATCCATTGCTGATCTTGCATCACCGAACGTAATTGGTAATATGGATCAAGAACTGTGCAACAGTGCACATCAACCAAGGGCCAATACGTCACATGGATAATTGGGACGAAATCAGAACCGCCTTTCAGGTCGCGCGCATGGGCACGGTCAGCGGTGCAGCGGATGTTCTCGGGGTCCATCATGCCACGGTGATCCGTCACATCGACGCGCTGGAAAAACGGCTGGGTGTCAAGCTGTTCCAGCGTCACGCGCGCGGATATACGGCGACCGAAGCGGGTCAGGATCTGTTGCGCGTCGCCCAGGCCACGGATGATCAGTTCAGCCAGTTGGCCGGGCGCATCAAGGGTCTGGGCGATGAGGTGTCGGGTGAATTGGTCGTGACCTCCCTCATCAGCCTCGCGCCCCGGATGGTGCCGCTTCTGGCGCAGTTCCAGACGCGTTACCCGGATGTGATCGTGCGCTATCTCACCGGGGACCGGCTGTTCCGGCTGGAATACGGCGAGGCGCATATCGCGATCCGCGCAGGTTCGGTGCCGGATCAACCGGACAATGTGGTGCAGGGGTTTCATCAGCAGCAGGTCGGGTTATTCGCCACGAAAACCTACCTCAAAGCCAATGGCACGCCAAAGGTTTTGGCGGATTTCAAGGGCCACCGATTTGTCGGACATGACAATGACAACAGCCGCGCGCCCTTCAACCGCTGGCTGCGCGCGCATATCCCGGCGGCCTCGCTGACGTTTCGCTCCACGGAGACCCAGGCGTTGGAGGAGGCCGTAAAGTCCGGCGCGGGCATTGGCTTTCTGCCCCTCATCGAGGCGCGCAAGAACCCCGAGTTGGTCGAGGTCTTTGAGCGGCAGGAAGAATGGTTCGCCCCGCTCTGGTTGGTCACCCATGTCGACCTGCACCGCACTACCAAGGTGCAGGCCTTCCTGACCTTTCTCAAGGAAGAGACGAAAGATTGGGCGGTTTGACCCCCGGTGCGCAGGGCCATCTGGCGATGCTGGCATTTTCGGCGCTGGTGGCGGGGTCATTTGCTTTGGGTGCGCAGGTCGCCAATGAGATCGACCCGGCTGTGCTCAACGCGGTGCGCTTCGTTCTGGCGGCGTCGGTCATCGGGGCGGTCGCACTGGCCACCACCGGCCTGTCGCGCACAGCTTTTGCCGCGCCGTGGCGGTATATCGTGCTCGGCGGAATTTTCTCGTTCTATTTCGTGCTCATGTTCGAAGGGCTGAAAACCGCGCCTCCCGTGAGTGCTGCGGCGGTGTTCACGCTGACCCCGGTCATGGCGGCGGGTTTTGGCTGGCTGCTGCTGGCGCAGGTCACCACGCCGCGCATGGGGCTGGCGTTAACGGTCGGCGGGGCGGGCGCTCTATGGGTGATCTTTCGCGCGGATTTCGCCGCGCTGCGCGCTTTTGAAGTTGGGCGCGGGGAGATGATCTATTTCATCGGCTGCGCGGCCCATGCGCTCTACACACCCCTGGCGCGCAAGCTGAACCGCGGCGAACCGGCGGTGGTCTTCACCTTTGGCGTTCTGGTCGCGGGGGCGGTTTTGCTGGTGCTTTATGCCTGGCGCGACATCCTGGCGACGGATTGGGGGGCCTTGCCCGCAATCGTCTGGATCACGCTGATTTATATCGCGTTCTTTGCGTCCTCCACGACTTTCGTTTTACTGCAACTCGCCACGCTGCGCCTGCCAAGCGCCAAGGTCATGGCCTATACCTACCTCACGCCGAGCTGGGTGATCCTGTGGCAAATGGCTCTGGGCAAGGGCGCGCCGGGGCCGGTGATCCTGGGGGGTGTCGCGCTGACGATCCTGGCGCTTTTGCTGTTGCTGCGCGATGACGGCACGCATGCAGCGGAACCAAAATCCCAGACCGCGCGTTAACCCCCCACACAAAGAGAGGGAAAGAAAATGCGTAGTATTATTTATCTTGTCGGTCTGGTGGTCGTTGTGATGGCGGTGATCAATCTGGCCACCTGAGTTTCAGGGTGCCTTTTCAGGCGCTTTCTTCTGGGAGTTCGGACGCGAGAAACCGCTCGAAAGCCTCCAGATGGACCGGTTCGAACTGCCCGAACCCCTGCATCCAGACGGAGGCTGCGCGCAACGCGTCCGGCTCCAGCTTGCACCATTTTACCCGCCCGCGCTTTTCCTGAGAAATCAGACCGGCGGCGGTGAGCACCCCTAAGTGTTTCGAGATTGCGGCCAGTGACATCTCGAACGGCTCGGCCACATCTGTCACGGCCATATCGTCTTCCAACAACATTGTCAGAATGGCGCGCCGGGTTGGATCGGCGAGGGCTGCAAAGGCTTGATCAAGGTCACGTGTCATGCCCTGTCATAGCCCCGCCCGTACGTCAGGGGAAGCGCGTCATCCGCGCGGATGGTGTTGGGTCTGGGAAGGCAGGGTCAATTGATGGCGCGCGCGCTCAGCTGGCGAAAGGCCGATGTCACGCGCCAGATGATCATCGAGGCGACGGACATGCAGCCCTTTGGGTCCGCGCCGGAACCATTTCAAAACGCGTTTCACGGTCAAATTATGTATCATAACGGCACATCCCAATCTTGCGCGCGAACGCGTTATATCGGTCATAAGGGTTAGTCCTGATAAGCTTTGTCAGGACGATGCCGCAGGATCCCTCAGATTTCAAAATCAATTGCTTGACGTCATATGTGCAGAAAAGGCACTAATCGGACATGAGCCGTACATTGCCTCCCCTCAATGCCCTGCGCGCCTTTGAGGCAGCGGGGCGGCATCAGAGCTTTTCGCGCGCCGCAGAGGAACTCGGCGTCAGCCATTCCTCGATCAGCCGCCACATTCGTGGTTTGGAAGACCGCCTCAACCGCCAATTGTTCCGCGATCAGGCGCGCGGGGTGGTGTTGAGCCGCGAGGGAGCCGCTTACCTGGCGGAAATAACCCCGGCGCTGGATGCCATAAGCGAGGCGACGGGGCGGCTGGTTGAACGCGCCGAAGGGGTGATCAATGTCAACAGCGAGCCGCTTTTTGCCACCAAATGGGTGATCCCTCGGCTGGTGGAATTCCAGCGCGCGCATCCGCAGATAGATGTCCGTCTGGAAGCCTCGCGCGGTCTGGCGGATATCGAGCGTTATGAGGCCGATATGGCGATCCGGTTCCTGTCGGTCGCAGGATCAAATCCGGATGCGATCCTGATCAGTGACGCGCCGCTTTATCCCTATGCGGCACCCGGATTGGTGGATTTGCCGCTGGCATCGCCCACTGGCCTTTTGGAATATCCGTTGCTGCGGGACCGCACCAGTGGGACCTGGGGGTATTGGTTTGATCTCGCGGGCCACCCCGTTGATCCCACCCGCGTGCCCGGTGCAGGGTGGCGCATGCGCTCGCCGCTGGCATTTGAAGCGGCGTTGGCGGGGCATGGCGTCTTGCTGACTTCGGCGGATGTGACGGCGCATGATGTCGCGGCGGGGCGTCTTGCGCGGCTCTCGGATGTGGGCTTCCGGGAGGGGGGGTATTATCTGGTGCTCGGCGAAGGTGTGTTGCGCCGCAAGCCGGTGCGCTTGTTCAAGGAGTGGCTGCTGGCGCGCAGCAAAGGTTTGCGTGGACAGCCGGTTTGAAAAGGTCAACCAAATGGTTGAATATGACCCCGGCGCGTTTTGGCCTCGTTTCGTGCGGTCCTACTCTGTCGTTGCGCCACAGGTCTGGAAATTTAATCTCATTAAAACAGTTATTTGAACAGGAAAACTCATCATGCCGGAGCCTGTTGACTCAGGGCTCATCGCGCAATAGCACATGCTCAACCATCCAAAGGGGTGTTTTGACGTGACCGGTGATGACCCAAAGCAGCGCATGGAGCAGCTTGAGGCGAGGATCGCAGCGGCAAAACAGGCGCAGGCACCAAAGCCCCGGTCGGATGAGCACTACTCTCAGGCGCAACATGCCTGGCGAATGGTGATCGAACTTGTGGCCGGTCTTGGGATCGGTTTCGGCATCGGATATGGGCTGGACTGGCTCTTTGGGACGATCCCAATTTTTCTGGTGCTGTTCACGATGCTGGGCCTGGCGGCTGGGGTGAAAACGATGCTCCGCTCCGCACAGGAGATGCAGGAAAAGAAAGTGGCCCAAGAGGCCGAAACGAAAGACGGGGAGCCCTGAGAATGGCGACAGATGCAAGCGAAGAAGGCGGTCTGGTTTTCAAGCCAATGGATCAGTTTCTGATTGAGCCGCTGTTCGGGGATGGTGCCATTGCATGGTACACGCCAACGAATGCAGCGCTCTGGATGGGATTTGCCATCATCGCCGTGATCCTTTTGATGGTCGTGGGCAGTTCCAAACGTGGCGTCGTGCCCTCGCGCAGCCAGTCGGTTGCCGAACTGGCCTATGGTTTCATCTACAAGATGGTCGAAGACATCTGCGGCAAGGAAGGGTTGAAGTATTTTCCCTACATCATGACGCTTTTCATGTTCATTGTCTGTGCCAACTTCCTCGGCCTGATCCCCACGGCCTTCACACCGACATCGCATTTCGCTGTGACCGTCGTCATGGCCATGGCCGTCTTCCTGACCGTCACTGTGCTTGGGTTTGTCAAGAACGGTACGGCGTTTTTGGGCTTGTTCTGGGTGTCTTCCGCACCGCTTGCCCTGCGCCCGATCCTGGCGATTATCGAATTGATCTCCTATTTCGTGCGTCCGGTCAGCCATTCCATTCGTCTGGCGGGCAACGTCATGGCCGGTCACGCGGTGATCAAGGTTTTCGCAGGCTTCGCCGCGCTCACATTGGTCAGTCCCGTTGCCGTGCTGGGTATCACCGCAATGTATGGTCTGGAGGTCCTGGTGTCCTTCATACAGGCCTATGTTTTCACCATTTTGACATGCGTATACCTCAAGGACGCATTGCATCCGCATCACTAACGTAGGGTGGGCTTTCAGGCCACCTATCTACCTATCTAAACTTCCAATCGTAAGGAGATTTCACATGGAAGGCGAACTCGCACATATCGGCGCAGGTCTGGCAGCAATCGGTTCCGGGGCAGCAGCCATCGGTGTTGGTAACGTTGCAGGAAACTATCTGGCAGGCGCATTGCGCAACCCCTCTGCCGCTGCAAGCCAAACAGCAACACTCTTCATCGGTATCGCTTTCGCGGAAGCCCTTGGGATCTTCGCATTCCTCGTCGCTCTGCTTTTGATGTTCGCTGTTTAAGACTTAGACAACGATGATCCTTACGGTCGGGCGGTGCATTCGTGCGCTGCCCGATGTAACGGCCCGACGCGCAGGAGAACGACATGGCTACCGAAACACATAGCGCTGATGCTGCTGCCTCCGGGGGCATGCCACAGCTCGATTTCTCTACCTGGGCAAACCAGATCTTCTGGTTGGTGATCACGCTGGTCGTGATCTATATGATTTTGTCGCGCGTGGCTCTGCCCCGGATTGCGGCTGTTCTGGCGGAACGCCAGGGTACGATAACAAACGACGTGGCCGCTGCCGAAGATCTCAAGGTCAAGGCGCAGGAAGCCGAAGCCGCCTATGATAAGGCGTTGGTGGATGCCCGCGCAGAGGCGCACCGGATTGTTGGTGAAGCCAAAGCGGAAATTCAGGCGGATCTGGATGTGGCCATCGCCAAAGCAGATGCCGAGATTTCGGCCAAGGCCGCCGAGTCCGAGAAGGCCATCGCGGAAATACGCGCTGGCGCTTTGGACGCAGTGAAAGAAGTCGCCACCGATACCGCGCAGGAAATCATCTCTGCGATGGGTGGTAAGGCCGATGCAAAGGCGATTTCATCCGCCGTTGAAACACGGTTGAAAGGATAAGCCAGATGCGTTTTCAAACAATGTTGATCACCAGCGCTGCGAGCCTTACAGCGGCAAGTCCGGCTTGGGCTGCGGGTAAGGGTATTTCGTTGAGCAATACCGATTTTGTGGTTTTTCTGGGTCTTGCGGTATTCATTGGGATTTTGATTTATTTCAAGGTACCCGGTTTGCTTCTGGGGATGCTCGATAAACGCGCCGAGGGGATTAAATCCGAATTGGATGAAGCCCGTGCGCTGCGCGATGAGGCGCAGACCTTGCTGGCCAGTTACGAGCGCAAGCAGCGCGAAGTGCAGGAGCAGGCCGATCGCATCGTGGCTGCCGCAAAGGAAGAAGCGGGTGTTGCCGCAGAGCAGGCACGCGCCGATCTTGAAGTATCGCTGGAACGTCGTATGGCCGCGGCGGTCGAGCAGATCGCTACGGCACAGGGTGCCGCCCTTAAGGAAGTGCGCGATCAATCCGTGAGCGTCGCCATTGCCGTAGCCCGCGAAGTTATCGCCCAACAGATGACTGCGGCGCAGGGCAATAGTTTGATCGACAATGCGATCATGGAAGTTGACGCCAAATTGCACTGAGGCAAAGGTGGCCTGAAAGCCCACCCTACGGAACTCCGTTCTCAGGTCGGAGTTTTTCGTTTTTAGTATCCACTTATTGGTCTAAACCCCCCGTCTTCCAGACGGGAGTGCTTTAGCACGAAGAATCGTCTTATGATCTTATCCTCCCCAGAAATGAGCCGTCGCAGGTCTTAAGGCTCATTTCCGGGGAGGATAAGAACATGCAATACTCGACCGGCAAACATTGCGTTTACTATCACAGATATCACCTGGTCTGGTCGACGAAATACCGGTTCAAGGTACTGTGCGGCCTGTTGCGCTTGCGGGTCCGTGATATCTTCCGCCAGGTTTGTGCGCAGAGCGGCGTCGAGATCATCAAGGGCGTTTTGTCGAGCGATCACGTTCATATGTTCGTGTCGGTCCCACCGAAACTGGCAATCAGTGATCTGGTACGGCTGATGAAGGGCAGGTCGTCCCACAAAATACAGCAAGGGTTCCCCCATCTCAAAAAACGCTATTGGGGCAGGCACTTTTGGGGCCGTGGGTACTTTTCAACCACCAACGGTGCCATCCATTGCCCGACAGGGTCATGCGCAGCATGATCCCGAGAGGGACCAAAGACATCGTACTTCAGTATCTGGAACAGCATATCACCAATCCTACCGACGCCAGACGGGATGGTTGCCGCCCTCCCCAGACGGCATCGCAATGTGCCAATATGTGGTGTTGAAACTCACAATACGGAAAGGGCGGCAGGATGAAAGATACTATGATCGGGGTGGATTTAGCAAAGAATGTGCTCCAAGTTCACGGAGCATCTATGACTGGGGAGGTCAAGTTTCGAAAGAAGCTCTCGCGACCGCAGTTTCATAAATTTATGGCAGATCACCCACCTTGTGTAGTGGTTCTGGAATCCTGTGGTGGTGCTCACTACTGGGCTCGTCAGATGGTAAAATTTGGACATAGGGTAAAGTTAATTGCTCCTCAGTATGTAAAGCCCTTCGTAAAGCGGCAGAAGAATGATGCGGCGGACGCAGAAGCCATTGTGATTGCAGCACAGCGCCCTGAGATGCGCTTTGTCGAGCCTAAAACACAAGAGCAGCAGGCCCGGGCGGTATTGTTCCGAGCCAGAGAACGCCTTGTTCGCCATCGGACAGAATTGGTGAATGCTCTTCGGGCGGTGATGTATGAATATGGCCATGTTTTTCCGCTAGGCATTGCGAACCTCAAGCGTATCGAGGCCACCCTTGAGGGATCGAACGGAGAGCTACCTGAACTGGCCCTTGAAGCGTGCCGAGATCTCATTTTACAGATCGCCGAGAAGACAGCCCGAATTGAAGCCAAAACGAAGAAAGCCAAGGTCCTGTCAAAGAATGCGGATTTAACCCGGCAATTACAGACGATGCCAGGCGTTGGACCTCTAACGGCGTTAGCTATTGAAGCTTTTGCTCCGCCGATGAGCAGTTTTAAATGTGGGCGGGATTTTGCCGCCTGGCTTGGTTTGGTGCCCCGTCAACATTCCTCAGGCGGCAAGGCCCGGCTTGGGCGGATCTCAAAAGCAGGGCAGGCTGACATTCGCCGGCTTTTGATCATTGGAGCAATGATGCGGCTCAACTGGCTTGGACGCAAGTCGATCCGGCCAGGCTCGTGGCTGGCGCGAATGTTAGAGAGAAAGCCTCGGATGCTGGTGGCAATCGCATTGGCAAACAAAATGGCGCGCGCGATCTGGGCCATGATGACGCATAATGAAGATTACAGAGATCCGACGCAGGCGGCAGCAGCAGTATGACGCTAGCTCTGCGCACAGCAATCTGACGTCGGTGAAGGAGGTGTGAGAAGTCGATGACCTGAATGGGCAAATTGATCGAATAGACCTGGATTAGGAAAACCAAGACTACCGGCTGAGCAGCAAAGCTCGTACGTCAGATTTGGACCTGATCCGCAGATCACCATACCGGCCAGCGGCTGCTGAAGTGCCGCACTCAAAGGCCACAAACACCCATCCGGCCCGAAGTCCTGCACAATATGCCCGTCCTTCTGCGCCCTTTGCAGGGCGTGACGCACACGCTTTAGCACATCGGCATGGGTATCATCGCCCCAGCCCTTCGCCGCAATCGTTTCATCATCCACAGGGGCAACCCGTAGCGGGTTGATGATTGTCAGCTTCAACTCATTGCGCCCGAATAGCTGCTCGTACTTGCCACGCGGCGCAATGCCCTTGGGGTCGTTCTCATAGCCGCATGCATAACGCCAGCGCGCGGTCTATCGGGTCCAGATCGGCCTTCAGGGAGTCCGCAGCCTTCACAGCGACCTTGTGTTGGCCTGCGATTTCGCAGCGCTTCTCGATCGGTCCGAAGATTGCCTTTTGCATGGAGGCATTATGGATTCACACCCCTTTTTATAAGTTAGATTGTTGGTGCGTTTGATACATAAGGCCGGGATTGCCCCTACAGTCGGCTTTTTGTCGCGCCAAAGAGCCGACACTCATTTCACTGCCAATCTTCTCTGCGAGCCATTCTTTGAAGGTAAAGTGGGACCCAAGGCAACCGGTTTCGTCCAAACCCTATCGGATGCACTGATGTTCAGCAATTCGACATTTGCGGGCAGTTTGCCCGCGTTATCGACAATCGCACTACGGGGTAAAAACACCGCATGTTTGTGGAGTGTGCCGTCCAGAGGTGCAGCAAGCACCGCAATTGCGTTGTTCTTAGCAAGCACGGGTCTGAACGTAAGCGCCGGCTCATACAGCGCGAGATTGTTGCCTGTCATTTTATTGATTTGAACAGAAATGGCATGTGTAGCTGGGCTTTGTTGTATTTCACGCCATCTCAACGACTCTGATGCGATCATCTCGATCATCTCGATCATCGCGATCATGACAGTGGTCATAAGGTGCCGAAGGTTCGGTTTTGCAGTTGCGGCTTAAATCCCGGTGCGGGCGTTTCGGAGCGGTTGGTGCCCATCAGAATTTAGACACAAATCCTGTGATCGGCAAATTTTCCGACGTCGCATACGGTAATTGCCGTTCGTGCTTGCCCGACCTCAGCCCGGCTGATGCTGTCTTTTGCGGAGATAAAAACGTCTGATTGTTCGAAAACACCCAGAGCGATGGAATATTCTGGGGTGCTTGGCTTGCTGGAGCGGCAATTTCGGCATCTGGCTGGATTTCAGGCATCTCCATCAGGGGTGATGCCGGGCTTGCATCAAGACATTCTAACCCGTTGCCAGGCGTCCCTCATTGGTATTCATCTCGCGTATAAAATTTCCAATTCCCTTGGCGTCCATCGGGCGGGCGAGACCGTAACCTTGCAAATAGCAGCAACCGATTTCCTGCAAAACGCGTACATGATCGAGTGTTTCCACGCCTTCCGCCACAACCTTTACCTCGAGCATCTTACCAATCCCGATGATCGTTTTGATCAAATCGCGTTGACGCTGCGATACGACGATCGGCTCAATCAGAGATCTATCAATTTTCAACCGCTTGGGTGCAATGTGGAGCAAGCTGACAATAGAGGCATGTCCGCTGCCAAAATCGTCAATCTCGATATCGATACCCATTTTCTCAATCTGTATGAGGTTTTGCTCGATGATCTCGTTTTTCGAGTCAAGAAATGCCGATTCAAGCAATTCGAAGGATAGTTTACCCCTGGGGAGGTTCAGCGGTTTCAGCCGTTCGATCAACGTGGGATCGTTCAGGCGATGTGAGGAGACATTGACGGAAACCCTGGGTATTTCCAAACCCTCTGCTTCCCATTTGTACAGATCATTCAGTGTCTTGCGCAAAACCAATTCGTCAAAATGTGCAACCAAACCCATGTCTTCAGCGGTGGAAAGAAATTCATCGGGCATCAAAAGCCCATAAGCCCTGCTTTCCCACCTCACCAAGGCCTCAAGGCCGGTCAGTTCGAGGGTGTTTGCGTCAAATTGTGGCTGGTAATGGCAGGTAATCTCACCGTTATCGAACCCGGCAAGGAGCGCGTCGAATGAATTTTTGCGCCGGCGTGCTTCTGTCTTCATTTCCTGCGTAAAAAATCGAAAACGGCCGCGCCCTGCTTTCTTGGCGGCATAAAGCGCGAGATCTGCGTTAATGAACAGGTCGTTGTTCAGCGCATCACTTCCCTGCGCGACGGCAATGCCGATGCTCGTTCCGGTGTTGCATTGTTGGGAACCATAATAGAAGGGCCGGGACATTGCCCTGATAATATTCCTTGCGATTTGTTCCAACTGGCAAATGTCAGGAGGGCAAAAGAGGAGAGCGACGAATTCATCGCCGCCAACACGAGCGACCAGGGCCTCTTCGGGTACATTCGCTTTCAAGACCCCCGCGGCGTGTCTTAAGGTGGCATCGCCCGCGTCATGGCCAAGCGTGTCATTGATCTGCTTGAAGTGATCGATATCAAAGTGCAAAATTGCGCGCTTTTGCATTGAGCCTTCTGAGTGGTCCGCGTTTTTTGTGAAGACATCGTCAAGATAACGCCTATTGGCCAAGCCAGTCAGTGCATCATGGCGGCTTTCGTATTCCAGACGCGCCCGCGCTACTTCCAGCTCTTCAGCGCGGGCATAATCATGCGTGACGTCGAAATTAACACCGTAATATCGGGGGCCGTGCATTTCATCCTCAACGTATTTTCCGCGTGTGCGAATGTGTCGGACGGTTCCATCCTTGCGCAGGTGACGATAATCACACGCAATATCCTCGCCGCTTTTGAGACATTCTGCTGCCAATGTCAGAGTTTTGTCACGATCTCCGGGATGGATGTATTGCCCCCACTCCGTTGAACTCCTGATGTTTATGCCATCCGTGATTTCAAAAAGCTCGAGCATCCGATCGTCCCAAAAGGCATAATTTGCACCGATGTCAAACTCCCATCGCCCCATCCCGGCGGCTTCCATCGCGGTATCGAGCCGATCAGCCATGCGATGTCTTTCCAACTCGACTGTTTTGATGTCGGTGATATCCGTATCGGTCCCAATGATACGCGCGGGCAGCCCCTGCGCGTCACGGCGCACAACGCGCCCGCAACTCAAAAACCAGACCCAATGACCCTTTACGTGTTTCTGACGAAACTTGTAGTCGACGATATCTGTCTCTCGAGCGTCCAAACGCCCTAGCTGAGTTTTGATATGATCCAGGTCCTGGGGGTGGATTGTCTCCAACCACGCTTCGCTAGAGGTCGGGATTGGATCATCCGGGGCAAGCCCGCGCAATGCTCGCCAGGTTTCTGAGACGTAATGCTGGTCTTTTTCAAAATCATGGTCCCAAACAGCATGGTTTGCGCTTAAAACGGCAGTTTTCCATCGGGTATCATCTTCATCCACGGGGGCTTGTTCCACACGGCCACCGGTTGCACCTGGGCGCGCAAATTCGCCTTCTTTTTCCTTTTGAAGCGGGGATGAAGGCCTGTTACGAGGGTCACCGGATGTAATCTGAGAGGGCATCGCCTGACAAAAATAGCCAAAAAGCACCCCGCTTTCATCTTTTAGACCGGAGACTGAAAAGACACCCAACCCGGATTGCCCGCATAAAAGATCGACTGTTTGTGCATCCTGCCTGGGCGTCGCGCCGTGATCAATTTCGAAATCGTCAAAAGACTGGCCAGGCGCAAGCAATGAGCTGGCTGAGTGGCCAATCAAACAGGTGTCAGCGTCGCCGATCAAAAGGGTGTTGGCAGCGGCATTGGCCGAAAAGACGTAATGATCGCACCCCATTGCGAATGCGGGCAACGTAAATGCATCGACCAACCGGTCGATGGAATCAACTATACTGGTATGCGCGTTCAGATGCATTGCAACTCTCGACAACCTGCCTGTCAGATAGTTGCCGCCGCTTAATGCCTCGTTATCAGATAAAGTTCGATACGTTTTGATGCGAGATGGGGTTTTCCAAGGGGTATTGCTTGGGACCTCGCCCACGACCCGTATTTGAGGTTTCCGGCTGTTTATCATGAGCGTGAGCTGGCGATGGCAAAAAATACATCGCACTTGAGCACGCGGGTTGGGGGAGGGTGCCCTGGCGACATCAGCAAAATCATTGCAATACTCATACGCACGGTCATACTTTGAGTTGTTAATATTCTGGACGTAGTTTCTCGCATGGCCTGCCCCGGGGCATTTCTCTGGCCGGTAGGCATCAATTACATTGGAATTTGATAGGATAGAGATGTCGATTGAAGCGACCGGAGTGATCACATGGCGTCCCTTGGCGCTCGATGATATCAATAATATTTCCGAGTGGTTTTGGGATTTTCAGGATGTTGCCCTGTTTGACCGCTCCCTGCCCGTCCCGACCAGTGTCGATGCGATGCGTGAAAGCTGGGGGAAAACAATTGAATACCAGAAATCGCCTTGCGGTTTTTGGTTTATTGCCGAAACCAAACAGGGCCGTCCGCTGGGGATCGCGGGATTAGAATCCATCAATTATATTCAAGGTGATGGCGTTATTCCATTTTTCGTTGCAAAGCAGTTCCGCAAAAATGGGCTGGCGTCTGCCATGGCGATCTGCATCCTGGATCTGGCTTTCAAGCGGTTGCGATTGCACCGCCTCACGACGTTTTACCGTGATGACAATGCCGCGACGCAGCGCGCGCTTGGAAAGCTGGGGTTTCATGATGAAGGGCGCATGCGCGAGGGTTGGTTTGTCGAAGGTGAAAGAAAAGATATCGTAATTGCTGGCATTTTGGGCTCGGAGTGGTTAGCCAACAGGGAGCAGGTCATCGATACTGTGATGCAATCCTGTGACCTTTCGTTTGCCCCAACCTGTTGGAAAGACGGCCGTGAGTAGCACTGATAAGATGTCTGGAACACGCAAACCGCTGAGGCGGCGTCTGATGGCGATTGCGTTTGCGGATGTGGCAAATTTCAGCACGATGATGAGCGTTGATGAGGTCGCAACGACCATCTCCGTGACGGGGCGGTTGGAGCAATTCCGCAAGGCCATCGGTGACTATTCCGGTGAATTCAAGGGATCGGCGGGTGATAATGCCTTCATGGTTTTTGAAAGCGCCGTGGACGCAGTGACCTTCGCGGTGGAGATGCAGAAAACCCTTGCCGCGGAAAACGAGGGCCTGCCGGAAGCGGAGCAGATATGGTTTCGTTTTGGCATCAACCTTGGCGAAATCCTGGTGAGCGGTAATGAAATCACCGGTGAGAGCATCAACATCGCCGCCCGGATCGAGGCCTTCGCGGCCCCCGGGCAGGTGTGTATTTCCGGTGCTGCCTATGATCACGTCAGCAACAAGCTGGGGTATGGGTATGAATACCTGGGCGGTCAGGATTTCAAGAACATCGGCCGCACCATTGACGTTTTTCAGGTGCATGAAAACCCAACCACGGCGGCGATGACGCCGGGGCTGCGGCGCAACCTCGAAAATTCTGCTGAATTCAAGGAACGCCCGATTGCCAACCAGTCTATTGTTGTCCTTCCCTTCGGTTTTCAGGGCAGCAACGCGGATGACCAGTGGTTTGCCGATGGGTTGACCGAGGATGTCACGACCAACCTGTCGCGGTTTCAGGAGTTCTTCGTGATCGCGCGCGGATCGGCCAACATGTATGTGGATCGCGCCAAATCGCCCGCACAGGCGGCACGTGAATTGGGCGTGCGTTACGCGGTGGACGGCACCGTGCGTAAGGCCGGATCGCGCATTCGCATCACCCTGCAATTGCTGGATGCGTTGCAAGACCGTACCATCTGGGGCGAGCAATATAACCGCGACGTCGAGGATATCTTTGACCTTCAGGATGAGATCACCCAGATCATCGTGACGGCCACGGCGGCGCGGATTGAGGCGACGGAACGCGACCGGATGCGCTTGCTTCCGCCGGCAAACCTGATGGCTTATGGCTTTGTGCTCAAAGGGCACCGGCATGTTCACCGCTACACGCAGCCAGAGGTGCGTCAGGCGCGCGACCTTTATGAGGACGCGATTGGCAGTGATGCACGCTACGCGCGTGCTTATGCGGCCAAATCGCGGACGTTTAACCTCGATTGGCGCTACGATTGGGCGGAAAAACCAGATGCAGCACTTGATGAGGCGTTGGTTTTTGCGCGTGAAGCGATTGATCTGGATGAGGCCGACGCGCGTGGTTTTGGCGAGCTTGGTTTTGCGCATCTCTATCGCAAGGAACATGATCCTGCGATTAACGCCTATGATCGCGCGCTGAAACTAAACCCAAATGATGCGGATCTGATGTCGGATATGGCGGATGCGCTGGCTCATATGGGACGCTCGGAAGAGGCGATTGATCTGCTGCAAAAAGCGATGCGGCTGAACCCGTTTTACCCGGATCAATATATCTGGCATTTGGGCGGCGCTTATTTCAATCTCAAACGCTATGAGGATGCGATCAGCGCGATCCAGAAGATGCAAAATCCAACTGAAGGACGGCGCATTCTGGCCGCCAGCTATGCGCATTTGGGTAAGCTTGAGGAAGCCCGCGTCCAGGCTGATCTGGTGCGCAAGGCCCACCCCAATTTCTCAGTGGATCGTTGGGGTTCGGTCCAGCCGGATCTATATGAAGATGACGTTCAGCACTTCGTAGACGGCATGAAACGCGCAGGCCTCTGACATCGCACGCTCTTTGCCATGTCGACGTTAATCTCAGATGGTTCGGCACGCCACTTTCGTTCGCACCGTGAGAGTTCCAAACAGCAGCCCGCGCTTGAGGCTTAGTCGCTGGCGTCGCCGCGCGCACCACTGATCCGTGCCCCTGAAACGCGCGCACCGGACACTCTTGCGCCGGACACCCGTGCTCCGGAGACCCGCGCGCCAGACACTCGTGCTCCGGAAACGCCCGGACCGCCACCCTCGCCAAGCATCATGCTCAAGAGGACATCCTCGAACTTTCCCTGATCCACGTCCAGGCGCACCGTTTTATCGGTTTGCTTCACGGTCCAGGCCAGGAGGCTTTCAAAGAACTTCTTCTCTTTTGGGTTGGGGCCGGGCACGTCAACCGTGCTTGCCTTTACGCCTTTGGTGCTCATCATGAACAAAACCGGCGTCGGAATTTCAAAATAGGTCGCGTCATAGGTGAAGCCGTAAATCCGGGCGAACTGATTCGTTTCTTTGCTGAAGGTGGTCGCCGTGGATATGCCCTTCTTAATGATCGCCAGATCATCGACCTCCCGGCCGAACAGAACAATGGATGTGGATTCGAAAAGTGATTCTGACATTTTACAATTCCTTTCGGGAGCATCGATTGCTCCCCGTTCAGCGCTTATTTCTCAATTAATAACGTATTCTTGATTTTCAGTCCATTGGAACCATCGTGCGCACCGAATTTGCATGGCTGTCTTTGCCTAATGGCTCAAGTTGTGGCCCAACCTCGACAAATCCGATGTCGCGCATTTTGAAATTACCCCGGATCAGCCGTTCGAATCGCCCGCCGGTATGTTCCTGATCGACCGCCAAGAGGACGTCGGCGATATCTACGAAGTTCAGATCCTGGCGGTCCAGCCTTTGCCAGGTATCCGCAAGATAGGTCCCCAGAATATCGCGCGCATCCAGCAAGGCCAGTTTGAATTTCTCAGGATGCGCGGCATAGGCCTCGTCAAACAACTCCTGCATCACCGGCGCATATTGCGATGTCGCCAGCAATTGATCGGATAACTCCTCCATTTCCGGGGAAATTGCGCCGTAATCCAGCAACATTTCGTGAAACAGATCGACCAGAATATCAAAGAACGCGCCCGTCAGCGGTTGCGATAAATGGTGCTCCTTGACCCAGCCTTCGGCAAAATCAGCAAGACGTTTGTCGTTCGCTGCGATCCTGATCTGTTTGTTGTCCGACAGTTCTGCCACGCGATTGACCGCGTTGAGCATATAAAGATTGCCGCTGGTGTTCTCCAACAACAGATCGACCAGCGAATTGAAGTGCAGTGACGAGATGAGCGCCACAAGGTCCGCCGCACTTTCGTGAAAGCCGAAATATTCCCCCGTCACCTGATTGGGGTCCGGCACGCCGACTTCGGAATAGATGATGGCATGGCCGAGCTCATGGGCGATCACGTCGAAATTCAGGCTGAACGGTTTGAGGCTGCCGGTGGAGCGATCCCCGCCCATTTCGATGAACCCATAGCCCGAATAGGCGTTTTCCAGCGAGGGCAGGATCGTCAGTTCAAGGCGGTCATGGGTCTTGTCGCTTTGCCAGGGGATTTGGCGCCCGAAATAATCCTCCCAGATGTCCATGACAAACCGCACGGTGCCAAAGAGATGCGCCGTTTCAAATTGCGGCGTGCCAGGTTCGAGATAGTCGAAGTTTCCATGCTCGTCGGGCATCGCTTTGGGTTCGATCCGACCTCTCCAGGGGGGTGCCTGCACATCCGAGCCATCCGGCGAAATGCCATAGGGCTGGGCTTTGCCGATCGGGAAAATCGTATACATGCGCTCATCGGAAGGCCCCGGATCAAGGCTGCCCGCCGGGGAAGACACCTCGATGATCTCGGGTTCGCGAAAGTCATCAAGGAATTGCGGTTGCGGGAACAGTTTGAACAGCGTGCCTGCCATGACGTCATTGCCCCGATGGTGTGGTCGATCTGTTGAAACCTAGCGCATAAACCGCGCCCCGTCTATTCATCCAAGAAGCCCAGACCGCCGAGCAGCTGATACCCATCGGTTTCCTGTTCCGGAACGCTCCGCTGGCGGGTTTGCCAAAGCGCCATACCCGTCAGCCACAGGTCCGTGACCTCGAAATGGAACATTACATCGGGGGGGGCGACCTCACCCTGCGCCAGGTGGTCGATCAGGGCGCGCGCATCCACCGCCTTTTGATCGACATGATGCGTCGTGATCCAGTCGGCGAGGTGTTGGGTTTGTTGTGCGGGCAGCACGTCCGGGTCGGGTTGGTTCAGAACGCTCGCCCAGCTGCGGGTTTTGTAAAACTCGGATTTGGCTTTATCGACAAGGTATTGCGCCTGTGTCTGCGTGATGACACCTGCATCCTGCGCGGCCTCCAGAGTGGCGCGCGCATTGACCATCGCAAGGCTCAGCGTCGGATAGCCGATTTCCGGCGGGCCGTGCAGCACGGCCACCTCATCGTCATCTTCCAACACCCCGTCGCGATAGTTTTCAAAGATCGCACCCAAGCCGGTCATGCCGTAAGCCTCCAGCTCCGCAGCCCGTAGCGCGCCCATGCTGGCGGCCCCGAAAACGGGGATGCCGCGTGACATCGCCCAGAGGATTTCCTTGTGCCAGACGGATGGCACCCCTTCGAAATATCCATCAATCACCGCAATGGCGCGCGGGTTTTCGAGTGTCGCCAGATAGATATCGCCCTGTTGGGCCGGGGGGCGGATCACGATCTGATCCTGCGCGTCAATGTCCAGTTCGGCGATGGAAGGCCCCGCAAACAGAAGGATCATGCCATGCCCCGCTTGGCTCGCGGACCCATGATATAGGCCGCGTCGTCATGCGGGGCCTCAAGGCCCGGAATGATCACGCGCACGACCGGAATGCCAAAATCGGCACGGCTGAGATCAACGACGGCAATCTCCTCAACCCCGGCCTGGTGCAGCCGGGATTTGAGCCATGCCAGATCCTCCTCCAGGCTTTTATTGATCTGCCCGGATAAGGTCGCGACGCTGCGCATCGGCGCGTCTGGTGTCAGCAAATCCGCAAAAGCAGCAGTCTTTTCTTCTCGACCCTGCACGCTGAATTCTGCGTGGAACAGGTCCTCGCGCGCCCCGGAAATATAATTCAGGCGGGTTTGCGCGGCCTCATTCATGGCGCGGTGCAAAGCCGTTGAGGGGTCTGGGTGCGTGCCCGATCCCAACCCAAGATGCGCATCCGGCACGCCCGGTTCATGGACCACGCACACCACCGTCGCCACCCCGATATCCGTGCTCACATCCCAGAGCGCGCATTCCAGCCCGGCAGCGGCGAATTTCGCGGCGGTGGCGATATGGGCGGCATCGCTGAAAGAGGCGGGATCGAGCCGGGTTTGCCTGCGCGCCTCGAGGGGGCGGTGATGCCAGACGGCAAGTGCGTCGCGCTCGATCACCTCGCAAATTGCGTGGCAGATCGCCTCAATAGGATGGTTGCCCGAGGCCAGACCGTTGGTGCTGGTCGGATAGAACCCGCACTCCTGTGACAGCGGATGGGTATAATCGGCATGCACCATTTCCAGCGGCACCAGCTTTTGCGCATCGCTCATCAGATCATGCGCTGCAACCCAATGCATGCGGGTGGTCCTGGCCATCTCAGGCCCCGGCGTTTGCGGCAGGCGGGCAAGATTGATGAACGCATGCTGCTGTGATAAATCGGCAAAGCTCGCATAGTAAACCGGGCCGTTGAAACGTTCGGCGTGCCATATTTCGATGGCTTCCATCAGGGCCGAGGCCTTGGCATGCAGATAGGTCGCGCCCTTACCCTGGGAGACCGCAACCGAGCGTGCATTAGGCCGGATCGCAATCGCGACGGGCACACCGACACGGTCCAGACCGGTCACATTGGCGATGCGGGTGATGCCGAATTCATGGCGCATCGGCAGGATGCGGGCGAGCGTTTCCTCAACGCTGCACACCCGATGGGACCCGGCGTTCAATAACTTCTTTGGCGCGTGGTTCACGTCCATCGGGTGCTTTCCCTTGCTCGACACCCTTCAAATCACATCTGTCCCCGATCTGAAATGGTCTTAATTCTTACCCGCCCCCGGTTCCGCCTGATCCATTGGACGCAGGCCCTTATGTCCTTTAATGTCGCAGCGTCGCGCGTCCGATCCGGCGCTTTCAAACATTGGCTTACTGTTCCATGAACCTCCAACAAATGCGCATCCTGCTGGCCGTGATCGATAAGGGTTCTTTTGCTGCGGCCGGAACGCAGGTCGGGCGTTCCCATTCCGCGATCAGCTTGCAGATGAAGGGCCTTGAGACCGAATTGGACGTCGTTCTGTTTGATCGCACCGTCCGGCCTCCCGTCCCAACAGCAAAAGCGCATGTTCTGGCCGATCACGCCCGCAGGATCGTCAATCTGTGCGACAGCGCGCGCGATGCGGTGTCCGGCCAGCTGGTGCGGGGGCGCTTGACCGTGGGGGCCGTCCCGACGGTTTTGAGCAGTTTCCTGCCCGCAGCCCTGGCGGAATTGAAGGCCGCCCACCCTGATCTGTCATTTGATGTGCGCAGCGGCAGTTCCGACGCACTCGCCGCAGACCTCGCGCAGGGGCGACTGGATGTTGTGGTCTGCACCAAACCGCCACGCCCGATTGCCGGTCTGGACTGGCATCATATCGCCCATGAACCGCTTGCCGTGATCGCCCGCAAGGACGCAGCCGGTGACGCTCGGGATTTGCTGCGCCAACAGCCCTTCATCTGGTTCAATCGCAAAACCTGGGCGGGGGCCGCGATCGAGGCGCAGTTGAAAGCGCAGGGCATTACCGTCCAGGCCACGATGGAAATCGATTCGCTGGATGCCATCCAATGCATGGTGCGCGAAGGGTTGGGTGTCGCGATTGTGCCTGTGTGTCGCGGCCATTCCGGAACATGGCCGGGGCTGCGCTCGGTGCCTTTTGGCGATCCGCCACATGTGCGCGATGTGGGCGCGCTTACGATGAGGGGGGGTGCGTGTGATGCCCTGATTCAAACCTTTCTGCGCGCGCTGTAGCGTTTGAAAAACTTACGACATATGATTAAATAACTCGCTAACTGCAAATTATTAAATGGTGTACCCTATCTGCAAGGTCCAGACGGGAGACGCGTTTTGTTTGATAGATATGACCATGATGTTTCATCGCTTTTTCTGACGCCAGATCAGAGTGCGTTGAAAACCCGTGCGCGCGCGCTGGCCGAGCACGTTGCGCGACCGTCGGCAGCACAAACGGACCGTACCGAAGAATACCCGCTGGATGTGGTGGCATCGCTGAGCGAAGCCGGTTTCATGGGGATGTCCGTCCCCGAAGATCTGGCAGGGCAGGGCGCGACCTGCTTTGATGTCGCGCTGGTGGTTGAGGAATTCGCGCGGTGCTGCGGTGTGTCCGGACGCATCGTCGTGGAAGGTAACATGGGCGCGGTCGGCGCGATCATCGCCTATGGCACGCCGGAACAACGTGAAACGGCGGCCCGATACGTCCTGTCCGGGGATAAACCGGCGATTTGCATCACGGAACCCGGCGCGGGCAGTGCCGCCACGGAAATGACAACGACAGCGGAGCGTAAAGGCGACAGTTGGGTGCTTAATGGGTCCAAACACTGGATCACAGGGGGCGGCGTGTCACGCCTGCATCTGATTTTCGCGCGCGTCATGGAGGGCGGTGTGTTCAAAGGCATCGGCGGATTCATGGCGTACCTCGGCGAAACGGGTCTGATCATCGGCGCGCGCGAACCGACCATGGGCCTGCGCGGCATCCCGGAAACAGCGGTTCATTTCGACAATCTGGTGCTGCCGCTGGACCGTTTGATCACGCCGCCCGAAGGGATCAAGCGCGGATTTTCCGGTTTGATGAACGCCTATAACGCGCAGCGCGTCGGGGCGGCGACCGTAGCACTTGGCATCGCGCAGGGTGCATTCGAGGCCGCCTGCGCCCATGTCAAAAAGCGCGAACAATTCGGCCGCCCCATCGCGGAGTTTCAGGGGTTGCAATGGATGCTGGCGGATATGTCGATCCAGATCGATGCGGCGCGGATGATGATCTGGCGCGCGGCCAAAAGCGCGGATCATGAACCATCAGGCTTCCCCGATCCGATGCTGGCGGCGCAGGCCAAGGTCTTTGCGTCGGAAATGGCCGTCAAAGTCACCAATGATGCGCTGCAACTGCACGGGGCTAGCGGATATTCGCGCAACACGCCGGTTGAACGCATGGTACGGGATGCGCGGATGTTCACCATTGGCGGGGGCACGGCACAAATGTTGCGGAACCTGGTTGCCGGTAAGGTTCTGGATATGAAAACCCCGCAAACGCGGGGCGGTTACGCGCGGGCGGGCGACTGACTTTAACCGCGCGGGCGTTAAAATAACGATAGAGTCTTCGTGAAGTTGCCGATCTTGAGTGCAATTTCGAACCAGACCCCTATTTATGAGGTCAACTCGAATTGCCAAGGATCGTCCCGAATGCGCCCACAAACTGCGTCGAAAACCCAAATGCCCTTTACGGATGTGCGGGGCATCCCGGTGTCCTATCGTGATCGGGACGCGATTGATGGGCTTGAACGGGCGGTCATCATGTCGCTGTGCTTTCGCGGCGATGCAAATGCCGAAATCGATCAAATCCTGGCTGAACATCCTGATTTCCTGATGGGTTGGCTGTTCAAAGCCGGGTGGCTGACGCAGGCCATGGAAACGCGGATCTATGATCTGATGCTGGAAAGCCTCGCGCAGGCGGAACGCCTTCTGCCCGATGCGAATGACCGCGAGCGCGGCCACTTTGAGGCGGTGCAGGCTTGGGTGCGGGGGGATTTCTTTGGGGCGGTGCAAAAATGGGAAGCCGTGCTGACGCAATACCCGATGGATTTGCTCGCGCTGGAACTGATCCACTATACCATGGTGCTCCTGGGCGATGTGCCGGGACAACGCGATGTTGTCGCGCGGGTGTTCAACCTGTGGGACGAGAGCATTCCGGGCTATGAATTCGTGCTCGGGTTCTATTCCTTCGGGCTTGAAGAAAACCGCGATTTTTCCCGTGCGGAGGAGTTGGCCCGCCAGGCTCTCTCGATCCGCCCCGACAACCCATATGCCGTGCATACGGTGAGCCATGTGATGGAAATGCGGGGCCGACAGGCGGGCGGTATCCGCTTCATGCGCGATCACGCCGCCACATGGGGCACCTCCAATTTCGCCAACCATTTGTGGTGGCACACGGGCCTCTATCACCTTGATCTGGAACAATATGATGAGGTGTTTGACATCTTTGATACGCATCTGGATTCGCGCAACAAAGACGGTCATCGATACGAGGAACTGGATGCTGCGGCCTTGCTGTGGCGGATGAATTTGGTGGGACAGGAAAGCGGGGATCGCTGGACACATCTGGCCAATAAATGGGAACCTGCCGCGCAGGATACGCTTTACGCGTTCAACGATGTGCATGCGATGCTAACCTTCGTATCCGATAATCGGGTGGAGGCGCAAAAGGCGCTTTTGTCGGCCAACGAGCGCTATTTGGAAAACGCGTCGGATGCCAATGTCGCCATGACCCGAGAAATCGGACTGCCGTTTTGCCTGGCCATGCAGGACTTCAAGCGCGAAAATTACGCCCAATGTGTGGATCGGCTTTTGCCGATACGTTATATGACGCATCGCCTCGGGGGCAGCTATGCACAGCGCGACATCATTGGCTGGACACTGCTGGAAGCGGCGCTGCGGGCGCGCCGGTTCGATCTGGCGCTGGCGCTGGCCAACGAACGCACTGGGATAAAGCCAAGCTCGGCACAAAACTGGCGCGCGGTTGCCCGTGCTTTCAAAGGCTTGGGGGATCGTGGGCAGGCGGATCGCGCCAATGCAAAGGCGCAATCGCTGATGACGGCTTAGGGAGGCGAGCAAACCTTGTGGTAACGCGCTTTTTCTGACGTGGCTTGCTTTACGCTGCTGTTTCGGGCCTTCTGATGGGGGGCCACCAGCATGAGCGGGCAGATGGGTTTCACATTGGAGATTTTTTGACAAATCCTACGCCTAAATCCCAATCCAACGCACAGCGCGCGTTGCATGCACTGCGCGAGATGATCTTTTCAGGACGATTGGCGGCTGGGTCAAACCATCTTGAACAGGAACTGGCGCAGCTTTTGGAGATGTCCCGCACGCCTGTGCGCGAAGCGGTTCTGACGCTGGAAGCCCAGGGGCTGCTCGAATTGAGACCGCGCAAAGGGGTGCGCATCCTGCCTGTTTCGCCTGATGACATGCGCGAAATCTATGACGTGCTGACCGAGTTGGAAAGCCTCGCCGCCGAACAGGCCGCGCAAAAAGGCTACGGCGCGCGGGATCTGGCGGATTTGGCACGCGCCATTGAGGATATGGAAATCGCGGTGGCGGCCGATAATCTTGAGCAATGGTCTGAGGCAGATGACCGGTTTCACGGCGAACTTGTTCGTTTGGGTCAAAACCGGCGCATCGAGGCGATTGTCATGATGATGCGGGATCAGGTGCGCCGCGCGCGCGCGACAACGCTTTTCATGCGGCCCGTACCGTTGAAATCCAATGAAGCGCATCGTCGGGTGTATCAGGCAATCGAGCAGGGGGACGCCGCCATCGCGCGCGCCGCCCACCGGGCCCACCGTCAACAGGCGCGCGAAATGCTGGTCAAATTGCTCGAACGTCACCGATTGCATGCTTTGTAAGAGTTTGTCGGTCAAGGGGGGCTGGCGGGCGTCCGCGATCCCGGCTAATTTGCGCGCCTTGGCTCCCTTAAACTCCACAGGCCCTTATGCACGATCATCTTAGAATAGTCTGTGTGACCTACAACAGTGCCGAGGTGATCGCGCAGTTTCTGTCCTCCGTCCCCGCCGATATCGAAGTGGTCGTGGTGGATAACAACAGTCAGGACGCCTCCATACAGATCGCGCGTGACCATGGCGCACGGGTGATTGAAATGCCGCGCAACATGGGGTTCGGGGCCGCCTGTAATCGGGGGGCTGCGGGAAATGACAAGGAGTTTGTGTTTTTCTGCAACCCGGATTCGACCCTGACCCCGGCGTGTTGCGCATTGCTGATTGAGGCGGCGCAAAAGCACCCCAGGGCGGGCGCGATGAACCCGGCCATTCTGAACGGCAAGGGGGATTTGCGGCTGGATCGTCGCTCCGCGTTGATTTCGCGCTCCGAATACACCGACCGGCGCTATGCCGCTCCGGGCAATAAAGACAGCGTGCAGGTCAACATCCTGACGGGGGCTGCGCTGTTTTGCCGACAATCTGCTTTTGATGAAGTAGGCGGTTTTGATGAGGATATTTTCCTTTATCACGAGGATGACGATCTGGTGTTTCGCATGCGACAAGCCGGCTGGACCCTGCGCATCGAACATGGTGCGACGGTGACGCATCTGGGCGGAAAATCCTCCGGCACCGCCATTCAGGGGGCCGCGATGAAGGCTTATTTCATTGCGCAGTCGCGGATGTATGTGGAGCGCAGGCATGGGGTGTCTTTTCCCGGTCTGAGGGCCTGGGCGCGGGCTTTTGTCAAACTGTTGTCCCCTTTGACGGTGCTGTCGGCGCGCAAGAGGGCGCAGGCGCTGGCCTATTTGAACGGCACGCGGCGTTTCGAGATGTCGCGCTATCAAGAGGGCGATTACATGCCCCCCGGTTCCGGGCTTGAAAAATAGACCGGCTTTCCACATAACCCTGTCGGAAATCCCATCCTGGCGGCGATCAGAACGAAAACCGGGTGTTTAGAGGCAGAACCAGGCGCGAATCTCTGTGTGAACACCTTGACTTCCCTGTGCTCAAAAGGTGTATCTGGCGCGAAATCTGACCCCGAAGGGATACGCCCATGCACGCCTATCGCAGCCACTCCTGCGCCGATCTGACCGCGCAAAACGTCGGCGAAAAAGTTCGCCTGTCCGGCTGGGTGCACCGCGTGCGCGATCACGGTGGGGTGCTTTTTATCGACCTGCGCGACCATTACGGCATGACGCAACTGCTCTGTGATCCCGATAGCGCGGTTTTTGCGCAGGTCGAGAAGGCGCGCGCGGAATGGTGTATCCGCATTGACGGCGAGGTGAAGGCGCGCGACGCCTCACTGGTCAATGCCAAGATCCCCACCGGCGCGATTGAGGTTTATATCCGCGACATCGAAGTGCTGGGAGCGTCGGCCGAATTGCCGTTGCAGGTGTTTGGCGATCAGGAATACCCCGAAGAGACGCGATTGCGCTACCGTTACCTCGATCTGCGGCGCGAAAAGATGCAGGCGAATATGGCGCTGCGTTCTGATGTTGTGGCCTCGATCCGTCGCCGGATGTGGGACAAGAAATTCCGCGAATTCCAAACGCCGATCATCACCGCCTCCAGCCCGGAAGGTGCGCGCGATTTTCTGGTGCCGTCGCGTCTGCACCCCGGCAAGTTTTACGCATTGCCGCAAGCCCCGCAGCAATTCAAACAACTGTTGATGGTCTCCGGGTTTGATAAATATTTCCAGATCGCGCCCTGTTTTCGCGACGAAGACCCGCGTGCCGACCGCTCCCCGACGGATTTTTACCAGCTCGATCTGGAGATGAGTTTTGTCGAGCAGCAGGACGTGTTTGACACGATCCAGCCTGTGTTGACCGGCATTTTCGAGGAGTTCGGCGGCGGCAAAGCCGTCGATCAGGACTGGCCGCAGATTTCCTACAAGGACGCGGCCCTCTGGTATGGATCGGACAAGCCCGACCTGCGCAACCCGATCAAGATGCAGGCGGTCTCGGAGCATTTCGCAGGCTCTGGCTTTGCGATTTTCGCCAAGCTTCTTGAGCAGGAAGGCACCGAAATCCGCGCAATCCCCGCGCCGAAAGGTGGCAGCCGTAAGTTCTGTGACCGCATGAACGCCTTTGCTCAGAAAGAGGGCCTGCCGGGCATGGGGTATATTTTCTGGCGCGATCAGGGCAACGGTATGGAAGCCGCAGGCCCATTGGCCAAGAACATTGGGCCCGAGCGCACGGAAGCCATTCGCCTCCAACTTGGTCTGGACGTCGGCGATGCCGCATTTTTCCTTGGAGGCAAGCCCAAGACATTCGAGGCGGTCGCAGGCAAGGCGCGCAACGTCATTGGTGCGGAGCTGGGCCTGACGGATGAAAACCGCTTCGCCTTTGCGTGGATCGTGGATTTCCCAATCTATGAAAAGGACGCGGAGTCCGGCAGGATCGACTTTGAACATAACCCTTTTTCCATGCCCCAAGGGGGGATGGCGGCGCTGGAGGGCGATCCATTGGAGGTCTTGGGATACCAGTATGATCTGGCGTGCAACGGCTATGAGCTGGTGTCCGGCGCGATCCGGAACCACAAGCCGGAGATCATGTTCAAGGCCTTCGAGATTGCAGGCTACGGCGAAGACGAGGTGCGCAAGCGGTTTGGTGGCATGGTCAATGCGTTCCAATATGGCGCGCCGCCCCACGGCGGATGTGCTGCGGGGATCGACCGGATCGTCATGCTGCTCGCAGAGGAAAGCAACATCCGTGAGGTGATTCTCTTCCCGATGAACCAGCGTGCCGAAGATCTGATGATGGCCGCCCCCTCAGAGCCCACCAGTGATCAGTTGATGGATCTTGGGCTGCGTGTGATCCCGCAGGAATGAAACCGGCCCCGCGTCCTTTAAGGTGCTGATATGAAACTCTGTGACACTGCCGCGCTTGTGCCCGACTGGACACCCCCGGAGGCCCCGCAAGGGGCGGCAATGTCGGGTCAATATGTTGCCTTGGAAAAGCTGGATGCGGATCGGCACGCCGCCGCTCTTTATCAATGTTATGAAGGCGAGGACCATGTTTGGGATTTCATGCCCTATGGCCCGTTCACGTCGTCTGCTCTTTACCATCGTTGGGTGAAAGAGATCGTGCAGGACCCGGCGACGCTCTTTTATGCCATTCGTAATCTGGAGACAGGGAATTGGGAAGGGGTTGCCAGCTACCTGCGGATCGATCCGCAGAACGGCTCCATCGAAGTCGGTCACATCAATTACAGCCCTGCCTTGCAGCAGACCCGCGCGGCAACCGAGGCCATGTATCTGATGATGGGCTGGGCGTTTTCACAGGGGTATCGCCGGTATGAGTGGAAATGCAATGCCCTCAACCACGGCTCGCGCAGGGCGGCGCAACGCTACGGCTTCAGCTATGAGGGTGTGTTCCGGCAAGCCACGATATCCAAGGGGCGCAACCGTGACACGGCCTGGTTCGCGGCGATCGACGGCGAATGGCAAGCCTTGAAACTGGCCTTTGAAACCTGGCTCGCGCCAGATAATTTTGATGCCGAAGGTCGCCAGCACAAAAGCCTGGGGGATTTTATGAAACCGATACGGGTTGCGAGTGATCCAACGATTTAGATCGCGAGCTTTTGGGTCAGACGTTCCTGGATCAGCCCGGCGACTTTAGCGGCCTCGGCCCTGCTCGGCATGCCGGCTGCGCGGCTTTTGGCAAGATCGGTCGCGGCTCTTTCCAGAATATCATCATGGGCGGATCGCGCGACACCACCCACAAACTGCGCCACATAATCAAGGGCACCTTCATCGGCAGGGTCTTGCAACACGTCGGCGATATGCGCCATGTCGTCCTGAAAGGCCATACGATCAGGGTGGATGATCTCATCAGAGAGCTGGCGCAACCCGGTCGGTTGGCGGTCTGCGGGCAGATTTGACAGCACTTCCTGCTGAAAGGCCGCGAGCGAGGTGATGGGCTTTTCCAGAAACCCATCTGCGCCTGCCGCCATTGCGAGATCGTGGCCGTCAGGATCGCCCGACGTGCCCAAAACGATATCGACACGCGGTTCGGCCTTGGTCAATTCCAAGATCAGATCGACGCCATTGCCGTCCGGCAAGCCCAGGTCGACAATTACGACGGACGGACGATAGACTTGGAGGTGGCGGCGCGCCGAGCGCAGGCAATCCGCGCGGCGAATGCGGGCCCCACTGCGCAGACACAACAATCGCATCGCCTCGCAGGCGAAACGGCTATCCTCGACCACCAGAACCGTCAGACCCAGCAGCGGGCGCGTGGCGGTTGGGGCAGGTATGGTTGCGGCGAAGGGGTCTGTTTTATCCATGATCGACTCCGGGGTGACTCGGGTTTCAACTCAACATGGCGCATATATGGCTAACAGCCCGTTAACTGCGCCCTGAAACTGCGGCAGTGCGTCTCTTGCATCCGCCGGTTTGCGCCAGCATAAGCACCATTGAACATGCTCGCAGGGAGTTAGGCATTATGATCGGTCGGTTGAATCACGTCGCAATTGCGGTCCCGGACCTTGAGGCGGCGGCGGATCAATATCGCAATGCTTTGGGGGCCAATGTCGGCGCACCGCAGGATGAACCGGATCATGGTGTCACCGTGGTGTTCATCGAATTGCCCAACACAAAAATCGAACTGCTCTATCCGCTGGGCGAGAACAGCCCGATACAGGGGTTTTTGGACAAGAACCCGTCGGGCGGCATGCACCACGTTTGTTATGAGGTCGATGACATTCTGGCCGCGCGGGACCATTTGGTCAGCACGGGCGCGCGGGTTCTGGGATCGGGTGAGCCCAAGATCGGCGCGCATGGAAAGCCGGTTTTATTCCTGCATCCCAAGGACTTCAACGGTTGTCTGGTCGAGCTGGAACAGGTCTGAAAAGGGGCTGAAATATGGGTATTACTTCCGCATTGGTGCTTTTCGCGGTGATCTGGTCGATGACATTCCTTATCGTTTTGCCCATTCGCGTCCAGACCCAAGGGGACCTGGGTGAGATCGTTCCGGGCACCCATGCCGGTGCGCCCGAGGTTCATAATCTGCGCAAAAAGGCCTGGATCACGACCGGGATCAGCGTTGTATTGTGGATCGTGATTGCATCGATCATTCTGTTTGAGGTGATTACCGTGCGCGATCTGGATTGGTTCAACCGCGGCGCGCCGGCTGTGTCAGCAAGTGAAACAAATGGGTAAAGGTCGCGGCCCCCAGGATCGGAATCACGAGGTTCAAAAGTGGGACTGAGAGCGGGATCGCCATCAGGAATCCCGCCATCCAGATCGTCAATATGTGACGTGAGCGCAGGCGTTTGGCCTCGGTACGGCCCACACGGCGCATGGCCGCCAGCGTAAAATATTCCCGACCGAGCAGAAAACCGTTCAGACCCCAGAACACAAAGGGGGCTGCGGGTGCCAGTACCACGGTCACGATCAGGATAAGATATACGATCAGCGCCAGGATATTGGCACCGATCAGAACCCCCAGAAAATTGATCGTATCGCGCAGCGCATCACCAAAGGGCACGGAGTGCGCCGCTGGCAGATTTGGATAATGTTCGTCCTCCACGGCCTGCGCGACGGTATCCAGAAACATCGACGTCATGGCCGAGGCGACGGGCACCATCAGGAAGGTCGACAAGACCGCGAGCAACAGCGCGGAGCCCCAGCCGACGAGGTCGTTCAGCCAGGTGACCTCGCCGATGAAGGGCAATGTCGTCTGCTCGCCAACCCAACCGCCCAAGAGCCAGACGAACACCGCCGACACGGCGATCAAAAGCGCCAGCGTCAGCGCAATGCCAAGCAGCAGTACACGGCGGAACCTTGGGTCAGTCATTTGCCCCAAGGCGGCAAAGAAAGCGTTCAATATCATTTTTTTACCCAGGTAGTAAGGGCTTCGATCACGGGACGTGGGCGCTCGGGCGGGGGTGCGGTTTCGGTGCCGATATGGATGAATCCGGCAATCCGCTCATGGGGTTGCAACCCTAGGGCGTCCTGCATGAAACCGCGATCATGGCTGGGCCACCCGCTGAGCCAATTTGCCCCCCACCCTGACGCAAGTGCAGCATTCAACAGCGCAAGGCAAACGGCGCCGGTGGAGTAGGTTTGCTCCAGCGCGGGGATTTTCTCGGAGGGTTTGTGTACCTCGATCACGGCCACGGCCAGATGGCCCTGATCGAACTGGCCGCGCCCTTTGGTGATCTGTTCCGCGTCCAATCCAAGCGCTTGGCCACGTTGTTGAACAATATCGCCAAGACGTGGCATGGCTGGTTTTTCGATCACGATGAAGCGCCAGGGCTCCAGTTTGCCATGATCGGGCGTGCGGGCGGCGGCTTGCAGGATTGGGGTCAGCTCCTGCGCCGTGGGAACGGGTGTCGAGAGCGTCTTGGCTGGGCGCGAGCGACGGGTCAGCAGAAACTCGAGCGCGGCGGGGTTTGGTGTGGGCATTGTATCAGGGTCCAGTCATCAGAGTTGTTGTGCCAGAAAGTCGATTTCCGCCCGCAGGAAGGCGTCAAATCGGGGGCTTGGCTGTCGAATCTCGAGGGCTGGGCCGAGCGGGTCGGGGGTGGTGATGGCGCTGCCGGAAAGCGCTTCCAGCGTGGCATGGCCGCAAAATGGGACGTAGACCTCGGAATAGCCGCCCTCATGCACCAGCACCAGACGCCCGTCACAAACGGTTTCAGCGGCTTTTTTCACGCGCAGGGTCATTTGCCGGAAGGTATCGGCGGTTGCCAGCATGCGCGAGAGCGGATCCACAGCGCTCGCATCAAAGCCACAGGCGACGATGATGATATCGGGATTGAACGCCTCGATCCGGGGCAAAACGATGGTGTCCATCGCATGCAGATAGGCGCTATGCCCGCCCCCCGCGTGCAGCGGCAGGTTGATGTTATACCCGGCACCCGCGCCCTTGCCGCGATCCGTGATGGCACCGGTGTCGAGCGGGTAATTCCCCTCCTGATGCAGTGAGATCGTCAGAACATCGTCGCGTTCATAATAAATGCCTTCCGTCCCATTGCCATGATGCACGTCCCAATCAAGCACGACGACGCGCTGTGCGAGCCCATTTGATTGCGCCGCCTCAATCGCGATGGCGATATTGGCCAGGAGACAGAAACCATTGGGAAAATCGGGCAGGCAATGATGTCCCGGCGGGCGCGACAATGCATAGGCGTTTTGCAGATCAGCGGTCAGGACGGCCTCCACGGCGGCCACGGCCAAACCCGCCGAAAGAGCGGCGATTTCATAGCCCCCCGAGGCGAAAGGCGTGCGGCGGCCCAATTCGCCCCCACCCGCATCCGACAGACGTTTGAATTCATCAAGATAGCTTTCGGGATGCACCCGCAACAGCGCCTCCCGGCTGGCCACCTCCGCCGAGCGCATATCCAGATCGCCGCTGATGCCGGTCACATCCATCAGATTTTTCAACCGGCGTTTGGTCTCCGGATTTTCCGGCAGGCCGCCCGCTGCAAGCGGTTGGACGTGCCCGCCAATCGGCAGGGTAAAGGCGTAATTCCCGCCCGCGTGCCAAAAACACTTTTCGTCCCAGAAAAACCCCGTTGCCATGATTGCCTGCGCCCTATCCTGTTCGCGTGGAAATTGCCGCAGTCTGGCCCGATTGTCCATGCGGGGTATGGGTGGGTGTGCTCAGTCGGCCTCGCCCAACAGGGCATCTAGATCAAAGCCTGGCACATCGAGGTAGAATGTTATCGCGCGGTCAGGATCGGCGTCCTTCAGGGGAACATGACTGAGGCTGGCATGAGGGGAATGGGAGAGTTTACTAATCTTTTTTGATGATTTGATCGGAAGGTAGGTGGTAAAACCGGCGCGGCTGCACAGGGTCAGGGTGCGCGTTCAGCGGATCATACCCATGATATCATATGTTTTTTCCAGGATGGGCACGGTGATTTCACGCGCCTGACCCGCGCCATGTGCCAGGATCCGGTCAATCTCACCCGGATCGGCCATCAGCCGCGCCATCTCAGCTGAAATGGGGGAGAGTTTGGCCACGGCCAATTCCGCCAGCAGCGGTTTGAAGGCGCCAAATTGCTGGCCACCCACCTCTTGTAACACCTGATCCACGGATTGATCGCTCAGCGCGGCATAGATATTGACCAGATTTTGCGCCTCTGGCCGCCCGGCAAGGCCCGCGGCCTCGGAAGGAAGCGCATCGCGATCGGTCTTGGCCTTGCGGATTTTCTTGGCGATGGTGTCCGCATCATCGGTCATGTTGATCCGGGACGCATCAGAGGGGTCCGATTTCGACATCTTTTTGGACCCATCGCGCAGCGACATCACCCGCGTCGCGGCCCCCTCAATCACCGGCTCAGTGATCGGGAAAAAATCGACGCCGTAATCATGGTTGAATTTGGCGGCGATGTCGCGCGTCAGCTCCAGATGTTGCTTCTGATCCTCGCCCACAGGCACATGCGTCGCGTGATAGACCAGTATATCCGCGGCCATCAGCGCCGGATAGCCAAACAACCCAAGCGATACATTTTGTGCGTTTTTGCCCGCCTTATCCTTAAACTGCGTCATGCGTTGCATCCAACCCATGCGCGCCACGCAGGAGAAAATCCAGCCCAATTGCGCGTGCTCGGGCACCTGGCTCTGGTTGATCAGGATGGATTTTTCCGGGCTGATCCCGCTTGCAATGAAGCCTGCCGCCAATTCGCGCGTGTTGCGGCGCAGATCGGCAGGGTCCTGCCAGACCGTGATCGCATGCAGATCCACCATGCAATAGACCGTCTCGATCCCCTCTTCCTGCATCTGCACGAACCGTTTGATGGCCCCCAGATAATTACCCAATGTTAACCCACCCGAGGGTTGAATGCCGGAAAAGACACGCGGCGTGAATGTCGGGTTTGTCATGGCGAGCTCCGTTCAGGCTGGAAAAGCAGGTTGCGCTGGCTTACCCATGCCCCAGAGCATCGTCAAGGAATGAGCCCATGTCCGGTCACAAAGAAGCCTCCCCCCTCAATCCGCTGCCGCCGGTGGTGATCCTGCTGTTTCTGGCGATGGTCCTGCCCGAAGTGATTTTCAGCCTTGGCGCGCGGGGGATTGTCGGGGGGCCCGAAGCCGTTGGTTGGCGTCTGGCGGCGGTGCAATCCTATGCGTTTTCGGGCGATATTTTCGATTGGATGGTGGCGAATAGTCGGTGGGTTCCGGAACATCTGATCCGGTTTTTCACCTATTCGTTTGTGCACACGAGCTTCTCCGCGACGCTTTTTGCGGCGGTGCTCTTGCTGGCCCTTGGCAAGCTGGTAGGCGAGGTTCTGGGACAGGTCGCGGTACTGGTCCTGTTTTTCGGCGGCGCGTTTTGCGGCGCGTTGATCTACGGGCTGCTGTTGAATGATCCCAATTGGCTGGTGGGCGGTTTTCCCGGCGTTTATGGGTTGATCGGGGGCTATTCCTTCGTGATGTGGCAAAGCCTTGGCGCGCGCGGCGAGCAACAGCTGCGCGCCTTCAACCTGATCGCCATGCTGATGGGGCTGCAATTGCTCTGGGGCGTGTTTTTCGACGTCGGCAATGGATGGGTTGCGGATTTCATCGGCTTTGCCTTTGGGTTCGCGGCGTCCGCAGCGCTGGTGCCGGGCGGTATCGCGCGGGTCATCGCCTCCCTGCGACGCGATTGACGCCTTAGCGGTTGCGCCCCAGAGCCTGACGGATTTCCGATATCCTGATCGCACCGATCAGATGGGCGGTTCCGAAATAGCTCAGCGCACCAATGCTGACCAGGACCACCAGCGCCAAAGCGCGCCACCAGTCCAGCCCCAGAAACGGGCTCAGCGCCACAGTGCCCCACCACAGGGCAACGCCCATGACGGCGGAGGCAAAGATCATCCGCCAGATGCGGCCATGAAACCGCTGATCAAAGCGCGCCACATCGCCGTAGCGCCGGATGCCGATCCCTAGCGAGGCCACCATGACCCAGGCTGCGATGGTCGTGGCAATCGCGGGCGCGATCCAGCCGATGACCGGGGCCAGACCAATAGCCAGCCCCGCATTCACCACCATGGAGATCACGGCGTAATGGAACGGGCGCCTTGTGTCTTCGCGCGCAAAAAACACCGGTTGCAGGATTTTTTGCAGTACAAAGGCGGGCAGGCCCAGCCCGTAGATCGCCACGGCAACGGCAATGGCGGCGGTGTCATCGACCGTGGCGGCACCCCGTTCAAACAGAACGGAGACCAGTGGGAAAGGGATGATCACCAGGGCGACCGCAGCCGGAATGGTGAGCGCGAGCGAGATTTCAGCGGCACGGCTCAGCGCATGGCGCGCACCATCATCATCGCGCGCTTGCAGGCGGCGCGACAGGTCGGGGAGCAGCACGATCCCCACGGCGATCCCAACCACGCCTAAGGGGAGTTGATAAAGTCGGTCTGCGGCAAAGAGCCAGCCAACCGCCTTGTCGAAATAGCTTGCGACCTGTTGGCCGACGAGCAGGTTGATCTGCACCACGCCCCCGGCAAGGGCGGCAGGGATGGCGACGCGGATTAGCCGGCGCATATCAGGCGTCAGGCGGGGACGTTTGAGTTTGAGCACAAAGCCCGCACGCCGCGCCGCGACCCAAAGCAGCGCAAATTGTGCGATACCCGCGACCGGAATGGCCCAGATCAGCGCGCGCGCGATGTCACCGCCAAGCCACGCCGCCCCCGCCATTGCGCCCACCAGCAGAATATTGAGCAGTACGGGGGCGGCAGCGGCAGCGGCAAAGCGACCCGACGCGTTCAGCATACCAGAGAGCAGTGCGGCCAGAGAAATGAACAGGATATAAGGAAACGCAATGCGGCCAAATTCCACCGACAGATCGAATTGTTCCTGTCCGGCAAACCCCGAGGCCAGCCCGTAAATCAGCCATGGCATTACCGCCATGGCCACCAGCGTCAGCACGATCAGGATCGAGGCCAGCCCGGCAAAAGCGTCCGAGGCGAACCCATCCGGATCATCGCCCGCCTCGACGCGTTTGGAGAACATCGGCACAAAGGCCATGTTGAACGCGCCCTCGGCAAAGAACCGGCGGAACATATTGGGCAGGCGGAACGCGACGACATAGGCCTGATAAAGCGGCCCGGTGCCGAGATAGGCCAGGATCATCGCATCGCGCACGAACCCTAAAACACGGCTCATCAGGGTCCAGCCGCCAACGGTGAAAAAGCCCGACATCAGGCGGATGGGTTTCACGCGCGCGCTCTTTCGACGCCGTCTTGGATGGCCTCGCGCAGTTTGCGTTCCAACATGCGCTGTTTGCCTTCGGAATGATATTTCAACCCGAACATATCCTTGACATAGAACGTATCCACCACCTGTTCGCCGTAAGTCGCAATCACCGCATTGGCGATATAGACGTTGGCCCCCGCCAATGTGCGCGCCAGATCATAGAGCAGGCCAGGGCGGTCGCGGGTATCGACCTCGATGATGGTATAGATTTCCGACCCTTCGTTATCAAAGGTGATATGGGTGGGCACCTTGAAGGCGCGTTCGCGCTTTTTGACCTTGTCGCGGGATTTTAGCGCCACACTTGCCACCACCTCACCACGCAGTGTCTTTTCGATAACCTGGCGCAATCGCGGCAGGCGCGCGGCGTCGTAAGGGTTGCCATCGCTGTCCTGTATCCAGAAGGCATCCGTGACCATGCCGTCCTTGGTGGTATAGCTGCGCGCATCCACAACATTGGCCCCGGCCAGCGCCAGCGCCCCGGCGAGCCGCGCAAAAATCCCCGGATGATCAATCATCACGAAGCAGGCACGCGTGGCGTCGCGGTCTTCATCAGGGTGCAAATCAATCAGGATGTCTTCGTCCTTCACGTCGCGCAGCATCTTGGCAAATGCGACATGCGCCGTCAGATGTAACGCCTGCCAGTAAGGGGCGTAATGGCGGGATGTCTCGGCTTGCAGCTCCTTGCGCGGCCAATCGGCGAGCGCCTCGCGCAGGGCGCGTTTGGCCTCCGTGCCGCGGTTTTCACGGTTCAGGTCTTCAAGCCCGGTTTCCAGCGCGCGTTTGGTTTGCCGATAAAGCGCACGGATCAGCACGGCCTTCCAGTTGTTCCATGTGTTCGGCCCGACCCCGCGAATGTCGCAGACCGTCAGCACACAGAGCAGATCCAGCCGCTTGACCGTCTGCACCGCCTTGGCGAAATCCCGCACGGTGCGCGGATCGGCAATATCGCGTTTCTGCGCCATATCCGACATCAACAGATGGTAGCGCACCAGCCATTCCACCGTATCCGTCTCCGCCTGGCTCAGCCCCATGCGCGGCGCGATCTTGCGGGCCATATGAGCGCCCAGGATGGAATGATCCTCAGAGCGCCCCTTGCCGATGTCATGGATCAGAAGGGCGGTATAAAGCACCTTGCGATTGACCCCGCGCTTGAGGATGGAGGAGGCCACGGGCAAATCTTCTTCAAGCTCATGGCGCTCAATCTGGCTGAGGTTGGCGATGCATTGGATGATGTGCTCATCCACGGTGTAGCTGTGATACATATTGAACTGCATCATCGCCACGATTGTGTCGAATTCCGGGATGAAAGCCGACAGCACGCCCAACTCGTTCATGCGCCGCAACGCGCGCTCGGGGTTGCCATGCTTGAGCAGCAGATCAAAGAAAATGCGCCGGGCTTCGGGGGCGGTGCGTACCTCGTCATCAATCAGATGCAGATTGGCCTTGATCAGACGCATCGCATCCGGATGGATCAACATGCCTGTCCGCAGGGCCTCCTCAAACAGGCGTAAAAGGTTCAGCTTGTTGGACAAAAACGCGGCTTCATCCCTGACACCGATCCGATTGTGAACGATCACATAGTCGCCCTTGATCTTGGGTCGACGCTTGAAAATACGCTCCAACAGGGGCTCGGCCTTGACGTGATCCGCTTCGAGTTTGGTCAGGAAAATCCGGGTCAGGTCGCCGACCTCGGTGGCATGCAGAAAATAGGCCTGCATGAAGACCTCCACGGCACGCCGCCCCTTGGTGTCCTCATAGCCCATCGCCTCGGCCACCATCACTTGCATGTCAAAGGTAAGCTGCTCAGAGGCCCGTTTGTTGATCAGATGCAAATGACCGCGCACCGCCCAGAGGAAATCCTCAGCGGCCACGAAACCGCGAAATTCTTCTTTGGTAAAAACGCCCAAGCCCACCAAATCGGCGGCGTCTTGCACATTATGCACATATTTGGCGATCCAGAAGAGCGATTGCAGATCGCGCAGGCCGCCCTTGCCCTCCTTGACGTTGGGTTCCACAACATAGCGTTGGCCATGTTTCTTGTGGCGGTTTTCGCGCTCGCTGAGCTTGGCCTCGATGAATTCGCGCTCCGAGCCGTTGAATAAATGCGTGCGCAGGCGTTGTGAGAGTTTCTGGGACAGGGCGATATCGCCGGCCAGAAAACGGTGCTCCAGCAGGGACGTACGGATGGTGAAATCCTCCCCGCCAAGGCGCAGGCATTCCTTGACTGTACGGCTGGCGTGCCCAACCTTCAGCTTTAGATCCCACAGGATATAGAGCATCGATTCAATCACGCTCTCGGCCCAGGCGGTGATTTTATAGGGCGTCAGAAACAGCAGATCGACATCCGAGAAGGGTGCCATTTCGCCCCGCCCATATCCACCCACGGCGATCACGGCGAGATGTTCGCTGGCCGTTGGATTGGGTTTGGGGTGCAAAATATCCTGTGCCACAGTCAGCGCCGAAATTACCAGGTGATCAGTCAGATAGGTATAGGCGCGCGTCATTGCGCGCGCGTTAAAGGGGTGTTTGGCAAAGGCTGTTGCGATCTGCGCACGTCCTTCTTTTTGGCGCTCGCGCAGCAAAGCCACAACTGCGGTGCGGATGTCACCGTGCGCTGTGAGGTCCGCCGTGGTGCGGGCCATGTCGCTTGCGAAGGCTTCAGCGTCAAAGATAAGCGAAGGTGCACAAATCAGCGCCTCCGGATGGGGCGCTTCCATCAGGTGTTCGGGGGATGACATCGGGTGCCCTAAAACCCGACGCCGCTGAAGGATTGCGGTGCGGGGCTCAGGATAGAGACCTGCGATTCGCTGATCGTGGCCACGGCTAACCCGCGCTGGTTGGAACCGTTCGGCAACAGCCGGAAAATACCGCTCGCGCCGCGAAAGCCCGCACCTTGCGTGAGGGCCGCACCGCTCAGCGCATCGGACTGACCCTGGCTGACCAATGCGCCGATGGCCGCGATCCCGTCAAAGGCAAGGCCGCCAATCGGGTGGGGGATACTGCCATAGGCGCTTTGATACTTCGAGCTGAAGGTCGCGGAAGCGGCGGGGTCGGGAATGGCGAACCACCCGCCTTGCACGCCCGGCAGGCTCAGCGTTTGCGCTGGGATATCCCAGCGTGTCAGGCCCATGAATTGCGAGGTTGCGGATGTAACACCCGCTTCGGGCAAAAGCTGGGACAGCAAGGGCAGCGCGCTGGCCGTGTCGGTGGTCATGAACACGGCATCGGCTGCGTTGCTGTCCACGGCGGATTTGATTTGCGGGATGGCGGCGATGACATCCTGTTGGGACAGCGCGTAGCCCACCGTGCCGACCACGCTCGCGCCTTGGGATTGGACGGAGGCGTTGATCGCGTCGCGCCCGGCGGTCCCGGCGCCGTCTTGCCCGTGCACGATCACGAACCTCTGTTTGCCCTGAGACCGTGCGTAAGCGATCATGCGATCTGAGGTATTCTGGAAGGTCGGGCCAAGCACGAAGACATTGCCGCCCGCAATGGCGGCGTTATTGGAGAAGGACAGGACGCTGACATTTTGGTTGGCAACGGCATTGCCGACGGCATTGGCAGAGGCGGCATAGACCGGGCCCAGGATAATTTTCGCGCCCTCATCCACGGCTTGCTTGGCGCGCGCCGCGGCGGTGGCCGCATCGCCCCCGGTCTGGTAGACACGCAAATCAATCTGCGCCCCGTTCAGATCACGCATCGCCAGTCGCGCCGCGTTTTCAAGGCTTTGCGCCAGAAGCTCGTCCGTCGTGAGGCCAGATCCACCGGGTACCAGCAGCGCGACCGGCACAGCCTCCCCGCTATTGAGGTTGGGTCCTGTGCCAAAGCCGCCCCCCGGCACAGTGTCACATGCGACGAGGGTCAGCGCGATAAGGGGGAGTGCGAGGGCGCGCAAAACCTTGCGGGCGGACGGTAAAACGGCAAACATGGATGAATACTCCAGCGATCAAGGTCAAAGCGCATTTCCGCGCGGTTGTGGTGATCATAAACGTCACGAAAGGCGGGTCCAGCGTTGAATTTCCAAAAGGTGCCATTGAGCGCGGGTCTGTATTTCGTCGGTGTGCCGATCGGGACGGCCCGTGACATCACGTTGCGCGCGCTCGATGTGCTTGCCTCGGCAGATGTGTTGGCCGCCGAAGACACCCGAAGCCTGCGCCGGTTGATGGATATTCACGGCGTGCCACTGGCCGGGCGCAACCTTGCGGCGCTGCATGATCATTCGGGGACGGGCGTGATAAAACGTCTGTTGGAGGCGGTGGCGGCGGGTAAATCGGTGGCCTATGCCTCCGAGGCGGGAATGCCCCTGATCGCCGATCCGGGTTTTGAGTTGAGCCGTGCGGCGGGGGAGGCCGGGTGCATGGTGACCTGTGCGCCCGGTCCATCGGCGATCCTCACGGCGCTGGTACTGGCCGGTTTGCCGACGGATGCGTTTTATTTCTCCGGCTTCCTGCCCAACGCCAAGACGGCACGGCGCAGCGGGCTTGAGGCCTTGCGCGAGGTACCCGGAACCTTGGTGTTTTACGAATCCCCCAAGCGTCTGGGCGCGATGCTGGCGGATGCCGCGTCGGTTTTGGGCAGCGAGCGGAAGGCCGTGGTTTGTCGGGAGTTGACCAAGAAGTTCGAAGAGGTCCGGCGAGGTACTCTGGCGGAGCTTGCCGAGCAATATGCCCAGCAATCGGTTAAGGGCGAGGTGGTCGTCCTTGTGGATCGCGGCCGTTCAGACTCTGTTAGTCAAGACAGCCTAAAATCGGACCTGACGCAGGCTTTGGCCAGCACCACAATGCGCGATGCCGTGGATTTGGTGTCCAAAGCCCATAACCTGCCCCGGCGCCAAGTCTATCAACTGGCGTTGGAGCTTGCCAAAGGATGATTGCATGACGCAAGTGGCTCAGCGTGCGCTGAAAGGGCAGACCTCCTATCACGCAGGCGCGGCTTCTGAGGAGGCCGTCGCGCGTGATTATGAGCGGCGGGGCTACGGGCTGTTGCAGGAAAGGTGGCGCGGTCAGGGCGGTGAAATTGATCTGATCCTGCAGAATGGCGACGGTTTCGTCTTTGTGGAAGTGAAGCACGCTCGGCATTTTGCCGGTGCAGCGCTTCGCATTGGCCCCCGCCAGATACAACGGATTTACGCCAGTGCCGAGGAGTTCCTCGGCACGCAGCCCCTCGGTGCACTGAGTGAGGCGCGTTTTGATGTGGCGCTGGTGGATGGTCAGGGCGATATTCAGATCATCGAGAATGCATTTGGTGAGATCTAGGGCGTTTCCCGGCGTGCCTTAGATCGCGCCGGTCGGTTCACACATCAAAAGTTCTGATTTCAGGCGGTGTTGAGTGCTTTGCGTTTTTCGGAAACGCCAAAGAGCAGTGTGCGGCAGCCATTGCACCTTTGCAGGCCTTGGGTCATCTATGGGCCATCAAAGCAGGAGTGGCCATGAAAATCGCCTTTCAGATGGACCCCATCGGGGACGTGAATATCAACGCGGACAGCTCATTTCGGCTCGCCGAAGAGGCGCAGGCCCGAGGGCATGAGTTGTTTTTCTACTCGCCCGATCATCTGGCTTATCAGGAAGGGCGGATCACGGCGCGCGGTCATGACCTGCGGGTTCAGCGCGTGCAGGGCGATCACGCGCAGCTGGGACATGCGCGCGAGGTTGATCTGGCGGATTTCGATGTGGTCTGGCTGCGTCAGGACCCGCCGTTTGACATGCATTACATTACGTCAACGCATCTTCTGGACCGCCTGGCGCCGGGGACATTGGTCGTCAATGACCCGTTTTGGGTCCGTAATTATCCGGAAAAACTGCTCGTTCTGGATTTCCCGGATCTGACACCGCCGACGAGCATTGCGCGTGATCTGAGCACCATCAAGGCGTTCAAGGAAAAGCATGGCGATATCATTCTGAAACCGCTCTATGGCAACGGCGGCGCAGGGGTTTTTAGGTTGGATGCGAATGATCGTAACCTGTCATCCTTGCATGAATTATTTGTCAGCTTTTCGCGCGAGCCTTTGATCGTGCAGAAGTTCCTGCCGGATGTCGCCAAGGGCGACAAGCGCGTGATTCTGGTTGAGGGCGAGCCTGTGGGGGCGATCAACCGCGTGCCTGCGGCTGGCGAGACGCGCTCGAACATGCATGTGGGAGGTCGGCCCGAGAAAATCGGTCTGTCGGAACGCGATCTTGAGATTTGTGCGCGGATTGGGCCGTTGTTAAAGGAAAAGGGTCAGGTTTTCGTCGGAATCGACGTGATCGGGGAGTATCTGACGGAGATCAATGTAACATCCCCCACCGGCATTCAGGAATTGGAACGCTTTGACGGGGTCAATATCGCCGCCAAGATTTGGGAAGCCATTGAAGCGCGGCGCGCTTAGGCATCCACGGGGCTGACCAGGCGGAAGCTGATCGCTTCGGCGATATGGGGGCGGCGCACGGGTTCCGAACCATCCAGATCGGCGATGGTGCGCGCCACGCGCATGACGCGGTGGTAGCCGCGCGCGGAGAGGTTAAATTTCTCCGCCGCGCGCAGCAGCAAATCCCGCCCTTCCGGGTCGGGCGTGGCGATCTGTTCCAAAGCCTCGCCTTCGGCATCGGCATTCGTGCGCATGTCTGCCCGCTCGCCAAACCGCGCCTGTTGTACCGCGCGGGCCGTTGCGACACGTGCGGCAATCGTTGCGGATTTTTCACCGTTGGCGGGGAGATCCAGATCACGGTAGGCGACGGGCGGCACGTCCACGCGCAGATCGAAGCGGTCCATCAGCGGGCCGGAAATGCGACCGAGATAATCCGCACCACATTTGGGAACGCGGGCGCAGGCGCGTTCAGGGTCCGGTAGATAGCCGCATTTGCAGGGGTTCGCAGCCGCCACCAGCATGAAGCGACAGGGGTAGCGGACATGGGCGTTGGCGCGTGAGACCATGACTTCGGCGGTTTCCAGCGGTTGGCGCAGCGTTTCCAGCACGTTGCGCGGATATTCCGGAAATTCATCCATGAAGAGCACGCCGTTATGGGCCAGGGATACCTCGCCCGGCTTGGCCATGCGCCCACCGCCGATGATCGCGGCCATGGAGGAGGTATGATGCGGGTCGCGAAACGGGCGGTCACGCGAGATGCCGCCTTCGTCCAATTCGCCGGCGATGGAGTGGATCATCGAGGTTTCAAGTGCCTCGAGCGCGGTCATAGGCGGCAAAATGCCGGGGAGACGTTGCGCCAGCATGGATTTTCCGGACCCAGGCGTGCCGACAAAGATGATGTGATGGCGGCCAGCCGCGGCTATTTCCAGTGCGCGTTTGGCGCGTTCCTGCCCTTTGACTTCGGACAGGTCTTTGGAGAGGGGAGAGGTTGGCACTTCGCCCGGCTGCGCGGGCGCAATTGGCACCTGGCCGCTGAAATGGCGCACGACGTCGCCCAGAGTGCGCGCGGCGATCACATTGGCGTCGCTGACCCAGGCGGCCTCCTTGCCGCAGGCTTCGGGGCAGAGCAGCATCAGACCCTCAGAAGCGGCGGTCATGGCGGCGGGCAGGGCACCGGTCACAGGCACGATTTTGCCATCGAGTGACAATTCGCCCAAGGCGACGATGGATTGGCTGGAGTCGGGCGGAATGATCTCGAGCGCGGCCAGCAGGGACAGCGCAATCGGCAGGTCAAAGTGGCTGCCCTCCTTGGGCAGGTCTGCGGGGCTGAGGTTGATCGTGACCTTCTTGGAGGGAAAGGCGATGGCCATGCAGGATAGCGCCGCGCGCACGCGCTCTTTGGCTTCGGACACGGCCTTATCGGGCAGGCCCACGATGCTGAACCCCGGCAGGCCGGGAGAGAGCGAGCATTGCACTTCGACCAGACAGGCCTCGACACCGCGAAACGCAACGGAATGTGCCAGTGATATCAAGATAAACCCTCCGACCGATTAAGGTTAATCGGTACGTGAGGGGTGTTTATGAAAGGTTAACCGCGAAAGGTAAGCCAAGCGCTTAAACGGGCCAATCGCGCGTGGACCCGGTTGTGGGATAGGGGAAGGGGTCATAGGTGGTTTTGAGGCCCTCCGCGCGCCACGCCTTGAAGGCGGGATCCGCGATTGTGGCGCGGCAATAGGCGCGCGCCGCCTCTGACACGGGCAAATCATACCCGATGATCCGCGCGGCCACGGGGGCGTAAAACACATCCGCAAGGCTGTAGGCCCCAAACAGCCAACCGTCGGGTGCACCCGCCAGGTCGCGGGCGCTGTTCCAGATCGTCTCGAGGCGGGCGAGATCCGCCAAAACGTCCTGGTGTGCCTCAAACCCCACGTTCACATGTTGCAGTTGCATCGGGCAGGCCCCGCGCAAGGCGGAAAAGCCGGCGGTCATTTCGGCGCAAAGCCACCTTGCGCGGGCGCGCAACCGCGCATCCGTCGGCCACAACCCGGCATCGGGGTGCCGTTCCGCCAGCGTTTCGGCCATGGCGAGGGATTCACCAAGGATATCGCCCTCGGGCGTCCTGAGCGCGGGAACCAGGCGCGCGGGGGCCAGAGCCGCGAGATCCTCTGTCATGGTGCCTGCATAGAGGCCAACCATATTCACCCGGCACGGCAGGCCGAATTTTTCCAACATCAGCCAGCCGCGCAAGGACCAGCTGGAGAAGGTGCGATCACCGATATAAAGGTCATATGTCATCGCACGAGCCTAGACCCGATGCCCGCAGGCCATCAAACAATGAATTGTGACGGCGCAGATCACGCAGAATGATTGATCACGTCCACCGATGCGACCCCCGCCCGCCAGCGGATGCGCGTCACGGACAGGTTGTCGATTGTATGAGACAGCGCGTCATAGGCACTGACCCCCAAACCGCGCTGCACCTGCGTCAGGATCACGCCGATATGGGCCACGGCGATCACATCCGCCTCCGGGTGGGCCGTGTTGATCTCATCGACGAACCGGTTCACGCGCGCCGCGGCTGCGTTCCAACTCTCTCCTTCGGGGGGGGCGACATCGCCGGGGTTTTCCCAATAGGCGCGGCTCAAATCAGGATCACGCTGCGCAACGGCGCTGAAATGCATGCCATCCCAGACCCCGAAATTGAATTCCCGAATGTCCGGCGCGTTGGGCAATCGGGTGTGGTCGCCGCCTTCGATGGCATCGCCGGTCGCCGACGCCCGGATCAGATCAGATGACACCAAAAGCCCGCGATCCGGCAGAATGGCGCGCAGCCGTTGGATGTGATCCTTGTCCGACAGATCGGCGGGGACATCACGCCAGCCGACAAAGTTCTTTTCATGCGTGGGGCCGTGGCGCACCCAATGCCATGTCGTCATGATATCTGCCCTTTCAAGACCGTGGGCAGACCCGCCGTGACCATGACGGCCACATTCGCCTGCGCCGCCAGTGCGATATTCAGACGCCCCTGCGCCTCTCGAAAGGCGCGCGCCAGAGCGTTATCCGGTACGATCCCGTGACCAACCTCGTTCGACACGATGATCACGGGCGCGCGGCATGTCGCCACCGCATCAAGCAGGGCGCTTTGGGCATCTGTAAGGTCACATCCGTCCAACATCTGATTGCTAAGCCACATTGTGGCGCAATCGATCAGAACGCCTTGATCGGGTTTGAGGCCGAACAGGACGGGGCTTAGGTCCAAATCTGCCTCACAGGTGCGCCATGGGTCATTTCTGCGCGATTTATGCACCTCTATGCGCATTTTTATTTCGTCATCGAAAATCCGTGATGTCGCAAGGTAAACAGGTTCTAAACAATTGGTTAACAAGTGGTTTTCGGCCCAGAGAGATTTGCCCGAGGCGGCCCCTCCCAGCACCAGCGTAAGTTTTGGCAACATTTTCTCAACCTTTAAGGTGAACCAATCGCATGTATGGTGCGTAACACTACCAATGTACACGGCAAGGTGTGCTTCATCTGATTGGGAGATGTCGCGATGGCTTTGGATACTGCAAGAGAAATGAACCTGTCGCGCACGGCGATGAAAGCGGAGCTGCTGGACGCCGAGACGGAACTGCGTCTGGCCTATGCTTGGCGCGACGAACGGTGCGAAAAATCACTGCACCGGTTGATCACGGCCTACATGCGTCTGGCCATTTCCATGGCGTCCAAGTTCAAACGCTACGGCGCACCTATGAATGATCTCATACAGGAAGCAGGGCTTGGCCTGATGAAGGCGGCGGATAAGTTCGACCCCGATCGGGGGGTGCGTTTTTCGACCTATGCGGTCTGGTGGATCAAAGCCTCCATTCAGGACCATGTGATGCGCAATTGGTCCATGGTACGCACGGGCTCCACCTCCTCGCAAAAGTCGTTGTTTTTCAATATGCGCCGCGTCCAGGCCCGGTTGGAGCGCGAAAGCGCTGCCGCAGGCCAGACGCTTGATCGCCATCAACTGCGCCAGATGATCTCGACCGAAATCGGCGTGCCTCTGCACGACGTAGAGATGATGGAAGGTCGCTTGTCAGGCTCAGATTATTCGCTGAATGCGACGCAGTCGACCGAGGATGAAGGGCGCGAATGGATTGATGCGCTTGAGGATGACAGCGAGCAAGCCGCCGAAACCGTTGAACACCGCCATGACACGGAACAATTGCGTGCATGGTTGCTCCAGGCGATGAACGATTTGAACGAGCGGGAAAGGTTCATCGTGCGCGAACGCAAGCTGCGCGATCAGCCCCGCACCCTGGAGAGCCTGGGACAAGAGTTGTCCTTGAGTAAAGAGCGCGTGCGCCAACTTGAAGCGGCAGCCTTCGGAAAGATGCGAAAGTCACTGGAAAACCAATCCCGTGAAGTTCATCATTTCCTGATGTGATCTGGCATAGATACCTTTTATGTCTGAGCTTTGGAGCGGTCAGTTTGGCCGCTCCCTCTGCGTTTGCGCAGGCGTTGCCCACCGAAACCGCCACCGCGCAGGTGGTCTTTCTGGGGGAGCAGCATGACAATCCGGGCCATCATGCGCTTCAGGCGGATTGGACCAACGCCCTGACCCCTGCCGCGTTGGTTTTTGAGATGCTGACACCGGAACAGGCCGCCGCCGTCACGCCGCAAAATCGGGCCACACAAGAAGCGCTATCGGCGGCCTTGGCATGGGAAACCTCCGGCTGGCCGGATTTTGCGATGTATTATCCGATTTTCGCAGCAGCCCCGGATGCGGCAATCTATGGCGCTGGCGTGCCGCGCGAGCAGGTGCGCGCGCTCATGGAGGCACCCCTGGAGGAAGCCCTGGGGGTGCAGGACGCGCAGCGGTTCGGGCTGGACGCGCCCTTGCCCCCCGAACATCAGAACCAACGCGAGGAGCTCCAACGCATCGCCCATTGTGATGCGCTGCCAAAAGACCTCCTGCCCATGATGGTATCGGTCCAACGCCTGCGGGATGCGGTTCTGGCGCGCACGGCATTGCAGGCGCTGCGAGATACCGGAGGGCCTGTCGTTGTGATCACCGGCAATGGCCATGCACGCGCGGACTGGGGCGCGCCATTCCTGTTGCAGCAGGCATCGCCGGATACCGCGGTGTTTTCGATAGGGCAGGGCGAGGGTGGCCGCATGCCCGACGGGGGGTTTGATAGCACCGTCGATGGCTCCGAGGTTAATCGCGGCGATCCCTGTGACGCATTCCGGTGATCTGAGGGGCTGGCGGTCCCCCCCGGCTCGGCATATGCTGATCGGTGATTTCATTCCCGAACAAGGCGCATCATGCTGACCGGAAAACATATTTTGCTGATCATCGGGGGCGGTATCGCGGCGTTCAAATCGCTTGACCTGATCCGCCGCTTGCGCGAGCGCGGTGCCCTCGTGACGCCGGTTCTGAGCAAGGCGGGCGAGGCTTTCGTGACGCCGCTTTCTGTTTCTGCTCTGGCAGGCACCAAGGTCTACGGCGACCTCTTTGACCTCACGGATGAGGCGGAGATGGGCCATATCCGACTGAGCCGTGTCGCGGATCTTGTCGTCGTCGCCCCTGCAACAGCGGATTTGATGGCGAAAATGGCGGGCGGTCTGGCCAATGATCTGGCCAGTACGCTGCTTTTGGCGACCGATACGCCGGTGTTAATCGCGCCCGCGATGAATGTGCGCATGTGGGACCACCCGGCAACGCAACGCAACCTTGCCACGCTCAGGAATGATGGCGTGGACGTTGTCGGTCCCAACAGTGGCGATATGGCCTGCGGTGAATTCGGTCCGGGCCGCATGGCCGATCCGCTGGAGATTGTCGCGGCCATCGCGGCGCGCCTGACGACGGGACCGCTGGTTGGCAAGCGTATTCTGGTAACCTCCGGGCCCACGCATGAACCCATCGACCCGGTACGATATATCGCGAACAGGTCTTCTGGCGCGCAAGGCACCGCCATCGCGCAGGCTCTTGCGTCGCTCGGAGCAGAGGTGATTTTCGTGACCGGCCCGGCGGATGTGGCCCCCCCCGAGGGCGTGGAGGTCATCAGAGTTCAAACGGCACAGGAAATGCTGGGCGCGGTCGAGGATGCGTTGCCGGTTGATGCCGGTGTCTTCGCAGCGGCGGTTGCGGATTGGCGTGTGGCCGACGCAAGTGATCGCAAACTCAAAAAGTCCAAAGACGTTATGCCCCGTCTGGAATTTGCAGAGAACCCGGATATTTTGCGACAGGTGGCGCAGGCCGCAGAAAACCGTCCGCGCCTGGTGATCGGCTTTGCGGCGGAAACGCATGACGTGATCGAGAATGCAACGGCAAAACGCCTTCGAAAGGGGTGCGACTGGATTGTGGCCAATGATGTCTCAACGGGCAGCGGCGTCATGGGCGGCACTGAGAACACCGTGATCGTGATCGACGACAAAGGCTGCGAGAACTGGCCCAAAATGAGCAAGACCGAGGTCGCCAAGCGCCTTGCGGACCGCATTTCGCAGGCATTGGCCTGAAACGTGAGCCAGGGGGGCGCAAAAGTGGTGCAGGTTAAGGTGTCATGGGTGCAGGGGGCGGATGAAACGCTGGGCTTGCCAAGCTATCAGACCGCGGGGGCGGCGGGTGCGGATGTGCGTGCAAATCTGCCCGATGGCACCGTGAGCATTGCGCCGGGTCAAAGGGTTCTGATCCCTTCGGGTCTTTGCATGGAAATCCCGCCTGGTTATGAAATACAGATACGCCCGCGATCCGGATTGGCGCTGAAACATGGGGTGATGCTGTTGAACAGTCCCGGCACCATCGACAGTGATTATCGCGGACCGGTCGGCATCATATTGCTGAACGGTGGGCAGAAAACGGTTGAGATAACCCACGGTATGCGCATCGCGCAGCTCGTTCTGGCCCCCGTGGTGCAGGCCGATTTCGCAAGCGTCACCGCATTGGGCGAAACCGAACGCGGGGCCGGTGGGTTCGGCTCGACCGGGAGGGGCTGATGCTGCTGGTTTTGATTGTTGCAGGCGCGATGTGGGCGCTGGGGGCCGTCATGGGGGCCCCGCGCGCGACACGGGCTATGATGATCGCGGTGCTCTATACGGGGGTCCTGATTATTCAACTGACCCTACCCGCGGGGACGCCTTTGCGCCTGGCCACTGGGGAAAGCGCGGAACCCTGGTTGCTGCTGGGGGGCTTTGTGGCGCTCTTCCTCATATATCGTCGTGGCCTCTCAGCACTGCGTAACCGTGCGGTGCGCAAGGATGCGCAGAACGCCCCCGACACACCAAAACCGGGGTTCAGCGACAGCGAACTCAACCGTTATGCCCGCCACATCGTCTTGCGCGAAATCGGCGGCACGGGACAGAAAAAACTCAAGGAGGCCAAGGTCCTGGTCATCGGCGCCGGGGGGTTGGGCGCGCCTGCCTTGCAATATCTTGCCGCCGCTGGTGTTGGGACAATCGGGGTGATTGACGATGATGTGGTCGAGAATGCGAACCTTGCGCGGCAAGTGATCCACAAGGATCAATCCATCGGAATGCCCAAGGTGTTTTCTGCGCAATCCGAGATGCTGGCGCAAAATCCCAACGTCGTGGTGCGGCCCTATCACCGACGGTTGAATGCTCAGATCGCAACGGATCTTTTTGCCGACTATGATCTGGTGCTGGATGGTACCGATAATTTTGAAACCCGCTATCTGATCAACGAAACGGCTGTGGCGCAGAAAATCCCCCTGATTTCAGGCGCGTTGAGCCAGTGGGAGGGGCAATTGAGCGTGTTTGACCCCGGTGCGGGCGCGCCCTGCTACCGTTGCATTTTCCCGCAAGCCCCCGCGCCCGAACTGGCGCCTTCTTGTGCCGAAGCGGGGGTTTTGAGCCCTTTGCCGGGGGTCATCGGGGCCATGATGGCGGCAGAGGCCATCAAGATCATCACCGGGGCCGGGACGGTCTTGCGCGGCCAATTGGTAATCTATGATGCGCTTTATGGGGAAAGCCGCGCAATCGCGATTGCCCCACGGGCGGATTGCCCAACCTGCGCCAGCATGCAGGCAAGCACGGGTTGAATTTCGCAGAAAACGCAGGTGCCATGCGACCGGCGGTTGTGCATTACAGGGCGCGGCCCTAGCTTGTTATCCAAAGGAGATCCGCCATGACCAACCCCTTGTTGCAAGACTGGAATACCCCATTCGGGATCGCGCCGTTTGACCATATTGCGGATGAGGATTTCGCCTCTGCCCTGGATACCGCGCTCAGACAACACCGCGATGAGATCGACGCGATTGCAACCGCAAAACAGCCCGCCAGCTTTGCCAATACGCTCGAAGCTCTGGAAGCGGCGGGCAAGAGCCTCGACAAAGTCCTCAGCGTGTTTTTTACGGTGGCAGGCGCGGATAGCAACCCGGCGCGCGAGGCTTTGCAGCGGCAGTTCTCACCCCAAATGGCCGCGCATTTTTCCGAAATTTCGGGCAATAAGGCGTTGTTTGCGCGCATCTCGCAGGTCTGGGAGAATAAGGACGCCCTTGATCTGACACCCGAACAGCAACGGGTTTTGATGCTCACACACCGCAGTTTCGTGCGTGCAGGTGCCGCGTTGAGCGGTGATGAAGAGACGCGGATGAAGGAGATCAAGGCGCGTCTGGCGGTCCTGGGGACCGATTTCACGCAAAACCTGCTGGCAGATGAGCGCGATTGGTTCATGGCCTTGGAGGAGGGTGATCTCGAAGGGTTGCCCGAATTTGTGATCAATTCCGCCCGTAACGCCGGTGAGGAAAAAAACGCAGGCGGTCCCGTTATTACCTTGTCGCGGTCTTTGATCGTGCCCTTCCTGCAATTTTCACCGCGCCGGGATTTGCGTGAAAAAGCCTTCAAAGCCTGGGTTGCGCGCGGGGCGAATGGCGGCAAGACGGACAACCGTTCAATTGCCGCCGAAACGCTTGCCCTACGGCAAGAGCGCGCAAATCTTTTGGGGTATGCCAGCTTTGCGGATTACAAGCTGGAAACCGAGATGGCAAAGACGCCGCAGGCCGTGCGGGATCTGTTGCTGGCGGTCTGGGAACCGGCGCGCGCGCAAGCCGATGCGGATGCGAAAATCCTTACCGACATGATGCAGACGGATGGTGTGAACGGTCCGCTTGCGCCCTGGGATTGGCGGTATTATTCGGAAAAACGACGCGTTGCCGAGCATGATCTGGATGAGGCCGCGCTCAAACCCTATTTCCAACTGGACCGGATGATCGAGGCGTCTTTTGCCTGCGCCACGCGCCTTTTCGGCTTGGCCTTCAAACCGCTTGATGTGCCGCTCTATCACCCTGATTGTCGGGCCTGGGAAGTGACGCGCAACGGCGCACATGTTGCGGTTTTCATCGGGGATTACTTTGCGCGCGGTTCCAAACGGTCCGGGGCGTGGTGCTCTGCGATGCGCGCACAGGCGAAATTTCCCTCTGTGCAAGCGCCGGTGGTTATCAACGTGTGCAATTTCGCCAAAGGTGATCCGGCGCTGTTGTCATATGACGATGCGCGCACCCTGTTTCATGAATTCGGCCATGCGCTGCACCAGATGCTGTCGAATGTGACCTATGAGAGTGTTTCGGGCACCTCCGTGGCGCGCGATTTCGTCGAATTGCCCAGCCAGCTCTATGAGCATTGGCTGGAGGTGCCCGAGGTGTTGTCCGAATTTGCAACCCATGCTGAAACCGGCGCGCCGATGCCGCAGGACATGCTCGATAAGGTCCTGGCTGCGGCGACCTATGATATGGGGTTTCAGACGGTGGAATATGTCGCCTCCGCGCTGGTCGATCTGGCGTTTCATGACGGGGCCGCACCTCAGGATCCAATGGCGCGTCAGGCCGAAGTATTGGAGGCTTTGGGCATGCCCGCTGCCATCACCATGCGTCACGCCACGCCGCAGTTCGCCCATGTCTTTGCCGGGGACGGCTATTCCAGCGGCTATTACAGCTACATGTGGTCAGAGGTCATGGATGCAGACGCTTTTGAGGCCTTTGAGGAAGCAGGGGGCGCGTTTGATCCGGCCCGCGCCGCCGCCTTGGAAGAACATATCTTATCCACGGGCGGCAGTCGCGATGCGGGCGAGCTTTACACGGCTTTTCGCGGGCGCCTGCCCGGAGTGGAGGCTTTGCTAAAGGGGCGCGGCTTGGCCGCTGAGTAGCTCAATAGCCGCTGTCACGATCTACCAGATACAAGAAAGGTTCACCCGCTTCGCCGCGCCACACGTTTTGCGCAATGACCTGTGATGCGGTGTGCTCGCGTGTTTCGGCGGCAATATGCGGCGTCACGGTCACGCGTGGATCGGTCCAAAACGGATGATCCTGCGGCAGGGGTTCCACGCGAAACACATCCAGCGTGGCCTGCGCAACCTGGCCGCTGTCCAAAGCCTCAAGAAGGGCTTGGTCCTCAATCAACGGCCCTCGGCCCGGGTTGATGATAAAGGCCCCTTTGGGCAACCAACCAAGGCTCTCAGCGTTCAGGATATTCTCGGTTTGTGCTGTATCAGGCAACAGCAGGACGACGATTTGCGCATTTGAAAGGGCGTCTTTCAAGCCCATGTCGCCGTGGTGCATCACGACCCCGTCAACCGATTTTGCGCGCCTGCTCCACCCGCTGAGCTTGAAATCAAGCATGCCGAGCACCTGTGCCACGGCGCCGCCGAGTTCGCCCATCCCAAGAATGCAGACCGACCGCTCAGAGGCCAGAGGCGGCGTATGCGGTGCCCAGATGTGATCCGGATTAACGATATGTCGATCCATCCCCAGATGGTATCGCATGACGTGCCCCGCGACCCATTCGGTCATGGATTTGGTCATGCCTGGGTCCACCATCCGCGCCAGAGGGATCGTGAGCGTGGTGTTTTTCGTGACCCCCTCGACGCCCGCCCAGAGGTTCAGCACCGCCTTGGCGCGGGTATAAGGCGCGAAATCCTGTAGCGGGGAATTGGGCGCGTAGATGATATAATCAACCTCTGCCGGGGGCAGGTCGAGCGCCAGATTTACATCCAGATCAAGTGCCGAGAAAGCGTCTTGAAGCGGTGCACGATAGGCGCCCCACCGGTCGGCATGGGCTGCGAAGAGAACATTGAGGGACATTGGATTTACCTTGGTCGATGGACATGAGCACTTTGCATGAGGCCGAAGGCGAGCATGAGCACAAGCATCGCGGATCCGCCATAGCTCACCAGCGGCAAGGGGACGCCCACAACCGGTGCCATGCCCATCACCATCGACATATTGACGGCGAAGAACAAAAAGAAATTCAGCGCGATACCCAATGTCAGAAGCGAGGAAAACCGATCCTTGTTCATCAACGCCGACCAGATACAAAACAGGATGATCAACGCATATAGCCCAAGCAGCCACACGCCGCCCAGGAACCCGAATTCTTCGGCCAGGGTGGTAAAGATGAAATCGGTGTGTTTTTCGGGCAGAAAGTTCAGACGGCTTTGCGTGCCTTGCATGAAGCCGCGCCCGGTCCAGCCACCCGAGCCCAATGCGATCTTTGACTGGGTAATGTGATATCCGGCACCGAGCGGGTCCGTGCTGGGATCAAGGAAGGTATCGATGCGGCGAAACTGATAGTCCTTGATCAATTGCCAGGGCGTGCCACGGGATTGAAAAACCGTGGTAATCAACGCAATGGCACCCGCGAGAACTGCTGCGAAATAGGTCCAATGCACCCCTGCGAGAAACATCAGACCTCCCCCCGCAGCCAGCAGCAGAATGGACGTCCCGAGATCGGGCTGACGCAGCACCAGAAAGGTTGGAACAAGGATGATCAAGACCGGGAGCATCACCCAGAACGGGTGCGATGTGCGTTTCGCCGGGAGCCAGTCGTAATAAGCTGCCAGAAACATCACCAGCGTGATTTTCATCAATTCGGAGGGTTGCAGCCGCATGAAGCCCAGATCGATCCAGCGTTGCGCGCCCATGCCTACTGTGCCGAAGAGTTCCACCGCGACCAGCAAGGCGAGCGTACCCAGATAGGCAAGTCCCGAGAGCGACCGCCAGAACCAGATCGGCACCATGGCCACGCAGATCATCAGCGTGAAGCCCATGGCAAAACGTTTCATCTGCGGCTCTGCCCAGGGGCTGAAGGACCCCCCCGCCACGGAGTAGAGCATCAAGAAGCCCGCCCCCGCGACGGAGGCCAGCAAAAGCGCAACCGGCCAGTTGAGGTAGAAGATTTTACGCAGGCCTGAAGGCGCGGATTTGACGGCGTATTCAAGATAGCTCATGCTTGATCTCGCCCCGAAAAAGCCGCCTGCGGTTGCATGGCTTGCAGTTTTTCCTGCTGAGCCTCTATGCGCTCGCGGTCCTTGGCCGGGTAGGCCTCCAGGGGAGGTGCACCGCCCGCCAGCGCCTGTAGTGTGATATCGCGCGCAATCGGTGCGGCGGCCTTGGAGCCACCTCCGCCATGCTCGACCACCACAGCAACGGCGTATTTTGGCTTCTCGACGGGCGCGAAATTGACAAACAATGCATGGTCGCGCCTCTCCCAGGGCAGATCCTCGTTGCGGATAACGCCAGCGCGCCGTTCCGCGGCGGTAATGTTGCGCACCTGACTGGTCCCTGTCTTGCCGGCCATGCGCATGGTATCATCGATGATACGCGATCCATAAGCGGTGCCGCGCCGGTCGTTGACCACAGCATTCATGGCACGGCGCATTTTGCGCAGGTTGTTTTCGTTCATGCCCATGCTTTCACCGCCGCGTTCAGGCGTTTCAACACCGTCAACAGATTTGATCAGCCGGGGTTCGACCGCGCGCCCCGTGGCCAGACGCGCGGTCATGATGGCAAGTTGCATGGGCGAACTCAGCATGAAACCCTGCCCGATGGAGACGTTTACGGTATCCCCGACGCGCCAGTTCTGACCATAGGTCGAGGCCTTCCAATCCATCGTCGGGGCAAGGCCCTGCGCGACGGCCGACATGGGAACATCATGTTTGACCCCAAGACCAAAACGTTTCGCCATCGCCGAGATTTTTTCGATCCCGATTTTGACCGCCAGATCGTAATAATAGACATCACAAGAGCGTTTGAGCGAAGTTTGCAGATCAACCCAACCATGTCCGGCGCGTTTCCAGCAGTGAAAACGACGCCCCGATACCGTCAGGTGGCCCGGACAATAAACGGTTTCATCCGGCCCGATTAAACCGGCCTCAAGGGCCGCCATGGCCGTCATCATCTTGAAAGTGGAGCCGGGCGGATACAGACCCTGCACGGTCTTGCTGGCAAGCGGGCGATATTTATTGCCCGTCAACATGTTGTAATCCTTGACCGAAATACCACGCACAAAAAGGTTCGGATCATAAGTTGGTGCCGAAGAACAGGCGACCACATCGCCGTTGTCACAATCAATGACGACCGCGCTCGCGCTTTCCTCGGCCAAACGCGCCTGCACGTAGCCTTGCAGGTTGGCATCAACGGTCAGTTGCAGATCTGAGCCGGGGGTGCCCTCTACCCGGTCGAGTTCACGCATGACGCGCCCGGCGGCATTGACCTCGACGCGTTTGGCCCCGGCCTTGCCCCGCAAAAGCGGCTCCAATTTCGTTTCCACCCCGACCTTGCCGATTTGAAAGCGCGGGATGCGCAGTACGGGTTCGGGATCATCGATCTTTTCCAGATCATAATCGGAGACCGGGCCAACATATCCTAAAACATGGGCAAAATCGGACCCCTGCGGATAGATCCGGCTCAATCCAACCTCCGGTGTTACCCCTGGCAGGGCCGGTGCGTTGACCGATACGCGGCTGATGTCATCCCAGCTGACGTCCTCTGCGATGGTCACGGGCAAAAACGAAGGAGAGCGTTTCAATTCCTGCTTGGTGCGCTCAAGTGTCTCTGCATCCAGCGCGACGATCTTTGACAGGCGCTCCAACACGACGTCGCTGTCGCCGGCATCTTCGCGGACAATGACGATGCGGTAAGAGGGCGCGTTTTGTGCCAAACGCACGCCGTTGCGATCAAAGACTTCGCCGCGCGACGGGGGGATCAGCCGGACATTGATGCGGTTCTCTTCGGCCAGAAGACGGAATTGATCGGCCTGGTCGACCTGCAAAAAACGCATCCGTGCGGCCAGACCGCCAATGAATAAAAGCTGCGCGCCCCCCAGAAGGGCAGCGCGTCGCGAAATACGCCGGTGACTGAAATCCGTTTCTGCGCGGGTTTTTTTCATGTCCAGCCTTCTGCGGAAAGTTGCGCTTGGGTCATGACCTGCTTCCTATCGTGTCCAGATCGCCGGGCGTGGCTTTGCGCACCCCCATCAGGAATTGGGTCGACAGCGCGACGAGCGGATAGAAAATGATTGTCATGATTGTTTCGGAGAGGGTCAAGCCAAAGGAGGGCAAATCCACAAAAGTGATCATCAAAATAACGCGGTAGCCCAGGTTGATTGCGATGATCAAGGCACAGACACCAAGCCATTCTGCGACAAAATTGGTGTCGCGTGATCCGTCTGCGCGGGTTTTGATCTGTTCACAGGCCAGCAAAGCCAGCATCGCCCAGAGACCTGGGGGCCTCTGCAACAGCAGATCCGCCAATAAAAATAATCCCGCGAGGGCAAGGGTCGGTACATATTCGGGACGTCTGGCCGACCAGGCAAGCGCAAAAGCGAGCAAAAAATCCGGACCGACCCAGCGTTGCGGCGTGGTCTGAAGCGGGAGTAGGTGAAAGAACAGGATCACGCAGACCAGCGCCGCAAAACCGGCGCGCATCATCCACATGCGGGTGAGTGGCATATCGCTCATTGGCTGACCTCTTCGCGCGCGATGAGGGGGGGCGGCAGTTGCGGGCCGATGATATCAGCGGTGTCGGACACACGGTCGGTGCCGTGATGGCGCAGGACGCGCAGAAATTCCAGACGCTGATAATCCGCCGCGAGCCGGACACGCAATTTGCCGCTGGGATCGGCAGCGACCTGCCCAATCAGCAGACCCGCAGGAAAGACACCGCCGTCGCCTGAACTGATCACCCGGTGGCCGGGGCGGACGGCATCCTTGTCTTCAAGGAACTCGATGGCGGGGGCGGCGGAATTATCGCCCGAAACAATAACGCGCTGGCCCGAGGGTTGGATCACCGCGGGAATACGGCTGGAGGCGTCGGTTAGCTGTATCACCCGCGCGGTGTTCTCCCCCACGCCCGAAATGCGCCCCACAACCCCGATCCCATCCATTGTCGCCCACCCATCCACGATGCCGTCGCGCGCGCCGACATTGAGCAAGACGGATTGGCGAAACGGCGAGCCGCTATCGGCCAGAACGACGCCGGTGATATAGGTCAGGCGGGGGTCGAGGCGCACCTTGTTGAGGTCAAGCAAGCGGGCATTTTCCTGCTCCAGTTGCAGCGCGGCTTCTTTCCAGGCTTGCATACGACGTAGTTCCGAGCGCAACTCACCGTTTTGTTCGGCAAGGCGCTGATAACTCTGGAAATCTTTGAGCAGGTTGACCATGCCGGTCACGGGGGCCATGGCCCAATCGAGCCCCGGCACAAAACGATCCGTTACCTGCGCGCGAAACCGCTCGACACGCGGGCTGTCGATACGCCAGACCAGAAAAGTGCCGATCAGACAGAGCGCGACAATCGCCAGCAGCAACCGGCGCAGGGGGCCGGTATATTCGCTGCCGTTGGATTGTTCTTTGGCCATATGTCGCTTCTCTCCTGCCCGGGTCAGGCAGGGCAAACCTGCCACTGAGGGGGTCTTTAGGCTGGCTTGCGCTCAGCTGTCATAATCAATGGCGTGGCGCAGTTGTTTTTCAAACTCCAGCGCCTTGCCGGTCCCGAGTGCCACGCAATTCAGGGATTCATCGGCAATCGACACCGCCAAGCCGGTCTGCTCGCGCAGCGCCAGGTCCAGATCACCGAGCAACGCCCCGCCCCCGGTCAGCATCACACCGCGGTCGACAATATCTGCTGCCAGATCCGGCGGCGTGGTTTCCAGCGCGGTCATCACCGCTTCGCATATCTGCTGCACCGGTTCGGCCAGAGCTTCGGCGATCTGGGCCTGGGTGACTTCGATTTCCTTGGGCACGCCGTTCAACAGATCACGACCGCGGATTTGCATTGAGGTTCCGCGCCCGTCATCGGGCATGCGGGCGGTCCCGATGGAGGTTTTGATTCGCTCCGCCGTGGTTTCACCAACCAAAAGGTTCTGTTGGCGGCGCAGATAGCTGATGATCGCCTCATCCATGCGATCACCCCCGACCCGCACAGAGCGCGCATAAACGATGTCGCCAAGGCTCAGCACGGCGACCTCAGTGGTGCCGCCACCGATGTCCACAACCATGTTCCCCGTGGGATCGGTAATGGGCATACCCGCGCCGATCGCCGCCGCAATGGGTTCCGCAATCAGCCCGGCACGTCGCGCACCCGCGCTCAGCACGGATTGGCGGATTGCGCGTTTTTCAACGGGCGTGGCACCATGCGGGACGCAAACGATGATCTTGGGTTTGCCGAAAAAGCTCGACCGTTTGTGGACCTTGCGTATGAAATGCTTAATCATTTCCTCGGCGGTGTCGAAATCCGCGATGACCCCTTCGCGCATGGGGCGGATGGCCTCAATGCTGCCGGGCGTGCGCCCCAGCATCAGTTTTGCGTCCTCGCCCACGGCCAGAACCTTTTTCACACCATCCTTGATGTGATAGGCGACCACGGAGGGTTCCGACAGAACGACGCCTTTGCCCTTGATATAGACCAATGTGTTGGCCGTGCCGAGGTCGATGGCCATATCGGATACGAACATCCCGCGAATTTTGTCAAACATTACGAATAACCTTGCCCGAATTTTCTTGGCCCGCACTTTTTCAAGGCGGGCTTTGCGTGTCTTATATGCTTAGGCGAGGAATGGTGAAAGGGGCGTTAACGATGTTGTCGGCATCATATTGCGCGACGCCTAAAAGATGTTTAGTGGCGCCGAAGCTATGATTCTTTTGTCTCCGCCTGGCCTAGGGCAGCGTCGGGGACAGTAAAAACAAGGCCTCCAGCGCGCCACCAGCCTCAGCACCCGGCAAAGCCTTTTCAAAAGCCAGCGCCATCGAACCGTCCTGAAAAAGGTCCGAAAGCGCGGTATCCACGGCCAGGCGGAAGTCGGTGTCACCGCGCGCCATTGCGAATCCATGCTTTTCAACGGTCAGGATGCCCTCGAAGATTTTGAACTGGTCGCGCTTTGGATTATTGATGAACAGGTTTATCAGAATCGACTGATCGGCGAAATATCCGTCGATCTCGCGGTTTTCCATGGCGGTCATGGCGGCACCATGGTCGGAGAACGTGATGACCTCTGCGTCGATAGCATCTGCTTGCAGCGAGTTATTAAGAGCCTGCTCTGTGGTGGTATCCCCCCGGACGCCGACTTTCTTGCCGGACAACTCCGACAGGCCGGACACGCCATCGCGTTGTAGCAAGACGGTTGTGCCATCAACATAGGTGGGCACGGAAAAATCGACGATTTCGCGTCGGCTTAGCGTGATCGTGGAAGCCCCGCAGAGTAAATCAATCTCGCCACTGGCGACCTTGTCAAAGCGGTTTGCCGTATCCACCCGTTCAAAAACGACATCGAGGTTTTCCAACCCCAGTTGCGCGCCAAGCCGCTCTGCCAGTGCAAAACAGACAATCGGCGAATATCCCTGAGGACGTCCTGCGTCATTCTCGAAAGACAAGGGGGCTGCATCCGTGCGGTAACCGAATTTGATTTCACCGGACGATTTAATGCGCTCCAGGGTCTGCGCCTGTGACGCGAGCGGCATCATGAGGGTGGCGATGAGGAGAGCAAGGAATACGCGCATTGTAGGTGTCCTATGGGTATGAGCAAGGGGCGTTACATATGAGTGTAGCAGAGCCACGCTTCGGCGCAGCCCCTATTTTGCATAGGCCGCAACAATCTGCGCGGTGCAGGGCACCTTCTATGGCACCCTGCACGGCAGTGGATCAGCCGACGTCCTTATAGCTGATTTCCCGCTTGTCCGTTCCGGCTTTTTCGCGCCGCACCAAAAGGCGGTTGAGCGCGTGGATATAGGCCAGCGTCGAGGCCACGACGGTATCGGTATTGGCCGATTGCCCGGTCACGATGCGCCCGTCTTCTTCCATGCGCACGGAAACGGTCGCCTGGGCGTCGGTTCCTTCCGTCACCGCATGCACCTGATAAAGCTGCAAACGCGCGGTATGCGGCACCAGCGCCTTGATGGCATTGAAGGACGCATCCACGGGGCCGTCGCCGGTTTGCGTGGTGCTCTGTTCCTGCCCATCGATCTCCATGACCAGATCGGCCTTTTGTGGACCATCCGTACCGCAGACGACCCTGAGCGATTTCAGTTTCAAGCGATCGTTTTCCGGGTCCGTTGAGGTGCGCATCAGCGCAATCAGGTCATCGTCATAGATTTCCTTCTTGCGGTCGGCCAACTCCTTGAACCGCACGAAGACATCCTTGAGCTGGTTATCACCCAATTCAAACCCGAGGTCTTCGAGTTTCGAGCGCAGCGCGGCGCGCCCGGAATGTTTGCCCATCACGATATTGGTCTCGGACAGGCCCACATCCTCGGGGCGCATGATCTCGAAGGTTTCGGCGTTTTTCAGCATGCCGTCCTGATGGATGCCACTTTCATGTGCGAAAGCGTTCTTACCCACGATCGCCTTATTGAACTGCACCGGAAAGCCGGAAACAGTGGCCACACGGCGCGAGATATTCATGATCTTGGTGCTGTCCACGCCGGTCTGGAAGGGCATGATGTCGTTGCGCACCTTGAGGGCCATAACGACTTCTTCAAGCGCCGTATTGCCCGCGCGTTCGCCCAAACCGTTAATGGTGCACTCGATCTGGCGCGCACCGGCCTCAACGGCGGCCAGGGAGTTGGCCGTCGCCATGCCAAGATCATTGTGGCAATGGGTGGCGAAAATGATCTCATCCGCACCCGGTACCCGCTCCAGCAGCATCGCGATGAGCGCCGCAGATTCGCGCGGTGCGGTATAGCCTACGGTGTCAGGGATATTGATCGTGCTCGCACCCGATTTGATCGCGATTTCGACGACACGGCACAGGTAATCCTCCTCCGTGCGGGTCGCATCCATCGGCGACCATTGCACATTGTCACAGAGGTTACGGGCGTGGGTGACGGTCTGTTCGATCCGCTCCGCCATCTGATCCATATCGAGGTTGGGGATCGCACGGTGCAACGGCGAGGTGCCGATAAATGTATGAATGCGCGGCCGTTTCGCGTGTTTCACCGCGTCCCAACAGCGGTCGATATCGCCCAGTTGCGCGCGCGCCAGCCCGCAGATCACGGATGTTTTGGCAAGCTTTGCAATCTCGGAAACGGCGGCAAAATCACCTTCGGAGGCGATGGGGAAACCGGCCTCGATGATGTCCACGCCCATTTCGTCCAGAAGCCCCGCAATCTCGAGTTTTTCGGAATGGGTCATGGTCGCACCGGGGGATTGTTCGCCGTCGCGCAAAGTGGTGTCAAAAATCAGGACGCGGTCCTGTTTAGCTTTATCTGTCATGTCTGTTCTTTCGGTTATCTGCTGGTTTTCTTGGCGCGCTGCACATCCCTCTGAGCGGGCGCGCCGACAGGCACGCTCAGAGGCGGGCTAGCAGCAGCAGAGCAGCGGCAGGGCGCAACGTGTAGCGCGGACAAAGAGTATGTGTCGCCGGTTCCATGAGGCCCGTTATACCGCCCTGCGCGCAAATGGGAAGACGGTTTTTGCGACAATTCTTATGACGGGCTTGAAGCTGTGATCTGCGCTGCTAGGTCGCTGGTCATGAAAAGAGTTTTGATAATAGGGGCTTCTGGTGGGGTCGGCGGTGCGGTGGCCGCGGCGTGTCGGGCGCGCGGCGATGCGGTCACTGGCCTGTCGCGCAGCGCGGATGGGTTCGAGATCACCGATGAAGCCAGTGTTGATGCACATTTAGGCGGGCTTGAGGCTGTGTTCGATCTGGTGCTGGTTGCCACGGGTGCGCTGGAAATCAACGGCGCGGCACCGGAGAAATCCATCAAGTCGGTCAGCGCCCAGGCGATGATGGCGCAGTTCGCGGTGAACGCGTTGGGTCCGGCGCTGGTACTGCGTCATACGGGCGATTTGTTGGCGCGCGACAGGCCCGCCGTGATGGCGGTTCTGTCTGCGCGTGTGGGGTCCATTGGGGACAATAAGATCGGCGGTTGGATCAGCTATCGCAGCGCCAAGGCCGCCGTGAATCAGATCGTGCATACGACGGCGATTGAGCTGGCGCGCACGCACAAGCAGGCGACTTGCGTTGCGCTGCATCCGGGCACCGTGGCCACGCCTTTTACGCGGAAATATCTGGGGCGGCATCCCTCCGTACCCCCGGAGGAGGCCGCTGAAAACTTATTGAATGTTATCGGGGGTTTGACGCCCGATCAGACGGGCGGTTTCTATGACTGGCAGGGCAAGGAGGTGGCGTGGTGAGCCGCCTTGTTTTGGTCCTGGGGGACCAATTGAGCGAGGGGCTTTCCGCCCTGCGCGCGGCGGATAAGGATCGCGACATTGTGGTTATCGCCGAGGTCATGGAAGAGACCACCTATGTCACGCATCACCCCAAGAAAATCGCGCTGGTGTTGGCGGCGATGCGGCAGTTTGCCAAACGGTTGACGCAGGCAGGTTGGGACGTGCGTTACAGCCAATTGGATGACACGCAAAACGCAGGCTCCATCGTCGGTGAATTGCTGCGCCGCTCGGAGGAGACGGGGGCCTCGGATGTGCTGGTGACGGAGCCGGGCGAGTGGCGCTTGATCAATAAACTCAAGCACGCGCCGATCAAGGTGTACATCCTGCCTGATGAGAGATTTATCGCATCGCATCAGATGTTTGAGACCTGGGCCGAGGGGCGCAAACAGTTGCGCATGGAGTATTTTTATCGCGAGATGCGGCGCAAGACCGGGTTGTTGATGGAGGGCGACAAACCGGCGGGCGAGAAGTGGAATTTCGACCATGACAACCGTAAGCCTGCGCCGGATGATGTGGCTTTTGACGGGCCGCTGCGGTTTGAGCCGGATGAGACCGTGCAGGAGGTG